>JBKJQL010000038.1:0-11119 GCA_046594035.1 Gaiellaceae bacterium
TCGCGTCCTGGCTCGTCCCTGGCGCGCGCTTCGCCGTCGCCGGGTTCGCCCGGTCGCGGGCGACCGTCCTGCTCGTCTCCGACGGTGCCGTGCTCGCCCGGACGAAGAGCGGAAGGCTCGGCAAGTTCGTGCTCGTTGCGCGCGCACCCGCGGCGGGGCCGCACCGTCTGACCCTCAGGACCGAGGGAAGAGTGTTGTCGGTCGGGGAGCTTCGGACGCGCGACCTGACGATCGCGGCCGTCGGTGACGTGACGCCCGGCGAGCAGGTTGCGTCTACGGTTTCCGCGCTCGGTGGCGCCTATCCCTGGGGCGAAGCCGGCGGAGTGCTCTCGGCCGCGGACGTTGCGACCGCGAACCTCGAGGGCGTCATCTCCGCACGCGGGGCGCCCGTCCGGGACAAGCGGTACCACCTGCGAGGGCCGAGGGCTGTGGTCCAGGGCGCTGCCGGTGCTGGCGGGCTCGACGTGGTGTCGCTCGCCAACAACCACACGGGCGATTTCGGCGCTACGGCCCTGCTCGACACGCTCGCCGCTGCGCACGCCGCGGGCCTGAGGACGGTCGGCGCCGGTGCGAATCTCGCGGCGGCGCACCGTCCGGTCGTGGTCGAGGCCGGTGGGATCCGCGTCGCGTTCCTCGGTTACTCGGACGTGAACCCGGCAGGGTTCCCGGCAACGTCGAGCTCGCCGGGCACCGCCAGGGCCGAAGGCATCGCCCGTGACGTGCGCCGCGCCCGCCTCCGGGCCGACGTGGTCGTGTGCTGGTTCCACTGGGGGATCGAGCTCCAGGCAGAGCCAACTGCGCAGCAGCGTGCCCTGGCCGGCGCCGCGCTCGCAGCGGGCGCCCAGATCGTGCTCGGCGCCCATCCGCACGTCTTCGGGCCGATCGAGCGCCCGCGTGCGCACACGCTCGTCGCCTGGACACTCGGCAACTTCGTCTTCCCTCCAGGAGGCGGCGCCTCGGGCCGCAGCGGGATCCTGATCGTGCGCGTGAACGCGCGTGGAGTCGCCGGGCACCGGGTCGTTCCGGCCCGCGCCGGCGTTCGACCGACGCTCTAGCGGTCGCCAAGAATCGGTCTTGTAAGTCCTAAAGACGGGCCCTCAGGCCGATACCGGCCCTGAAAACGGCTGCAATTCTCGCTTTTCCGTACCTCCCGGCTTCATACCACTTCGGCACCGGGCTTCTCACCGGGCCCGCCGATATTGGGGTTGTCAAGCAAGACCATCCCCTGGAAGAGGAGCAACTGATTCACATGAGGCAGCGCATGATCATCACTCTCGGACTTGCGGTTCTGGCCCTGGTGGCGGCCACCGCAGCACTGGCAGGCACGCTCACCCCGACGGCGACGGTGACCGGCACGGCCGGCATCAGCCTGAACCTCCCGTCGAACCCGACGATCACGGACACCCTCGACGGCACCGACCAGACCGCGTCCTACGCGCCGATCCTCGGCGTCGTCGATGCCCGCGGCTCTGGCTCCGGCTGGAACCTGCAGATCTCGGCAACCGTGTTCTCCGACGGCTCGGGCCACACGCTGGCCCAGGGTCAGGTCGCATCGGTCAGCCAGGGCTGCAAGGCGGGCAGCACCTGCACCGTCGCCACCTCGTCGGGCATCACCTATCCGCTGACGATCGGCACTGTGGCGGCCAAGTTCTTCAACGCGGCTGTGAATACCGGTCTCGGCAAGGTCGATGTCACGCCGACGATCAACGTCGCGATCCCCGGTAACGCATTCGCCGGCACGTACACCTCCACGGTGACGCTCGCCGCCGCGACCGGCCCGTAAGCACCAACCGCTTCCTCTTCCAGCATGTTGTCTCGAGCGCCCCGGCCACCACCGGGGCGCTCGTTCGTTCAAGATGGAAAACATGACAGTACGGAGAGGCTTCGGGGACGAGACCTGGCGGCTTGCGCAGGAGCAGGACTCGGCGGCCCTGCATCGCGCGGCCGAGCTGCTGCTCGAGGGCGATCCCGGCGGCCTGCTCTACGACGGCCACCGCGCCAAGGCGTTTGCGCTGGCGATCGACGACCGGGTCGACGATGGGCTCGCCGAGCTCAACGAGGGCTGGACGGAGGACTGGCCGTTCCCGGCGGCCTACGCGGTCGACACCGCTCGCGTGCGGTACCTCGCAGGCGACTACGAGCATTCCCTCGGCGCCCTCCAGCTCGCGGTGCACGGCGCCGACCGCCTCGATCCGGCAATCGCCGACCTCGTCGCTGCCGTCGTGGCCTGTGCGCCGAAGCTCAGGTTCCGCGCGGTGAAGGTCGTCCTCGGGGGCGGCACCCCGTGGCAGCGGGCGCGCAACGCCGCCGCAGCCCTCTCAGCGCGGAATTGACAGCACGATCTTGCCGAGCTGCCGGCCGGCCTCGAGGCGCTCGTGCGCCGCGGCCGCATCCGACAGGGGAAACACCTGGTCGACGACCGGCCTCGCCTGGCCGGCGTCGATCAGATCCCAGACCGCCTGGAAGTCATCGGGGGATCCCATGGACGAGCCGAGGATCGAGAGTTGCTTCCACCAGACGCGATGCAGCGCGGCGGGCGGGTTCGGTCCGCTGGTTGCGCCGCAGACGACGATCCGGCCCTCGGGACGCACCGCGTCGAGCGTACGTTTCCAGGTCGCCTCGCCGACGGTCTCGACGACAACGTGCGCGCCGCCGCCCGTTGCGGCCTTGACCGCTGCGACGACGTCGCCCGTTTCGTGATTGACCGCCACGTCGGCGCCGAGCTCCTTCGCGTGTTCCAGCTTCGCCTCGTCGGACGACGTGACGACGACCTGGGCGCCGAGTGCTTTCGCAAGTGAGAGCGCAGCGGTCGCGACACCGCCCCCGATCCCCCAGATCAGGACCCACTCGCCCTCCTGCAGGCGCGCGCGCGGCACGAGCATGCGGTACGCGGTCTCGAAGGTCAGCGGGAACGCGGCGGCTTCCTCGAAGCTCAGGTCGCCCGGGATGGGATGGAGGTAGTCGCGCGGGATCGCGATCAGCTCCGCATGCGTCCCGTCCATCGTCTCGCCGACGATGTGCATCTTCCCGTCCGTCATGATCCCGGGGTTGATGACCACGCGCTCATCCGTGCCGGCGATCACACCCGCGCCGTCCGCTCCAAGGATGCGCGGCTTCGGCACCGAGGGCAGTCCTTTGCGGATCCAGACGTCGAGGTGGTTGAGAGATGCGGCGCGCAGCTCGACGAGCACCTCCCCGTCGCGGGGCTCGGGGTCGGGCACATCTTCGTAGCGAAGAACCTCAGGGCCGCCGTCTTCATGTATGCGAATCGCCTTCACGAGGGCACAATCCTCGCATGACGAGCAACGACATCCGCCGGTTGGGCGATGAGCTCGGGATCGACGCGCTCGGCGTGACCCGCGCCGAGGCGTATGTCGAGACCGAACGGCACATCGTCGAGCGTCGCGAACGCGGCCTCTTCGCAGGCATGAAGTTCACGATGGCCCGGCCGGAGCAGTCATGCCATCCCGAGTTACTGCTGCCCGGCGCGCGGAGTGTCATCTCCGCCGCGGCCTGCTACTGGACGCCGGAGGCGCCGCTCGAGGCGGGACATGGTCGCCTCGCGCGCTACACGTGGGCCGACGCGTATGAAGCACTGCGCGAGCGGCTCGACGAGCTCGGCCGCAGGCTCGGCGGGAACTACCGCGTGCTGGTCGATGCGAACCAGCACGTCGATCGCGAGGCTGCCGCGCGAAGCGGGGTGGGCTTCTACGGCAAGAACACGATGCTGATCACGCGTCGGCACGGCTCATGGGTCGTGCTCGGCACGCTCGTCACGGATGTCGAGCTCGAAGCGAGCGAGCCGCTCGCGACCGACTGCGGTGAGTGCCGGCTCTGTGTCGACGCGTGCCCGACGGGGGCGCTCGACGAGCCGGGCACGCTCGACGCGACGAAGTGCCTCTCTTACTGGACGCAGGCGCCGGCTGCGATCCCGGAGGCCTACCGGTCAGCGCTCGGCGCGCAGGTCTACGGTTGCGACATCTGCCAGGACGTGTGCCCGTGGAACCGCGGGGTCGAGAAGCGGCGCGGCGACCTCCCCAAGGAGGACGCGCACGTCGACCTCGTCGCCTGGCTCGAAGGGGACGGGGAGGAGCTGGTCGAGGAGTTCGCGCGGCTCTACGTGCCGCGAAACGATCCGCGCTGGCTGCGCCGCAACGCGCTCGTCGCGCTCGGCAACACGGGAGGCGCTGAGCACGTTGCGCTGCTCGAGCGCCACGCCGCCGACGAGGACGAAGTGATCGCCGAGCACGCGGCGTGGGCACTGGAACGTGTGCGGTCGCGCACGTGACCCGTCGCCCCATCGAGTGGTGGATCTCGTTCGTCCGCTTGCTAGCCGTGCCGTTCGCGTTGCTGCAGGTGACACTGACGAACGGTTATCCCTCGGGGTACGAGAGGGTCGCCTGGCTCATGACGGCGGCGCTCGCGGTCGGAGGCTTCCTGCTCTTCGTCACGGTCCAGGACACGCGTGGGTACCGGCTCCTCGCAATGGTGTTCGACTTCGCGATCGTCGCCAGCTTCACGGTGCTGTACGCGTTCGAGTTCGGGACGCCGACCCGGCAGCTGCTCTTGCTGACGATCGTCCTCGGCGCCATCCGCTTCGGCATGCGCGGCGGCCTCATTATTGCGCTCGCCGCGATTTCGGTTGCAGCGCTCTTCGAGCGGGAACGCTCGCACTGGTTCCACGTGCGCTATCACGTCGAGTACGTCACGTTCCAGGCCGGTGCGGGGGTACTGATGGCAGTCCTCGTCGGCTGGGTAGTCTTCCGGCTGAACGACGAGCGGGAGACGGTCGAGCAGCGCGCCGAAGAAGCGGAGGCGCTGCGTGACGGGCTCGGGCGGCGCGCCGACCTGCTCGATGCCGCGAACCGCTGCGCGCGCGCGCTTAGCTCTTCGCTCGACATAGACGAAGCGGTCAACGCGTTCATCCGCGAGCTGCGCGGTTTCATACCGTTCGATCGTATGGCGATTGTGTTGTCGGAGGACGGAACGGCGCGCATCCTCGCGACGGCCGGCGAGGAAACTCCCGGGATGTCGGCAGGGGCCGAGTTCAGCGCGGACAACAGCCTGATCGCGGACGTGGTCGCGCGTGGTCAGACCGTGTACCGGCGCGACATGTCCGAGCCCCTATACCGGGAAGAGGATCAGCTGCTCGCGCTCGGCCTGCGTTCCCGGGTTGCAGCACCGCTTCTGGCCGGTGCGCGCACGGTCGGGCTGATCTCGCTGAGCCGTCGCGAGCCGAATGCGTTCCAGGAGCACGAGATCGAGCTCGCGAGCCTGCTCGGACGCCTCGCCGCCTCCGCCGTGCAGAACATTCGTGCGTACGACAGCGAGCGCCACACGGTGGAGGAGCTCCGGAAGCTGTCGGCGCTGCGCGCCGACTTCGTCTCGCTCGTGTCGCACGAGTTGCGTAGCCCCATGGCGGCGGTGATCGGTGCGGCGCGCACCCTGCAGGCACGGTGGCGAGAGCTACAACCCGCCCAGCGGGAGAGCTTCCTCGCGCTGATCGGCGACGAGACGTCGCGCCTCGCCGCGCTGATCGGCGACGTGCTCGATACCTCGCGGATCGACGCGGGCACGTTCAGCTATCGCTTCAGCGACGTCGATGTCGCAGCGCTCGTGCGCGATATGGTCGCAACGGCGGCGGTGGGGCAGGACGAGGTGCCCATCGTCGCGGAGGTCTCGCCGGGCGTGCCGGTCGTGCGGGGCGACCCGGAGCGGCTGCGGCAGATCTTCGGCAACCTGATCGACAACGCCGTCAAGTACTCACCCACCGGGGAGCCCGTCGAGGTGCGCGTGTCGCAGGCGAACGGCGCGGTGCTCGTGTCGGTGCGAGACCGCGGGCCAGGGATCGCGCTGGAGGACCAGCGGCTGATCTTCGAGAAGTTCGGACGGGTCGTGTCCGGGAACTCCAAGCCCGGTAGCGGGCTTGGCCTCTACATCGCCCGTTCGATCGCCGAGACGCACGGCGGCACGGTCGCGGTCTCGTCGGCGCCGGGGCACGGCGCGACGTTCACCGTGAACCTGCCGGTCTAAGCTTTGGTGCGGTTCGGCCGGAGCTCGGTGCCGAGCTCACGGGCGCGAATCGCAACACGGGAACGCAGTTCCGCCGGCTCGAGCACGATCGCCTCGCCGCGGTAGGAGACCACCTCGCCGACGAGCCACTCCGCACTGCCGACCGAGCGGTCCGCGATCGCTGCGCCGTCGACGAGAGGGCGGGCGCCCTTCTCGATCTCCCAGCGAGCGACGGCCGGCGAGTACCAGACGCGCGCGCTCGTTGCGCCGTGCAACTCGGCGGGGTCAAAGCCTTCGCGCGGTTCGAAGCTCTTCTTCAGCACCTTCGCGCTCCGCATGCGGTCGAGCCGGTAGGAGCGCGGCTGGTCGCGCTCGACGTCCCAGGCGTGGACGTACCAGTTGGGAAGGCGGCGCTCGATCGAGTACGGCTCGACCGTGCGCGTCACGACTTCCTGCTCCTCGGGCTTCAGGTACTCGATCTCGACCAGCTTGTGCTCGTCGATCGCTTGCGTGAGCTTGTCCACGAGGCCTTCCTCTTCGCCAACGTGCGGCGCAGGGGTCTGCGTTAGGTCGAAAGCGCCGAAGGTCTGCTCGAGTTTTGCGCGCACGCGCTCGAGCGGCGAGTGCGCACCTGCGGCGACCATCGGCCCGACGAACTCGAGCGCAAGGCGGATCGCGCGCGCTTCGAGCGGAGTCAGACGCGGCGGGCGGCGGAACGTGTCACCGAAGAGCTCCTTGTCGACGTGCACTTCCTCCCCCTGTAGCTCGGCGTAGACGGCATAGCAGCCGCCGCCGAAGTTGACGAGGTTGAGCAGGGAGAGATGCTCTTCGATCTGCTCGCGAGGGATCGAGAAGCGCTCGACGAGCTCGTGAACCTGGATCACGCCCTCACGTTCTTCACCACACGAGGTGAGCAGGTACGCAAGAAGCGATTGCAGGACGCCGAAGCGCTCGGGGGCGACGGGGCCGGCGAAGCGCTCGACCGCGCCGTCGCTCTCGCCTGCGACGACCTCGGCCGCCGGAGTGGGCGGGGCGCCCTCGTGTGCGATGCGCGCTGCTCGCGCGCCTTCGATGACGAGCCGGCGGAGCTCCGAGGGCTCGAGCGGCACCGCGCGCCCGTCCTGGCGGAGGATCCAACGCGCGAGCATGTCCGACGAGGCGTACTCGGTCGTGAAGACGTCGTCCTCCACGTGATTGCGCTCGCCGCCGTAGGCGCGCTCGACCCACCATGCGGTGTCCGGCGCCACCTCGATCTGGGCCCGGCCGGCGATCTCGCCGAATTGCCACTCGGCGCGGCCGCGGTAGTTCTCGACGTCGAACTCGGGCGGTAGGCGGAAGTCGCGCTCGCGCCGCGTTGCGAAACGGATGTCGGAGCGGATGCGTGAGACGCGGAACGTGCGGACGTCGTCGCGCTCGAGATCGTGGCCGATCACGTACCACGAGCCGTTCTCCGGGAGCAGCGCAAACGGGTTCAGCGTGCGCTCCTCTTCCGAGTCGCGGTAGATCGACCAGTAACGGAATTTGACGGTGCGCTGTTTCGAGATCGCGCCCTCGAGCTTGCCGAGACGCCCCTGCAGTTCGAGCGAGTAGTCCGGGTCGCGCACTTCGACGCGTCCGGCCGTGCCAGTCGGCGTTGCTGCGAGCGGCCCTGCGGAACGGCCGAGCGCGAGGTTCTGCAGCGCGAGTCGCAGCGGCTCGGCGTAGGCGAACCGGCCTTCGAGGAGGAAGAAGCAGGTCTGCAGGGCTGCGAGCTCTTCGTCGTCGAGCTCGAGCTCGGGCAGGAAGTAGCGCTCAGCGCGAAGGGTGTAGAGCTCCTCGCCCGTGAACTCGTCCCGCTGCGAGTCGAGCGGGACGCCGAGCGATACGAGCTCGGCACGATCGGAGTAGAAACGGCGCGCGAACGCCTCGTCGCTCATCTCCTGATACCCCTCGACGTTCGACTTGATGTCCCGCGCCGTCAGCGGACGCCGCTCGGCCATCAGGAACGCCACCAGCGAGAGCTGGCGGATCAACTTGTCGGTGTCGTGGCTCATCGGTGTTTTCCGGCGGCTCCGTCGAGCCGAGGCCGGGACAGCGAGCCTAGCGCAGCAATAGAGCGGCGCAGGCCGTGACGCTCAACTCATGAACCTGGTTGCCGCTAACTGCGGGACGCGGTTGTACGTCCACCGGCAATCAGGTTCACGCTGCTGCTTTTGAGCGCTCGAGGTGCTGGTGCGAGGGGCAGTAGTCGCGTTCCGGCAGCGGCGTGCGCTGACAGGCCTTGCCCTTGCGCGTCGTCGCACGGCAGCGTGCGACACCACCGTCGAATGCACCGGCCTCGATCTGCTCCTCGACGAAGCTCACCGCGGCGTCGACTCCCTGGTTCACCGCCCAGGCGACCTGCGCCTGAACCGTGATCGGGAAGTAGCGCCGAATATCCTGGAACAGCGCCTTGTCGGGCTTGGCGAAGTAATGAGGATCTGCAGCGAGGCGCTGCATCGTCCCCTCGGTCGCGGCCAGGACCTCACGCCGGTACTCGAGCTGCGTCTCTTGGTCGACGTAAGGGTCGATCAGGTCCTTGATCGAGCGATAGATCGCTCGGGAGTACTGATACATGCAGTGCTGAATATGAAGAATCCGCTCGTCCATCTGGTGCTGGTCGCTCTCCTCGACTGTAGCCAAAACGCCCTTTAAGAAGCGGTAAATCCTGCCCTCGGTCAGCGCTACGGCGACGACTCTACCTGCTCCACCAGGGCTGTTACAAATGTTGTCTTGCCAGTAAACGTCCCTTGGGTTACAGCCCGATCCTTACCCTCGATCGCGCCCCCTACACACGGATGTTTCCGCCTAGCGCGCGATCTGCCGCGAATAGGCCCCGCTGAATCCGGCCTGCCGCGCAGTGGCCACCGCCGTGTCCGCGTCGGCTTTCGCAGGGTAGACACCGGTGAAGACGACGTAGTACCCGGGCTGGAGGCTCGCGTACAGGCTGGAATCGAGCACCCCGACCTGGCGCAGCCCCGACCGCGCGGCCTTGTCCGCCGTCTGGAACGCGGACGGTCGGCCGTTCACCTTCGGATAGGAGACGAGCACGATCGACCAGCCGTTCTGGTTCCGGGGCCACGGGAATCGCCCGTTCTTCGGGCCGGCGGGCTTCGGCGCGGTCGTCGTGGGCTCGGGCGCCGTGGGCAGCGTCGCGGTGTCGACCGTCACGGTCGTCGGAGTGGTGGCGGTCGGGACCGGGGTGGGCTCGGTGACCGAGACGGCCGTCGGCGGGCGATAGAACGTCGCGCCTGCGTCGTTGACATGCCGCGTCAGGACGATTGCGCTGACCGCGCCCGTCGTCGCGACGACGAGCGTCAGGAGCGACACCCAGATCCAGTCGCCCGGGTACCAGCCGAGGTGGCGGATCCAGCGGCGGCGGAGCGAGGGCAGCCGCCCCGTCACCTCCGGCAGGACGAGCCCACACTCCAGGCAGTAGCGCTGGTTCGGCTCGCGCACAGCACCGCAGCGCGGACAGGTCTGGTCGGCCGCGGAGATCGCCGTTTCGCGCTCGTCCATCAGCCCTCGGGCGCCGGTTCGATGATCGTCTCCTCCGAGACGCCCTCGTCAGCCGGACCGTGCGGCCGGCCGCAGTTCGGGCAGAAGCGGGAGCCACGGAGAATCGGGGCGCCGCACTCGCAGCGAGGCACGTTGCGGCCCGCATGCAGGAGCGCCTCGATCTCGGCCAGGCGTGCGTCGATGCCGACGATCACGGCTGCGCGCTCGGAGAGGAGGTCGTCGCGAAGGCTGCCCCGGCGGTACATCTCGACGAGCAGGCCGCCGAGCTCGCTGAGCGCGTCGGCGCGGGCCTTGAGGAGCGCGCGGCGCTCGCGCCGGAGGACCCCGGCGTGCGGGCGACGTGGGGAGATCCCCTCGACATCGGGCGTACGCCTGCGAAGGAGCGGGGACATCTGGTCCGAGTGTAGTTAGGCGCCCGGTGGGCTTTAGACGTTTGTGGTCTCGCGCCCGCCCGCGAACGCGCGGACGACGATGAGGATCGCGACGATGACGAGGATGGGCAGGAGCACCCAACCTGCGCCGGAAAGCGCGACCGCACCGATCGGGCCGAGGAGCACCAAGGCGAGCGCCAGAAAGAAAGAGCCAGCCATGCTCCGGTTAGTGACCGGAAGCTAGAGGCTTAAAACGACGAGACGTTCTTCGGTCATCTCCCGGACTGCCCAGGCGGGGCCTTCCTTCGTGTTTCCCGAATCCTTGATGCCGCCGTACGGCATCTGGTCTGCGCGGAAGGTGGGAGCCTCGTTGACGACGACGCCGCCGAATTCGAGTCGATGAGCGGCCTCGAGGCACGTCGGAAGGTCGCGGCAGAAGATCGCCGCCTGCAGGCCGTACCGTGTCGCATTCGCCCGTTCGATCGCGTCGTCGAGGCTGACCGTGCGCGTCAAGGTCACGACGGGGCCGAAGACCTCCTCGCACTGGACCTTGTCGTCCGGGGCGGGGTTGGCGATCACGGTCGGATGGATCAGCCCATGCTCGTCGGCCTCGCCGCCCGTCAGCACCTCGCCCTTCGAGGCGCGAATCCAGTCGAGGATCCGCTCGCGCTCGCCGCGCGAGATCACCGGTCCGACATCGGTGTCGGCGTCGCCGGGATCGCCGACCTTCAGGGCCTCGACCTTCGGCACGAACTCGGCGACGAAGTCCTCCCAGGCATCGGCCATCACGAAGATTCGCTGGACCGAGATGCAGCTCTGGCCCGCGAACGAGAACGCGTTCGCCGCGAGCTTCGCCGCAGTGCCCGCGGGCGCGTCGCAGCAGACGATTGCCGGCGTTGCGTTCCCGAGCTCGAGCTTGACGCGCTTGCGCGGCGCCCGTGCGGCGAGGCCCCAGCCGACGACGCCGGAGCCGGTGAACGTGATCAGCTTCACACGTTCGTCGGCGACGATCACGTCGCCGATCTCGGAGGACGCGCCCGAGACCACGTTGAGCCAGCCGGCGGGCAGTCCCGCTTCTTGTTCCAGCTCCGCGAGGAAGAGCGCCGAGAGCGGCGTCGCCGCTGCCGGCTTGAGGACCACAGGGCACCCTGCAGCGAGCGCGGGCGCGATCTTGTGGGCGACGAGGTTGAGCGGGAAGT
>JBKJQL010000059.1:0-26373 GCA_046594035.1 Gaiellaceae bacterium
AGCGGTTGATCTCGGGCTTCGTGTACGCGGGCATCCGGTACGCAAGCACGCCAACGGCGCCGCGCTTCTAGCTCGGATTGCGGCAAGTAGCCCAACCGCCACTCGACCCGTTCGGCAGCGCGAAGCCCGTCGAGCGGCATCGCGGGGTCCCCCGCGACGAGCAGCCGCGCGTCCGGCAGGCGTCGGGTCACCTCGATCGCATCGGGCAGCCCCTTGTAGGGACGGATCACCCCGAGCGAGAGCAGCGTACGGCCGTCGTCGGCGTGCGTCGCGGTGCTCGGATAGACGGGGTGGGGGATCACACGTGCTTCGATCCCGAGCTCTCCCAGCGTCTCTCGCCCGCGTTCGGAATGAACGACAACCCGATCGAACCGCTCCAGCAAGCGACGCCACAAGCCCTCGCGCGACGACGTACGGCGCGGCAGGAGGTCGTGCGCGGTGAAGACCGACGGCGAGCGGAAGCGCAGCCGAACGTCGGCTTGTGGCAACGCAAGCCACTGGAGGTGGAGCACGTCGGCTCGCGCACGCGCGAGCGAGCGCATCACGTCGAGATGCTCGAGAGCCTTCAGCGGCAGTCGCAGGCGCGACCGCTTGAAGACGCGCGACGAGATGGGATAGAAGCGTTCGGTGCGCCGGTACCCATCGGGGTCGGGCAGGTCGCCGAACCGGAACCGGGACGTCGCGAGCTCGACGTCGGCGCCGGCCCGTGCCAGCGCAGCCGCGAGCTCGTGGTCGTACCAGGGCGTGAAAGCCGGAGGATCCGCAAGCAGCACGCGCATCGAAGTAGCGTAGTTGGGTGCTCATCCGGAGCTGGAACCTCTTTCATGGGAACACCGTGCCGCCCCAGCGCGAGGCGTTTCTCGACGAGATGATCCGGCTGGTGACAGCGGGCGAGCCTGATGTGGTGTGCCTGCAGGAGCTGCCTGCGTGGTCGCTCGGCCGCTTCACCGCGGGCGACGTTGGAGCCCGGCCGTCCCTCGGGCCTGTGCCGATCCCGGCTGAGCTGGGACGCCGGCTGACCGAACCGAACCACGGATTGCTCCGCTCGGCCTTCGCAGGGCAGGGCAACGCGATGCAGGTCTCACCGCGACTACGCGTACTCGCGCACGAGACGCTGACTCTCAACTCGCATCGCTTTCGGCGTGCCCAATCGCGCGCGCTGCGGCTCGGGCCTGTGGCGCGTCTCGGTTGGGGGAAGGAACGGCGGATCGTCCAGGGGCTGCGCCTGCTGGAGCCGGGCGGGCGGACGTTCTTCGTCACGAACATGCACTGCACGAGCTACGCCGCTGACGAGCGGCTCGCCGACGCCGAGCTGCTGCGAGCGGCGTGGTTCGCCGTCTCGAAGGCGGCACCGGAAGACGTCGTCGTGCTCGCGGGCGACTTCAACGTCCGTTCCGCACGGTCGCGGACGCTCGCCGACCTGACAGGCCCGGAGTGGGGCTTTTCCGAGCCGGGACCCGGCATCGACCACATCCTGGTGCGCGGCGCGAACGTCAGCCCGCTGCGCCTCTGGCCGGACGACCAGCGTAGGCACGGCGACCGGCTCCTCTCCGATCATGCGCCCGTGGAGCTGGACATCCGGTGAGCTGGCCCGAGGCTCGCGCGCGCTTCCCCGTTCTCGACCGGTTCGCCTACCTCAATGCAGGCACCTTCGGGCCGCTTGCGCGCACGACGCTCGAAGCCGAGGGCGCGCTGCGGAGGTGGGAAGGTGAGCACGGCCGAGGGGGAAATCCGTACTTCGAGGCGATGCTCGAGCGCCGCGAGCGCGTCCGCGCGCTGATCGCCGACGTCGTCCGCGTGCAGGCGAATCACATCGCCTTGACCGACTCGACGACCAGTGGCATCCAGGTCGTCGTCTCGGGTCTCGCGCTCGGTGAAGGCGACGACGTGGTCACGACCGACGCGGAGCACTTCGGGCTCACAGGCCCGCTCGCGGCATCGGGCGCGACCCTCCGCATCGCGCGGGTGCGGGACGTGCCTGCGGCCGACGTCTTCGACCTGATCAGAGCTCAGGTCACGCCGCGCACCCGCCTGATCGCGACCTCGGCGGTGTCGTGGATCGACGGCAAGGTGTTCCCGTGGCGCGAACTGCGGGAGGCGACGAACATTCCGGTGCTGATCGACGGCGCGCAGGCCGCAGGCGCGATCGACGAGGATGCCACCGCAGCGGACTACTACACGGTGAGCGCGCAGAAATGGCTGTGCGGTCCCGACGCGACGGGCGCGCTCTACGTTCGCGAGCCAGACGCCTTGCCGGCGAGGCTGATCGCGTACCCGAGCGCCGAGAGGTACGACATCGCCGAGGGGACCTGGGAGCCTAAGGCCGGCGCCGCGCGCTTCGACCGGACGTTTACGCCCGCGTCGTCGCTTGCCGGGTTCGAGGCCGCCCTGACCGACCTGCCTGCAGAGCGATTCGAACGAGCCCGAAAGCTCTCCGAGCGCTGCCGCGAGCTCTTGCTCGAGCGCGGTCTCGACGTGGTGACGGAGGCGGGGCAGGCGACTCTGGTCTCGTTCCGCGTGGCCGGTGCCGCCGCCGAGACGGTTGCCGCTCTCTACGAGCGCGGCGTGGTCGTGCGCGAGCTCCCGGGGACCGGCCTCGTCCGTGCGTCCGTCGGCTGGTGGAACGACGAGAGCGACCTCCAGCGCCTGGTTGAGGGGCTCTAGGGCAGCGGCAGGGTCCCTGCGCCGTCGATGCTGTCGGCGAGGAACAGGGCGGTGCCGGCATCGCCGGTCCAGAGCGTGTACCGGCCGCGACCGTGCTCGTCGCGCCAGCGCTCGACTTGAGCAGCGGCGTGCATCGCGAACGCCCGCGCCCGTTCGAGCCAGAGCTCATCGCCTGTCCGCTCGAAGAGCGCGAGGAACGCATAGCCGTTTCCTGCGGTGCCATGACAGAGGTTCGCGCCCTTCGCGAGCGGGCCGGCGCGCCAGGTCAGCTCGCCACCCGCGAGCAGCAACCGTTCGTGTTCGTCATCGCCCGGCGCGATCTGCGAAAGAGACGACACGATGCCGGGCGCGCCGTGACACCACTGCACGCGGATCTGGCCGCGCGAGTTCTGCAGACCGTTGTGTGAAGTCGCCGGTGTCCAGTTGGCGAGCCCACCTTCCTCGACGGCGTACCGGCGAACCGCCGCCGCGGCCCGCCGGTGAACTTCTTCGTCGGCGTGCGGAGCGAGTGCCAGCACGCAGCCCGCAAAGCCGTGCGCAGGTCCGACGATTTGATCTTCTTTCCCGTAGAGCTCCTGCGTCCAGAGGTCGGTGTCCGTGTCCCAGCGGGAGCGCAGCCAATCGGCGCTCTCTCGCCACAGCTCGTGCCACCGGTTGTCGCCGGTCAGCGTGAGCAACTGATCCGCCGCAAGCATCGTCCCCGGACTGCCCCACATCAGCTCGCACCGCTCGTCGCTCCGGTTCGCGCGAATCAAAGCCTCGAGCCGATCGGCGTTCGCCGCCGTGGGTGCGAGCCGCTGCAGTACGAGGCGGATGCCCGTCTCTCCCATCCAGAGGCTGGAGTCGGGGTTCTCGTCGGGAAAGTCAGGCACATAGGGCTGCTCGAGGTACGGGACGTAATCGCGGCGCAGTTCCACGAGCCGGCGGTTCTGCAGCGCGGTCAGCGCGCCGACGATGCCTGCACCACCGATGTAGACCGTCCGGAAGCGGCGTTCGAAGTCGGCCGGGCTTTCGGCGTCTGCCGGGTGCGTCGGCCAACCGTCGGCGAACGCGTCTTCCGCGTCGTCGACGATCGCACGGATTGCCGCGCGTGCGTGACCCGCATCCCAGGTCTCGTCGGTGAGCGCCTCGTGCTGCGCGGGATCGAACAGTGCCGTCAAGCGGCTTCGACGCGCAGGCCGAGCTGGGGCGCGATCGGCTGCAGCGCCTCGACGACGTTCGCGATGTGCTGGTCGAGCTCGAGCGCGAGCAGCTCCGCGCCCTCGTAGACGTCGTCGCGCGAGACACCGGCGGCGAATGACGGCTGCTTGAGCTTCTTCTTGACGGACTTCGGTTCGAGTCCTTCGAGCCCGGTCGGCCGAACGAGCCCGCACGCGTGGACGAACCCGGACAGCTCGTCGCATGCGAAGAGCGCTTTCTTCAACGGTGTGTCGCGCGGCACCGACAGATGGTTCGCGTGAGAAAGGATCGCGTCGATCACTTCCTCGGGGTAGCCCTCCTCGCGGAGCATCGGTGCCCCGTCCTGCGGGTGCTTGTCGAGGGTGGGGTGGATCTCGTAGTCGAAGTCGTGGAGGAGCGCCGTCACGCGCCATAGCTCCTCGTCTTCGCCGAGCTGCCGGGCATACCAGGCGGTCGAGGCTTCGACGGCGAGCGCATGGCGGAGCAACGCCTCGCTTTTCGTATAGCGGGTGAGCGTTACCCAGGCCTGTTCGCGGGTCGGATTCACCGTGGGGCTAGCATAGTGCGGCTCATGGCCTCGACCATCGTCAGACCCGCGTCGGACTCATTCGTGATCGAAGGCGGCCACCCGCTTTCGGGTCGCGTGCGCGCATCCGGGAACAAGAACGGCGCGCTGCCGATCCTCGCGGCGTGCCTCCTGACGGACGAGCCCGTCACGCTGACGAACCTGCCGCGCATCCGCGACGTCGAGACGATGATGGAGTTGCTGTCGCAACTCGGCGCCGAGGTCCAATGGATCGGGCAGAACGAGGCGCGCATTCACGCACAGGACATTTCGCACGAAGTCGACGAAGCGCTTGCGAGTCGCATCCGCGCGTCGTTCCTGATCGCCGGGCCCCTGCTGGCACGGCTCGGTCGCGCGAGCGTGCCGCCGCCGGGCGGCGACGTGATCGGCCGGCGCCGGCTCGATCCGCATATCCATGCGTTCGCCGAGCTCGGAGCCGTGCTCGAGTTCGGAGAGCGCTACGAGTTGAGCGGCACGCTACGCGGAGCGCACATCCACCTCGACGAGGCGTCCGTCATGGCGACGGAGAACGCCGTCATGGCAGCGTCTCTTACGCCTGGCAAGACGATGATCTCAAACGCGGCGAGCGAACCGCACGTGCAGGACCTCTGCCGGTTCCTGTCGTCCCTCGGCGGGAAGATCGACGGCATCGGCTCGAACGTGCTGCACGTCGCCGGCGTCGAGCGCCTCTTCGGCGGCGCGTACAAGATCGCCCCCGAGCACATCGAGGTCGGGAGCTTCATCGGCATGGCTGCCGTGACGGGCGGAGACATCACGATCGACGGCATCGCGCCGGACGATCTGTGGCCGGTGCTACCCGTACTGCGGCGTCTCGGGGTCGAAGTCGAAGTCGGTGACGACTGGGTGCGCGTGCCACCCGACCAGGAACTCGTGGTCGTCGATGACCTCGGTGGCGCGATCCCGAAGATCGAGGACGGCCCCTGGCCTGCGTTCCCCGCCGACCTGACGTCGATCGCGGTGATCGTCGCGACCCAGGCGCGGGGAACGCTCCTGATCTTCGAGAAGATGTTCGAGAGTCGGCTGTTCTTCGTCGACAAGCTGGTCTCGATGGGAGCGCGGATCATCCTCTGCGACCCGCATCGCGTTGTCGTTACCGGCCCCGCGAAGCTCTACGGCCAACGGATGTCGAGTCCCGACATTCGCGCCGGCATGGCGATGGTGATCGCGGCACTGTGCGCGGAAGGCATATCGACGATCGGTGACGCCTACCAGATCGACAAGGGGTACGAACGGATCGACGAGCGGTTGCGGGCACTTGGCGCGCGCATCGAACGCGTCGAGGGGTAAGCCTCCTGGTAGAGACTTGATGTGGATCTAACGCACTCACGGATGGTGGCTCAGGCGCGGCGCAGCTCGACCCGGGTCGGGCTTGAACGTAGACCCCGCTATGCCCTGCGCCCGACCCGTGCGACCTGCTTGGTCTGAGCCATCCCCGCAAGCACGCCAATCCACATCAAGCCTCTAGCTATAGCTAGGGCTTTGCCCGGACGCGCTTCGTCTTCTTGGTCGCGGCGCGGACCTTCGCCCCCGGCGCCTTCGCATTCGGCTTCGCGGTCACGACGGGCGTTGAGACGGTCGGCGGTACACCACCCAGGGCGCGCTGTACGGCGGCGGCGATGTCGATTGCACCGAACGCAGCGTCCTTCGTCCACGAGCCCTGACCGCTCGCGGTCGCCTCGAGCGTGGCGGCCACGCCGGCCGCGTCGAGCGTGGGGTTCGCAGCCCAGACGAGAGCGGCAGCGCCTGCAACTTCCGGCGCGGCAAACGAGGTGCCTGTTCCGTAGCCGTAGGTGCCGTTGGCGCCGGGCGTGGCGACCGGCGTGAAGAACCCGGTGGGGATCCCCGTCGCGAGTGCACCGAGCACGTCGACGCCCGGGGCGAGCAGGTCGACGTAGGGACCGGTGGTCGAGAAGGAGGCGCGGGTGCCACCTGCGTTCGACGCGCCGACCACGAGGGCCGACTTGCCGAGGAGCGCCGCGGGATAGACGACGGGGTTGCCCTGGTCGGCCGAGTTGCCCGCCGCCGCAACGAGCAGCACGCCGTGCTGGGCGGCGTAGTCGATCGCGTAGCGCTCGACGAGCGAGGTCTGCGCGCCGCCGAGGCTCAAGTTGATGATGTTCGCGCCGTGATCGACCGCGTAGACGATCGAATTCGCCTCGTCGATGTCGGAGAAGCCGGTGCCGCCACGGTTCGCCTGCACGATCAGCAGCCGTGCCTCACCGCCGAACCCGGACATGCCGGCGGGATCGGAGATCGCGCCGCCGGCGAGGGAGGCGACGAACGTCCCGTGGCCGATCGCGTCCCGGACGGTACTCGTGCCGGTGGCGATGTTCCACGATGCGGGCGCCTTCGCGGCGAGACTCGGTGCGAGGAGATCTGCACCTGTGTCGATCACCGCAATCGTGATTCCGCCGGCCGCCTGCTGGACCCACGCAGGCACGAGGTCGGCGTGCGCGGCGGTCCACTGCCACTCGGGAACCGTGACGGTGGTCGACAGCGGGATCGAAGGCGCACCCATGTTCGCGCGCGGACGGACGGGCTGAACGAATCGAATGCCGGGCCGCGAGCGGAGTGCTCGCTCCGCGCGAACGCCCGGGAGGCGAACCTCGGCTGTGCGGAGGGCGCTGACGCGGGACGTGACGTTCAGTCCCTGCAGTGCGGAGGGTGTCTGATATCCGACCGAGACGATTCGGTCGGCTAATGCAGTCGGTACGACAGACAACGCCGCTACCGCCGCCGCAAAGCAGCTCACGCCCTTCCTCCTCAAAACACCCAACCTCCCGCACCTCAACCTAGGTTGGAAGGGCCACAAAGCCAATAGGCCGTTCGGCCTACCGTTGTAAGTGGGGTGGGCCGACCGGGTACGCTCCGGCCCGATGCCGGAGACCCAGACGGGAGTACGCGTCGAGCTGGCGCGCGAAGGTAGCGCCAACGTCGCTACCGGCCTGCCCGTGCTCGATCATCTCGTGGGAGAGCTCGCCCGCACGGCGCGTTTCAAGCTGTCCCTCGAAGTGGCTCCGGGAAGCACCGACGAGGCGGTTTCCGCCGCCGGCCGGGCGTTGGGAGCAGCCCTCGGCGAACGGCTGGCCGCAAACGCCGGTACCGGTTGGGCGCTTGCGCCTGCCGACGAGGCCCTCGCCTCGGCCGCGCTCGAGCGCGACGACACGCCGCGGTTCGTCACGAACGTCGATTTTTCGGGCCAGCGGGTGGGCGGCCTGGCGACGGACGTCGCCTCGACCTTCCTGCAGGAGCTCGCGATCGCGGCCGGTCTGAACCTGCACGTGCGGCTCGTCGAGGGCACCGACCCGCAGCACGTCCTCGCAGCGATCTTCAAAGCGGTCGGCGCCGCGCTCGGTCAGGCCTGCCGGCCGGTTCCCGACAGCAAGGAGGAGACGTGAGCAAGGAAGTCGTTCGCACCGAAGCAGCCCCGGCGCCGTTCCAGGGCGCGCCGTACTCGCAAGCGATCAAGGCCGGCGGCTTCGTCTTCGTCTCGGGCCAACTCGCGCTGCATCCGGGCCAGAAGGAACTGATGGGCGGCGAGATCACAGCGCAGACCGAGCAAGTCTTCACGAATCTTCGCGCGATCCTCGAGGAAGCGGGGAGCTCGCTCGTCCAGCTCGTCAAGACGACCGTGTTCCTCCAGAACCTCGACGACTTCGCGGGGATGAACGAGGTGTACGCGAAGCACGTCGGATCCACGCCGCCGGCGCGGTCGACCGTCGAGGTCGCAAAGCTTCCGTCCGGCGCGCTCGTCGAGATCGAGGCGATCGCACTCGTCTAGAGCCTCTCCTGTGGAGGAGTACGTCCGGTCACTGGGGCTGGACGCGTACGTCGTCGGCGGCGCCGTGCGCGACGAGGTGCTCGGCCACGAGTCGAAGGACGCAGACTTCCTCGTTCCCGGCGTCGACATCGAGGGGTTGCTGGCAGCGCTTGAGCCGCACGGCCGTTCCGAGGAGCTCGTTGTCGCGGGAAAGACGGTGGGCGTGCGCTTCTTCCCGCGCGATGCCGAGGTTCGGAAGCAGGCGCGCGCCGGCATCGAGCTGGCGCCTCCGCGCCGCGAGGTCTCGACCGGCCCCGGTCGCCATGACTTCGAGATCGTGGTCGACCCGTCGGCCTCGGTCGAGGACGACCTCGATCGCCGCGACTTCACGATCAACGCGATGGCCCGTCGGCTCAGCGACGGAACCGTGGTCGACCCGCACAACGGCCGGGAGGATCTCGCGCGCCGCGTCCTGCGCACGGTGACGCCGAACAGCTTCGCCGAAGATCCGCTTCGACTTGTGCGCGGCCTGCGCTTCGTGTCGCAGCTCGATCTCGATCCGGACGAGCAGACACTCGTCCAGATGCGCGAAGAGGCAAAGAGCGTGCGCCACGTCTCGGGTGAACGCATCGGCGGCGGGCTCGCCGCTGACGGGATGGGGGAGCTGTCGAAGCTGCTGATGGGCAAGCATCCGGCAAAGGCGCTCCGGCTTGCGCGTGACACCGGCGTCCTGGAGCACCTGCTCCCGGAGTTCAAGGAAGCGATCGGCTTCGAGCAGGAGAGCCGCTACCACGACATGACGGTCGACGAGCACACGTTCGAGGTCGTCCAGGCCGCGGCCAAGGCGGGGGCGCCGCTGCGCGTGCGGCTCGCGGCTCTCTTTCACGACCTGGGCAAGCCGCACGTCGCCTGGCGCGGGACGGATGATCGACTCCACTACTACGCGAAGCCGGGGTACTCGGCCCAGAGTCACGAGCAGGTGAGCGCGCATCTCGCTGCAGCCGCATTGGACAGGCTCCGCTATCCGACGGACGTTCGGCAGCGCGTCGTTCGGATCGTGCGCGCGCACATGCTCGACCCGGGACGCGCAGATGGGGTGCGCGCGCGGCGCTTGCTCCAGCGTTACGGGATCGGTCTGACCTTCGACCTGCTCGACCACAAGCGCGCAGACCTGCTGGGCAAGGGGCCTGCGAACGAGAAGGACCTGGAACGGTTGCGCGAGCTGCGCAAGGTGGTCGAGCGCGAGAAGACGGCTGCGCACCGGCTGCGCGACCTCGCGGTCGGAGGGGACGACCTGATCGGCATCGGCTTCAAGCCCGGCCCCGACATCGGGCGCACGTTGCGCGCCCTGCTCGACGAGGTCGTGAAGGCGCCGGAGCTGAACACGCGGGAGCAGCTGCTGGCGCGTGCGAAAGCGCTTCAGTGATCTTCTGGGACGAGCCCGGCTACGTCGTCGCGTTCACGACGCGCATCGGCGGCGTGAGCCAGGGCGTCTACGCGTCGTTGAACCTGACGCGCGGCACCGGCGATGACCCCGACCGGGTGGAGGAGAACCGCAGGCTCGCCTGTGAGTCACTCGGTCTGCCGTTTGACCGGCTCGCGTTCAACAAGCAAGTCCACTCACCGACCGTGCACCACGCAGGCCCGACGACGCGCGGTCTGCCGGGTGACGGGCTCTGGACGGAGGAGCCGCAGTTGCCGGTGCTCGCCATGTCCGCGGACTGCCTGCCGATCGCGATTGTGCGAACCGAAGGTCCGCGGGCGATCGCCGTCCTGCATGCCGGCTGGCGCGGTTTGTCGGAAGGTGTGATCGCCGAAGGCGTGAAAGCGCTTTCGGCGCACCGCACGGCGGCCGTTGTGGGACCGGCGATTGGTCCCTGCTGTTACGCGGTCGGGCCCGAGGTCTCGCGGTTGTTCGACGAGGATCTCACCGTGGATGGAAAGCTCGACCTGTGGCAAGCCGCCGAGCGCGCGCTGCGCGCGGCAGGCGTCTCGCGCGTCGAACGCGTCGACCTCTGCACACGCGACCACCCGGAGTTGTTTTTCTCGCACCGGCGCGACGGCCGCGAGCGCGGCGTCCAGGGAGTGATCGGTGCCGTCACCTGAGGTGATTCGCGAGCGCCTCGCTCGCATCCAGGACGAGGTCGGCCCGAACGTGACCGTGGTCGCGGCGACGAAATACGTTGCGTTGCCCGACATGGCGGCGCTCGTCGACGCGGGCATCACCGTCGTCGGCGAGAACCGGGCGCAGGACCTCGAGGCCAAGCATGCGGAGTACGGCGATGCGTTCCGCTGGCACTTCATCGGACAGCTGCAGTCGAACAAGGTCAAGATCGTCAACCGCACCTGCGAGCTCGTCCACTCGCTCGACTCGGACTCCGCCGCGCGACGGCTCGAGGTGCCTGCGCTCGTCCAGGTGAACCTCGCCGGCGAGCAGTCCAAGGGTGGGGTCGACCCAGTCGAGATCGCCGCCTACCTCGGCTACGACGTCCGGGGGCTCTCAACGATGCCGCCCGCTGCCGCAACGCCCGAGCAGTCACGCGCGTGGTTCGAACGGCTGAGGGAGCTGGCCGCCCAGCACGGCCTCCGCGACCTCTCGATGGGGACGACGCAGGACTACGCGGTCGCTGCCGAAGAAGGGGCCACGTACGTCCGCGTCGGTTCGATCCTCTTTCGCGATTAAGATTCCCTGCTAATGGCTCTCGGAGATCTCTGGTCACGCACACTCGTCTACTTCGGCATCGCCGAGGAGGACGACGACTGGGAGGACGAGGACGGCTTCATCGCCGAGGAGAGTCTCGAGCAGAGCTACAGCGAGCGCCCGAACGTCAGGCGGCTGACGCCCCGGCGGCGCGGGCAGGACTTCGACGACTGGACCGAGTCGGAGGCCGACCAGCCGACCACTCGCGTGCCTGCGATCCGGGCCGCAGCCCGCACCGAGCGTGAGCGGGGCCGCGTCCGCGACCTGCGCCCGCAGATCGAGGCCGTGCCGAACCCCTCGAGCGTCAAGGTCCATCTCGTCCTGCCGCGCAGCTTCAACGACGCCCAGCAGATCGCCGACAAGTACAAGCAGGGGATCCCCGTGATCCTCAACCTGCAGAGCGCCGACACCGAGCTGTCGAAGCGCCTGATCGACTTCGCGAGCGGGCTGACCTACGCACTGAACGGCGGGATGCAGCGGGTGGCCGACAAGGTCTTCCTGCTGACGCCGCGAAATGTCGAGGTCTCCGCCGAGCAGCGCGCGGCGCTCTTAGAGCGCGGCGGCTTCTTCAACCAGGCGTGACGCCACCGGCCGGCGGCAGCTCCCGCCGGGGCGAGCCCGGCTCCGCTGCCGCCGCCAGTGCGTAGGAAAAACCGCCCACGGCGCGAAGGGGAGCGCCATGGTCTTCGACGCCATCAGTCAAGTCGAGCTGTTCGTGAACGTCTTCGTGGGCGTTTACATCCTGGCGATCCTGGCGTACATCCTGACGTCCTGGGTGCAGCTGCCCTCTTCCCTGAAGCCGGTGCAGCGCTTCCTCTACGACGTCTGCGAGCCCTACCTTCGGTTCTGGCGTCGGATCCTGCCGTTCTCGGCAGGGCCGTTCGATTTCTCGCCGATGGTCGCCGTCCTGGCATTGATCGTGCTCGAGCGGATCCTCTTCGCGATCCTCGGGCGCCTGCACTAAAGGAGGAGAGGCATGCGGTACACACCCGTTGAGCTGAGGCACGTGAAGATCGGCCGGTCGACGTTCGGTGGCTATCGGAAGCTCGAGACCGAGAAGCTGATCGAAGATATCGCGGACAGCTTCGAAGAGGTTTGGCGCGACCGCGGTGAGCTGACCGACAAGCTCGAAGACGTCGAGAAGGTTCTCGCCGAGGTGAAGCAGCGTGAGTCGCTGCTCGCCTCGACGCTCGTTGCGGCCGAGAAGGCCTCGACGGAGATCCGCGAAGCGGCCAAGCGTGAAGCGGAGCTGATTATCGCCGAGGCGCACCAGGACGCACGGTCGGTGACGCGCGGCGCCCAGAGCGAGCGCGAACGGCTATTCACGGAGGTCCGTCGCGTCGAGACCTTGCTGCGCGCTGCGCTCGGGATGGTCGAAGAAACGCGGAACGAACTGCCTGCAACCCCGGCGGCGGCCCCCGCGGAAGCTCCGGTCGAGCACTGGCCGAAGCGCTACGACACCCGGGAGTTCCAGGCCGTCCCGCTGCCGCCGGCAATGGAGCCTCCGAAGCTTCCGCCCGTGCAGTCCGTCCCGGACGAGCCCGACGGCGGTCCCGGCACGGCGCGTGACTTTGCCTGGGGTTAAAGCCCCAGCGCTACCCTGAGTGCGTGAGCGCTCGCCTGACCTTGCGCGTCTCACCGGGCGCTTCGCGCTCGGCCGTCGTCGGGCGGCACGGAGCCGGGTGGAAGGTGCGCGTCGCCGCAGCGCCGGAGGACGGCAAGGCGAACGACGCGGTCATCCGCCTGCTCGCGGAGACGCTCGCGCTGCGTGCGCGTGATGTTCAGATCGTTTCCGGACGGTCCTCGCGGGACAAGACGGTGGCGCTGGAAGGTATGCAGCCCGAGGAGATCGAGCGGCGACTCGCCGAGGCGAGCGGCGCCGGAGAGGAGCCGAAATGAGCACGATCGACACCACCGCGTACCGCAAGCAACTCGAGGAGGAGAAGGCACGGCTGCTGCACGCTGTCGGCTTTCTGGAGCGGGAGAACCCCGGGAGCATCTCCGACGAGCTGGGCGAGGTCGCGGACGGCGGCACCGACAACCACCTCGCCGACACGGCGACCGCGATGTACGACCGCGAGCTCGACGAAGGCCTCGAAGAAGGCGCGCGCGACACGATCGCCGAGATCGACGCGGCGCTTCAACGCATCGAAGACGGGACGTACGGCATCTGTGGGGTGTGCGGCAAGCCGATCGGAGCCGACCGCCTGTCCGCGCTTCCGTGGACGCGCCTCTGCATCGACGACAGCCGCGCGGCCGGTTGAGCGACGTCCGTTCGACGGAGCCACCGAAGCTCTCCGACGTTCGTGTCGGATCGAGCACCAACGGCCTCGCACCGTTCTCCGTAGCCGAGCGCTCGGTCGGCGCCGGAGCGTGGCAGTGGGCCGGCCTGGCGACGGTGGCGCTGGCGGCCGTGGCCGCCGATCAGCTGACCAAAAGCATCGTCACCCGCACGCTGCCACTCGACGACTCGGTGCACGTGGTCGGCCCGCTCTCGATCCATCACGTCCAGAACTCCGGCATCGCGTTCGGGTTCTTTTCGAGTGCGACCCCGATCGTCACCGCCGTGACGGCAATCGCCGTCGTCTGGATGCTCGTCTTCTTCGCGCGCTCGGGCTCACGGCACCCGGTGCTGCCCGCGGCGCTCGGCCTGTTGATCGGCGGCAGTCTTTCGAACCTCGTCGACCGCATCCGGCTACATCACGTGACGGACTTCATCGACGTCCGCTGGTGGCCCGCGTTCAACCTCGCGGACAGCTTCATCGTCATCGGCGTTGCCATTCTGCTCGTGGCCCTGATCGCGACCGATCGCAAGCCGCGACCGCCGACGCGCACGCTCGACGTTGCCGCGAGATGAACGACGTTGGCTCGACCGAGTCGCGAAAGATCATCGTCCCGGCAGAAGCGCTCGGCATTCGGCTCGACCGTTTCCTCGCGACCCATCTTGGATCCCGCTCGGCCGCGGAGCGCGCGGTGGACGCCGGCGCGCTCGTCGACGGCATCGCGCGCGCGAAGAGCTACCGCCTCGAAGGGGGAGAGGAGGTCGAGCTGCAGGAGGTCGAAGCGGCCGCGGAGGTGGCCCCGCCTCCCGAACCGCACATCGCGTGGCAGGACGAGCATCTCCTCGTCGTGGACAAGCCCGCCGGGCTGGTGGTGCATCCCGGGCACGGTCATGCGAACGGAACGCTGGTTCACGCGCTCGCGGGCAAGATCGCCGGCGGCGACCCTGAGCGGCCGGGGATCGTGCACCGGCTCGATCGCGGCACCTCGGGACTGATGATCGTCGCTCGGTCGGAGGCGGCGCACGCGCGGCTGCAGGAGCTCGTTCGTGAGCGTGCCCTCGAGCGCACCTATCTCGCGCTGGTGCGCGGTCGGCCGCGTTCGCGCACCGGCCGCATCGAGGCGCCGATCGGCCGTGATCGCGGCGACCCGACGCGCGTCTCGATGGACACCGACACACCGCGCGACGCGATTACACACTTCGAGGTCGATCGGCTCTGGGCCGAGCATGCTCTGTTGCGCGTGAAGCTGGAGACGGGCCGCATGCACCAGATTCGCGTGCACCTGACGGCAATCGACTTGCCGGTCGTCGGCGACAAGACCTACGGGGTCCCGATTGCCGGGCTCTCGCGGCAGTTTCTGCACGCCGCCGAACTGTCGTTTCCCCACCCGTTCAGCGGCGAGCGCATCGACACGAGCTCCGCGCTCCCACCGGATCTCGCGAGCGTGCTCGAAACGCTCGGGTAGTTGCTAGTCGCGCTTCGCGCGCTTCGACTCGTACTGCCTCACATCTGCGAGGCGGAGCAGCGCGTCGGCCTCTCCGGCGTCCGTCGGGAAATGCGCGTAGCCGGCGCTCACGTCGAAGCCGGCGGGCAGTTCACCGCGGGCCACGCACTTCGCGACACCTTCAGTGAGGCGCCGCCGAAACCGTTCGCCCGCGTGGTGATCCGTCTCGAGCAGCAGCACCGCGAACTCGTCGCCGCCCATCCGGCCGGCGACGTCCGAGCCGCGGAGCATTGCCGAGGTCAATCGTCCGGCCCGATGCAGCACGCGGTCACCTTCCATGTGACCGCACGTGTCGTTGATCTCCTTGAACCGGTCGACGTCGAGAAAGACGACCGTCAGCCCGTGGTCGTAGCGCTGCGCTCGCTCGGTCTCGACGGCGAGAATGTCGGAGAACGCCTGGTGGTTCAGGAGACCGGTCAGCGGATCGCGGCGCGCCTGGTCTGCGAGTTCGGCCGTTGCCCGGTCGAAGTAGGCAACCACGCACTCGACGACGAGACGGTCGATGGTGTCGTTGATCCGGCGCTCGATCTCGATCAACTCGCCGCTCCCGAGATCCGTCAGGTGCTCGCCGACGAAGCGCCACAGGACGCGACGCAGAAGCAGGAATTCCGTTACGACCTCGCGCGGCGCGAACCCGAGTGCCTCGCGCTGACGGGCATGGTCGCGGGCGATCGCGGCCAGCGGGCCGCCGATCCGCATCCGCCCCGGCATCGGCCGTTCCACTTCGCGCCCGAGCTCCGTGATGAACGTCGGCATGTCTCCGAGCTGGGCGACCCGCCCGAGCCGGACGAGCGACGGGATCACGTCGTCGGCGAGGCCCTCCTCGATCACCTCGAGGGAGAGCTCCCAGCCGTTCGCGCGCAGCTCGGCTCCAAGCGCACCAAGCGCCCCTGGCAGTTCGACGAGAAGGTCCCCCACGGCCCCATAACGGGAAACGGCGGGAAAAAGACACGGCCCGGTACCACCCGCGGTGCTTTCCATTCCTCCGACCCGGTGGGAAACCCACGTGGACGGTGGCCGGGACTGACCCGGCTTCCAGGTGGCCCCACCGGTGCTACGCAACCGAAACCTTAGAAAGGGGCTCCCATGCCCGTCGTTTCCATGAAGGAATTGCTGGAGGCCGGCGTTCATTTCGGTCACCAGACCCGCCGCTGGAACCCGAAGATGAAGCGTTTCATCTTCACCGAGCGCGGTGGCATCTACATCATCGACCTCCAGCAAACGCAGGAGCTGGTGGACGAGGCTCACAACTTTGCCAAGGCGATCGCCGAGCGCGGCGGTTCCGTTCTGTTCGTCGGGACGAAGAAGCAAGCGCAGGACTCGGTGCGCGACGAGGCGAAGCGCGTCGGTATGCCCTACGTGAACAACCGCTGGCTCGGCGGCCTGCTCACGAACTGGCGCACGATCTCCGACCGCATCCAGCGGCTCCACGAGCTGCGCGGCCTCAAGCAGGAGAGCATGCTCGACCTGCTGCCGGCCAAGGAGCGCATCCAGATGGAGGCCGAGCTCGAGAAGCTCGAGTCGAACCTCGGCGGTGTGGCGGACATGCGCCGCCAGCCCGACGCCATCTTCATCGTCGACCTGCGCAAGGAGCAGCTGGCGGTGCGCGAGGCGAAGCGCCTCGGCATGCCGGTGATCGCGCTCGTCGATACGAACTGCGATCCCGACGAGGCCGACTACATCATCCCCGGCAACGACGACGCGATTCGCTCGTGCTCGGTGATCGTCAAGGCGATCGCCGACGGCATTGAGGCCGGCAAGCAGAAGGTCACCGAGAACGAGCTGAAGGCACGGAGCGCCAAGAAGGAAGAGGTTGCGGCCGAAGAAGCTCCGGCGGAGGAAGCGCCGGCAGCAGCCGCGACCGAGGAGCCTGCAGCCGCAGCAGAGCCCGCCGCGGAGGCGCCGGCCGAGGAAGCAAAGGTCGCCGAATGACCGACATCACTGCAGCAATGGTCAAGCAGCTCCGGGACGCGACGAGCGCCGGAATGATGGAGTGCAAGCGAGCGCTCGTCGAGACGAACGGTGACTTTGACGACGCGGTCAAGCTCCTGCGCGAGAAGGGGATGGCGTCCGCCGCCAAGCGCGCCGATCGCGAGACGAGCGAAGGCAAGGTCGGCGTCATGGTGCGCGAGAGCGTCGGCGCAGTCGCAGCGATCGGCTGTGAGACCGAGCCGGTCTCAGGGAACGACGACTTCCTCGCCTACGCCGAGCAGGTCCTGCAGACGGTGTTCGACGGTGGCGACGCGTCGTCGCTCGACGCAGAACGCGTCGAGCTGGCTGCGAAGCTCGGCGAAAACATCCAGGTTGTCGGCACGAAGCGGATGGAGGCAGGCGACGGGGAGACGATCTCGTCGTACGTGCATCCTCCGGCGAACAAAGTCGGCGCGCTGGTGAAGACGAAGGGCGGCGACTCGGAAGTCGGGCGCAGCCTTGCGCTGCACCTGACGTTTGCGCGGCCGACCTACGGCAACCGCGACGAAGTCCCACAGGAGCTCGTCGACGCCGAGCGCGAGATCCTCTCGCACTCCGAAGAGGTGCTCAGCAAGCCTGAGAACGTGCGCGAGAAGATCGTCGAGGGCCAGCTGAACAAGAAGTTCTACGGCGAAGCAGTGCTCACCGAGCAGACGTGGTACCGCGCGGACGAGTCGACCGGCACGGTCGCGAAGTACCTCGGGGAGCGTGGCGTCGAGCTCCTGGACTACGCCTGGTACGCAGTCGGTTGAGCTTCAGCCGAATTTTGCTGAAGCTCTCCGGCGAGGCCCTGATGGGCTCGCAGGAGTTCGGGTTGAACGCGAGCACCGTGGACGAGCTTGCCAAAGAGCTCGTCCAGGTGCGGCGCGACGGCCTGGAGATCGCCCTCGTGATCGGGGGCGGGAACATCTACCGCGGCATGGCCGCGGCGGCGCAGGGGATCGACCGCGCAACGGGCGACTACATGGGCATGCTCGCAACGGTGCTGAACGCACTGGCCGTCCAGGAGGCGCTCGAGCGCAACGGCGCGGACACCCGCGTCCTCTCGGCGATGCACGTCCAGGAAGTGGCGGAGCCGTACATCAGGCGTCGCGCGATCCGGCACCTCGAGAAAGGCCGCATCGTGATCTTCGCGGCCGGCACCGGCAACCCGTACTTCACCACCGACACCGCCGCGGCCCTCCGCGCCCTCGAGATCGGCGCAGAGGTGATCCTGATGGCCAAGCACGGCGTTGAAGGGGTGCTGGACGGCGATCCGCGGGAGAACCCGGACGCCAAGCTGATCCCCGAACTGACCCATCTCGAGACGATCGAGCGGGGCCTCAAGGTGATGGACACGACGGCGCTTTCGCTCTGCATGGACAATCGGCTTCCAATTCACGTCTTCGAGCTCGCGCCGGGCAAGATCGGCCAGGCGGCCGCGGGGGCGAAAATCGGCACGCTCATCTCAACCCCTGAAGGAGACGAACGGTGATCGAAGATTTCATCGGCGACGCGACGAAACGGATGGACAAGTCGGTCGAAGCGACGCACGAGCACTTCAACTCCGTGCGCACCGGCCGTGCGACTCCCGCGCTGCTCGACCGCATCACGATCGACTACTACGGCACACCGACCCCGCTCAAGAACCTCGCGACGATCAACTCGCCCGAGCCGCGGATGCTGACGATCCAGCCGTTCGATCCAAGCGCGATCAAGCAGATCGAGAAGACGATCATGGAGTCCGATCTCGGGCTGACACCCTCGAGCGACGGCAAGCTGGTTCGTCTGCCGATCCCGCAGCTCACCGAAGAGCGGCGCAAAGAGCTCGTGAAGCTCGTCAAGCAGATGGCTGAGGAAGGCAAGGTCGCCGTGCGCAACGTACGCCGGGACGCGATCAAGCACCTCGAGGAACTCGTCAAGAATCGTGAGGTCGGTGACGACGAAGAACGCAGCGCCGAGGCGCGCGTTCAGAAGCTCACCGATGAGCATGTCGCTCGGATCGACGACATGCTGAAGCGCAAAGAAGCAGACATTATGGAGGTCTAGGCATTGATGCCGCCTCCGTGAATCTCCTTTCTCGCATCCGCACGCTCGCGCGCATCCGACCGGTGCCGGTCGACGACCTGCCCGAAGTCGCACAGTCGGTCGCGATCATCCTCGACGGCAACGGACGCTGGGCGAAGAAGCGGCGGCTGCCGACGGCGGCCGGTCATCGCGCCGGCGCCCGCACCGTTCGGCGCATCGTCGAGTCGTCGATCGACATCGGGATCCACGACCTGGCCGTGTTCGCGTTTTCCACGGAAAACTGGTCGCGCTCGGAGGAAGAGGTCAACGCGCTGATGGAGATCTTCGCCGAGACGATCGAACGCGAACTGCCCGATCTCGCAGAACAAGGCGTGCGCGTGCGCTTCATCGGTCGCCGTGACCGCGCCCCGGATGATCTGCGCCGCCGCATGGACGCGATGGAGGATCGGACCGCGCTCAACACGCGCCTCAACCTGTGGGTGGCGTTCGACTACGGCGGCCGCGCCGAGCTCGTCGAGGCGACGCGCAGGATCGTCGAGAGCGGGGTGGAGCCGGAGGAGATCGACGAGAACGTCTTCGCAGCGAACCTCTATGCGCCCGAGCTTCCCGATCCCGATCTCTTGATCCGCACGAGCGGTGAGCTGCGCATCTCGAACTTCTTGCTCTGGCAGGTTGCCTACAGCGAGCTCGTCTTCGTCGACAAGCTCTGGCCGGACTTCGACGAGACCGATCTCCGCGGGGCGCTGGCGGAGTATGCGTCTCGGCGTCGAAGATTCGGCGGAAGATGAGCAACGCCGTCTCCCGCATCGTGATCTCGATCGTCCTACTGCCGATCGTGCTCGGCGCCGTGTATCTCGGCGGCTGGTGGGTGTTCTCTCTCGTCGCACTCGCCGCGGGGATCGCATTGCACGAGTACTGGCTGATGGCGCGTCAGCTTTCCCCCCTGGCGCCTGCCGGCTACATCGGCGTGGCGCTCGCACTGGTCGGCGCGGAGCTGTCGGGCGTGCGTTGGATGCTGGCCGGCATCCTGTCGGCGTTCGTCCTCGCGTTCGTGCTCAAGGCGATCTCCGAAGCGCGTGCGGCGGCGACCGCCGCGATCAGCGCGACCATCATGGGCACGCTCTGGATCGGGGGTGGGCTCGGGTTCCTGATTCTCCTGCGCGATCTCCCGCAGCACGGACGCCTGGCGCTCGTGACGCTCCTCGTCGCCGTGTGGGCGGGCGACACGTTCGCCTACTTCGGTGGCCGGCTGATCGGGCGGCACAAGATGGCGCCGGCGACGTCACCCGGCAAGACGTGGGAGGGCTTCGTGTTCGGCACGTCTGCGACGATCTTCGTCACCTTCGTCGCGCTGTACAAGCAGGACTTCCTGACGATCCGCGAGTCGATCATCCTCGGTGTCGTGCTCGCGCTGGCCGGCCCGATCGGCGATCTCTTCGAGTCGCTGCTGAAGCGGGACGCGGGCGTGAAGGACAGCGGCAACCTCCTGGGCGGCCACGGCGGGATGCTCGACCGCCTCGACGCGTTCCTCTTCGCCGCTCCTGCGGCGTACTTCACGATCCTCGCATTCATCTGAGGTCACAGTTTCGTGTGGGTGGCTGCCACCCGACCTGCGGCCCGGTGGATGCAGGAGTTTCCGGATAGTCCGTGACACTTCCTTGCTGGTGGCTGCCACCGGTGTTCTCAGTCGACGATGTCCACGCCGGCCACGTTCGCGAAGAGCGGCGCGTTCTGGAGCACGTCGTTCCACGGCATGCGCACCCCGCGCAGGGCTTCTGCGCCCCGCAAGCCGGTCAGGTCGCAGCCGCGCAGCTCGACGCGCTTTGTCTTCACCGCAGAGATCGTTGCCTCCCGCAGCACACAGCGTTCGAAGAGGACGTCCGTCAACTGCGAGCCGTAGAGGTCGAGCTCCTCCATGCGGCAATCGCTGAAGACCACCCGTTCGAAGGTCGACAGTCGCGCAGCGGCCAGGTCGACGCGGCAGCCGGCGAAGCGGACGTCGCGGACGGTGGACTCCGCCAGGTCGGCGCCGGTCAGGCGCACGGTGTGCAGCTCCGTCCGGGAGATGACCACGCGAGGCGCCTTGCGATTGGCCCAATCGAGGTCGCGCACGACCGCATCCGTCAGCCCGGTCTCGAGATCCTGCTCCTCGGGCTCGTTGGCCGGATCAGGGGGATAGGGCTCCAGGGGCGCCTTCGACATGTCGCCCAAGGGTGCGGACGCGGGCACACTGTGGCCATGACGCGGATTGCGCTCATGGGTGCCACCGGATCGATCGGCCGCCAGGCGCTCGAGGTGATCGCCGCACGCCCTGAGCTCGAGCTCGTGGCTGCGACGAGCGGCTCGACGCCGATCGACGGCCTGGCGCCGCTGACCCAGGTGGGCGGCGACCCGAGTGAGCTGCTCGAGCGCGCCGAGCCGGACGTCGTCCTCAACGCGACCCTCGGCTTCGCGGGACTGCCCGCCACGATGTGGGCACTCGAGCGCGGCGTGACGCTCGCGCTCGCGAACAAGGAGAGCCTCGTGGCCGCCGGCGAGCTCGCCCTGGCCGCGCGTGAGCGTGGCGGCGGCCTGCTGCTGCCCGTCGACAGCGAGCACTCCGCGCTCTTCCAGTGCGCGCAGCTCGGCGAGCCTGAGAGCATCGTCGTCACCGCGAGTGGGGGGCCGTTCCGCGGCCGCACGCGTGACGAGCTCGCAGAGGTCACTCCTGACGAAGCACTTGCGCACCCGACGTGGTCGATGGGGCCGAAGATCACCGTCGATTCGGCCACGCTGGCGAACAAGGGGCTCGAAGTGATCGAGGCGCACTTCCTGTTCGGACTGCCCTACGACGCAATCGAAGTCGTCGTGCATCCCACGTCGATCGTCCACGGCCTGGTGCGCTTCCGCGACGGCGCGGCGATTGCGCACCTCGGCTACCCCGACATGCGCGTCCCAATTTCATACGCGTTGACCTATCCGGAGCGCGTGGAAACGCCCGTGCCCTCGCTCGATCTCACCGCCGGCCCGCTCGAGTTCTTCGAGCCGGACGTCGAGACGTTCCCGATGCTGGCGCTCGCGCGCGACGCCGGCGAGCGCGGCGGAACGTATCCGTGCGCGTACAACGCGGCGAACGAGGAAGCCGTGACCGCATTTCTCGACGGGCGGATCGGGTTTCTCGACATCGCAACGCTCGTCGAGGACGCACTCGGCCGCGTCGACGGCGCCGCTGCCGGGGACCTCGACGAGCTTCGGGAGGCCGACCGACGTGCGCGTGAGCTAATGGGTGCAGCATGGGCATAACCGCGGCGATCATCGGCCTCGTACTGCTCGTGATGATCCACGAGGCAGGGCACTTCCTAGCGGCCCGCGCAGTCGGCATGACGCCCCGCAAGTTCTACGTCGGCTTCGGCCCTGCAATCGCCAAGACGACGCGCGGCGGCGTCGAGTACGGCATCGGGTCGATCCCGCTCGGCGGGTACGTGAAGATTCCCGGTATGAACCGGCCGTCGCCGGGTGATCTGCGAAAGCTCTTGCCCCCCGCGGAGGCCGGGAAGCACGAAGCCGAGCTGGACGCGATCGACATGGCGATCGCGCGCGGGGACTACGACCACGCGCATGCGCTGCTGCTCGAGCTCCGCCCCGTGCTCGGAGAAACGCGCGCCTGGCAGGAGCTCGAGGGCTCGCTCGCGCCCGACGCGTACTGGCGTGCCGCTACCTGGCGCCGCCTGACAGCGATCTTCGCCGGCCCCGCCGTCAACCTCGTCTTCGCGTTCCTGCTCTTTACTGCGCTGTTCGTCGTGGCGGTGACGCGGCAGACGAACGTCATCGGCAAGGTCGCGCCGAACACGCCCGCGGCCGCCGCGCAGCTTCAGGTCGGTGACCGCGTTCTCGAGGTCGCGGGCCAGGCGGTCGAGCCCAAGGACATCCCGGCGCACATCCGTGCCACAGAGGGGCGTCCGTTCAAGCTGGTCGTCGACCGCCACGGCCGGCGTGTCGCGATCCCGCTGCAGGCGAAGAAGGTGCAGAACGCGTACCGGATCGGCATCGCAATCGAGGCCAAGGAAGGTCCGGGTGAGTCGCTCCCGGCCGCGGCGCGCGACGCGCTGGGCCTCACCTGGGATGTCACCGCGGGCACGGTGAGCGGCCTGACACACGTTGCGACCGGCAAGGACACGAGCCAGGTCTCGAGCTCCTACGGGATCGTCAAGGCCTCGGCTGAGGCTTGGCGGTCGGGACTGCGCACGTTCCTGTTTGTGCTCGGGCTGATCAGCCTCGCGCTCGGACTGCTCAACCTGCTGCCGGTGCTGCCACTCGACGGCGGCCACATCGTGATGGCGCTCGTCGAGAAGGTGCGCGGCCGGACGTTCGGCCAGTCGGTCTACATCCGCTACAGCGTCGTCGGGCTGACACTCTTTGCCGTGCTGATGTACTTCGGCCTGCGCAACGATATCTTCGGGCCTGGCGGCTGACGCCCGCCTCGGCGCCGGCGCGTCGTCCTCGATGTCGCGATCCTCGAGGTCGCCGCGAAATCGCACGCGTAGCCAGGGTTCTCTCGTTCCCGGGACGCCCGGTACCCTGAGGTCGTGGCCAGCGAACGCTCAGTGAACGTCGGCGGCGTCCAGATCGGGGGCGGCGCACCCGTCGTCGTCCAGTCGATGACGACGACGAAGACGCATGACGTCGCGGCCACGACCGCACAGATCGCCGCGCTCGCAAGCGCCGGCTGCGAGATCGTCCGTGTCGCCGTTCCGAAGACGGAGGACGCAGAAGCGCTCGGAAAGATCGTCCGCTTCTCGCCGGTGCCGATCATCGCAGACATCCATTTCAACGCCAGCCTCGCGCTCAAGGCAATCGAGCAGGGTGTCGCCGCCGTGCGAATCAACCCGGGCAACATCGGTGGCCCCGACAAGGTGGAGCAGGTCGTGCGCGCGGCGAAGGCGAAGGGCATCCCGATGCGCATCGGCGCAAATTCCGGCTCGCTCCCGAAGCACCTCGAGGAGCTCGCACAGCAGGATCAGGCCGAGGCTCTGGTCGAGGCCGCGCTCGAGGAGGTGCGGCTACTCGAGTCGCTCGATTACTTCGACTTCAAGATCTCGGTCAAGTCGAGCCATGTGCCGACGATGATCCGCGCCTACCGGTTGCTCGCCGAGAAGGTCCCCTACCCGTTGCACCTCGGGGTCACGGAGGCCGGCACCGTGTTCGCCGGCTCGATCAAGAGTGCTGTCGGCATCGGCACGCTGCTCGCCGAGGGGATCGGCGACACGATCCGCGTTTCCCTCGCGGCGGATCCCGTCGAGGAGCCGAAGACGGCCTTCGAGATCCTGAAGGCACTGGGCCTGCGCGAACGCGGGCCGGTGATGATCGCCTGCCCGTCGTGCGGACGCGACAACGTCGGCGTGCACACGCTCGCCGACGAGGTCGAGACGCGGCTTGCGACGTATCCGCAAGCCTTCGAAGTCGCAGTGCTCGGCTGTGCGGTGAACGGTCCGGGCGAGAGTGGCGACGCCGACTTCGGCATCGCGGGCGGGCGTGACGTCGGCTTCATCTACGCACACGGCCGCGTGCTGAAGAAGGTCTCGAGCGACATCCTCGTCGACGAGCTGTTCCATGAGATCGACCAGTGGATCGCCGAAGGGATGTTCCGTCCGAAGCGCCTGAAAATGGCCAAGCCGGCGGCGCTGGCGATGGCTGAAGCCTCTGCAATCCCGCTCGAGTAGCCTGACGGGACAACGATGATCGCCCGGGCCTCCAAGCTGTTTCTGCCGACGCTGCGCGACGACCCCGCCGATGCGGAGGCCGTCAACCACAAGCTGCTCGTACGCGGCGGCTTCGTCCGTCAGGTGACGGGCGGTGTCTGGACGTTCCTGCCACTCGGCTGGCGCGTTCACCGCAAGGTCGAGCAGATCATCCGCGAAGAAATGGATGGAATCGGCGCGCAGGAGATGCTGATGCCGGTGCTGACGCCCGCCGAGCTCTGGGAACAGAGCGGTCGCGATTTCATCCAGGAGCTCTTCCGGCTCAAGGATCGCAAAGGCGCTGACTATGTGCTCCCGATGACGCACGAGGAGACCGTGGCGTTTCACGCGCGCGAGCTTCAGAGCTACCGGCAGCTCCCGCAGATGCTCTACCACTTCTCGATCAAGGAGCGCGATGAGCCGCGCCCGGGCAAGGGCTTGATCCGCCTGCGCGAGTTCATCATGAAGGACGCATATTCGTTCGACCGGGACGACGAAGGACTTGCGACCAGCTTCGAGTTGCAACGCGGCGCGTACAACCGCATCTTCGAACGCCTCGGCCTGAAGGTGTTCGGGGTCGAAGCGGAGTCCGGGATGATGGGCGGCAAGGAGTCCTTCGACTTCCTCGCACCCACCGGTGCGGGAGAGAACACGCTCGTCACGTGCGAGAACGGTGACTTCGCAGCGGACCTCGAGGTCGCTCGCGGTGTTGCGCGCGCGCCGGTGTTCCCGGAGACGCTCGTTTCGACCGAAGAGGTCGAGACACCCGGTGTGAAGACGTGCGAGGCAGTCGCGGAATTCCTGACGACCGACGACGGGACGGTCGTGCTTGCCCTCGTGCGCGGCGACGACCGCATCGAGCCCGCGAAGCTCGATGCCGCGCTCGGCCGTCGGTCGCGTCCGGCGACCGACGACGAGATCCGCGCCGCGTTCGGGGCGTCCGGCGGTTCACTTGGCCCTGTCGGCTTCAAGGGCGAGGTCGTGGCGGACGAGGCATTGCGTCACGGTCAGTTCGTCGCCGGCGCGAACAAGGACGGCTGGCATGTGCGCGGCGTGGAGGCCGGTCGCGACTTCCAGCCACGCTTCGCCGACCTGCGTGAGTCGCACGAGGGCGATGCCTGTCCGGTCTGCGGCGGGCGCCTGAAGTTCGAGACCGCGATCGAGGTCGGTCACATCTTCAAGCTCGGCACGCGCTACTCCGCGCCCCTTGGCGCGAAATTCGTCGACGAGGACGGACAGGAGAAGCCGCTGATCATGGGCAGCTATGGCATCGGTCCCGCGCGCGTGATCGCCGCGACCGTCGAGCAGCGCTACGACGAGAACGGGATGGTCTGGCCCGCGTCAATCACCCCCTACGACGTCCACGTGGTCGTCGTCAAGGGCGCCGAGGACGTCGGCGACCAGGCAGCCGCGGCGCTCGATGCAGCCGGCCTGGATGTGCTGCTGGACGGCCGCGATCTCCGGCCCGGCGAGAAGTTCGCCGACGCCGACCTGATCGGCATCCCGACTCGCATCATCGCGGGCAAGAAGAGCCTCGAGGATGGCGCGGTGGACGTGAAGGACCGGGCGGCGGGCACAGACCGGCGTGTCAATGTTGCCGACCTGGGCAAGGAACTCGGGTGATGGCGAAGCGTCGGCGGTATGCAACCGAGTCGTTCGGCCCGGCGGTCGAGCGGCTGATGAACGAGACAGGTGTGACATATCGGGCGCTGGCCTCGAAAACCGGCCTCTCGGCGGGATATCTGAACCATCTCGTCCACGGGAATCGTCCTGTGCCGTCCAACGACGTGGTGGAGACCCTGGCAGGCGCGCTGGACGTGGAGCCCGAGCATTTCCGGGAGTACCGGCTCCGGGTGATCACCGAGAAGCTCGAAGCCATGCCGGAGCTCGTGGATCGCCTTTATAAGCGTTTGAACGGCTAACCACCTCGTTCAAAATGCGTCTTAGTCACTGGTCGGTGGGGTCCCGGCAAGCGACCACTGGGGGGTTAGGGGCCCCACCG
>JBKJQL010000062.1:0-2545 GCA_046594035.1 Gaiellaceae bacterium
GGGCTCGGGCGTTGGCGGCGGAGGGTCTGGACTGGGCACTCCGCACCGACTTCATATTTGTGCGAGCGGACGCCTATCGTGCCGCGGCGCACGTCTCCGTGGCCGGAGGTGATCTGCGCGCGGCACGCACGGCGCTCGAAGCTGCGCTGTGCGAATATCGGTTCCAGGCTGACCAGCCCAAGATCGCCGAAGTCGAGCGGCTACTGGTAGAGCTTTGAGCGCCAGGCGTCCCGGTAGATCCGCTTCACGTCCTCGACCTGCTCGACGTATGCGCGCGTCTCCGAGAACTGGATCGACTGGCCGTTTGCGCGCCATTTGTCGACGTTGCCCTGTCCCGCGTTGTACGCGGCAAGCACGAGGCGCTCGCTCCCGTACTTCTTGAAGAGGTTGTCGAGGTACCACGATCCGTAACGAATGTTGATCTCGGGGTTGTAGAGATCCTGCGTGTGGAACGCGCTCCCGTGAGTGCGAATCGCGATCCCGCGCGCGGTGTCCGGCGTGAGCTGCATCAGACCGATCGCACCTGATGGCGACTTCGCCGACGCACGCCACCTCGACTCCTGGTAGATCACGGCCGCGACGAGCGCAGGATCGAGGCCATGGCGCTTCGCGTGCACGCGCACGAACTCCGAGTAGCGGAGCGGGTAGCGGATCCGCTCGTACCACGGCGGGCTCGTCAAGTCGACGACGGCGAACGTCACCGCGATGAGCGCACCAAGCGCCACGAGCCAGAAGAGCTTCTTCACGTGATCTCCGCCAACACCGTCTTCACGAACGCGTCGAGCTCCTCCAGCGATCCGGTGTTCTTGAATGAGAAGTCCGCGCGCTGCACCTTCTCCGCGTCCGGGATCAGCCGCGCCTCGCGGTCGTCCATCGCAACTGCAGAGCGGGCACGGCGAATCTTCGAAGGCGCCGTGATCACCACGACCTTGTCGAAGCGCTCGTCGCCGCCGGTTTCGTAGAGCAGCGGCACCTCCGTCACGCTGACGCGGGGTGCATCCGGCAGCGCAGCGAGCTGCTCGCGCCACTGGAGGTACTCCGCCGAGACGAGGGGGTGCAACAGCTCCTCGAGCCACGCGAGCGCCTCGCGGTCGTTGAACACAACGGTGGCGAGCGCACCGCGTTCGATCTCGCCGCCGGGCGCCAGGATCCCGAGCCCCATCCGCGTTACGACGGCGTCGCGCACTTCGGGCCGGCGCAGTAGATGGTGGACGATCTCGTCACTCGAGACCGTCGCCGCGCCGTTGCGGGCGAACGCCTTCAGCGCCTCGCTCTTGCCCGCTCCGATGCCGCCGGTGATCGCGACAGCGACCGGGCGGGTCACTTGACGTCCGATGTGGGTACGACGTGCCGTCGGGGATGGCTTGCGCCAAGCAGCGTGGTCGACGCGAACGGTGCTAAGGCTGGACGCCTTGGTGCTGTTCGCGGCGGGCGCGATGCGTCGCGCGCAGGCCGCCATCCGGCGGTGCGGCAGGCCCGCATCGGGCGTCAGTGCTCTGTGGTGGCGGCTTCCGAGTCTGCGGCGGGCGCGGCTTCTGCTTCCGGCTCCGCTGCGTCGTCGGGCGCTTCTTCGACCGGCGCGTCGCCGGCATCCGTCGCGTCGGCCTCGGCCGACGGCGTCTCCTCTGCCTCAGCCGGCAGTTCGTATGCCGGTGCAAGCTCGGGAGCTTCCTCGGCTTCGCCGTCGCTCATGACGGGTGCTTCCGCGAAGACGTCCTCGGAGAGGTCGATCGTCGGCCGCGGCTGCGTGTGCACCGACTCGCCGCCGTCTGCGCGCGGCTGCACCGGATCGGTTTCCTCGACGCGCTTCAGGGAGAGCGAGAGCCGGCGACGCTCGCCGTCGACCTCGATGATCTTCACGTTGACAGGCAGGCCCTGCGAGACGACCTCGCGCGGGTTCTCGACGTGATGCTGCGCAAGCTCGGAAATGTGCACGAGGCCTTCGACGCCCGGGAGGATCTCGACGAACGCGCCGAACGTGACGACCTTCGTGACGCGACCCTCGACAACGTCGTTCTCGGAGTAGTTCTCGATCACCTGTTGCCACGGATCGCTCTGGGTCTGCTTGAGACCGAGCGAGATGCGCTGGCGGTCGCGGTCGATGTCGAGCACCTTGACCTCGACCGTCTGACCGATCTCGAGCACCTCCGACGGGTGGTTGACGTGCGACCACGAGAGCTCGGAGATGTGGATCAGGCCGTCCATGCCGTCGAGGTCGACGAAAGCGCCGAAGTCGACGATGTTCGAGATCTGGCCCTCGACCACGTCGCCGGGCTGAAGCTTGTCGAGGATCGTCTGCCGCTGCTCCTTGCGCTCCTCTTCGAGCACGGCGCGGCGCGAGAGGACGACGTTGTTGCGCTGCCGGTTGATCTCGATCACCTTGCAGATGATCTTGGTGTGAAGGAATTCGTCGAGCTCAGCGACGCGGCGAATATCAACGAGCGATGCGGGCAGGAAGCCGCGAATACCGAGATCGATGATCAGGCCTCCCTTGACGACCTCAATCACAGTCCCTTCGACGGCTTCGCCGGTCTCAGCGGCGGCT
>JBKJQL010000133.1:0-8113 GCA_046594035.1 Gaiellaceae bacterium
CCGGTGCAGCTTCTTCTCCAGCTCGGCGATCGCCCGCTCGATGTCACGGGCGCGGGCGCGCACGGAGCGCGGCACCCAGTCGAGGGCGCGTAGCTCGTCGATGATCGCGCCCTTGATGCGCGAGATCGCGTAGGTCTCGAACTTGATGTCGCGTGCCGGGTCGTAGCGCTCGATCGCGCCGATCAGGCCGAGCAGCCCGTAGGAGACGAGGTCGCCCTCGTCCACGTGCGCCGGCAGCCCCGATCCGAGCCGGCCCGCGACGTACTTCACGAGCGGCGCGTACGTGAGGATCAGACGATCGCGGATCGCCTTGTCGTTCGTGCGCCGGAATTCGAGCCACAGCGCTTGCGTGTCCTCCCCTGCCACGGAGGGAGAATACGCGCTAGAGGCGGCTTTTCCTTATTCCAGACCACGCGAGTGTTCCCATCCACGCTGCGAGCCCTGCCGCGCCGAGCGCAATCGGCCACTGCTGGGCGCCCGCGCTCCACACCGCAATCCCGGCAAAAGCGAGCGTGATCGCAGAGAAGAGCGCAGCCAACGGCACGGTGGCGATGCTATCCCGGCTCCGGTGGATCGTCGATCACGCCGATACAATCGCCAGCGCTGGACCGAGGGGCGTAGCTCAATTGGTAGAGCACCGGTCTCCAAAACCGGGGGTTGCAGGTTCAAGTCCTGTCGCCCCTGCTCCCTCGAATTGCCGAGACCCCGTAGAGATGCGGGGTCTCGGTGTGCTCGTGAATCGCCGCCGCTCAGGAACCGGGGTGCGGCGCCTCACCGGGCTGGACGATAAATCCGATGGAAAGGTAGTACGGGAGGCGCACGATCTGGATCTGTGAGGCGTTGTAGGAGAACGGAAGCAGCGTCCCGTCTTTCGCCCGGATGTGGGTGAGGCCCTGGTGGGTGCCGTTGCTCAGCAGGTGGCGGTACGAGTCGGCCGCGTCGTCGTCGACGGCGATGTCGGTGACGCGCATCGTCAGAAGCTCCTCACGGGTGTAGCCGAGGACGCCGCACGCGGTCTTGTTGACGGCCAGATACTGCATGTGGTCGTCGGCAACGAAGATCAGGAAGTGCGAGCTGTCGAGCGCGTCGTACAGCAGCACTTGCTGCACCATCGGCTGGGCTAGCCCCGCAACGCGCGCTGTGTCACCGGCAGTGCTGGTCATCCTCGCTCCTCAGGGATCCAAGGGGATGGCACGCGCCCGGTGCCGAAGTTCGTTCAGCATAATCCGATCGTTGCCCGACCTTCAAGTCCCGGCGGCTTAACACCGCGAGCCCGGTTCGAGAAGTAGCGTCGGTGTCCACTGGCCCTTGTCTTCGAGTTCCGGCCCCTGGCCCGCATTCCACCGACGCGCCCTGCGCGCGAGGCGACGAGGCTTTAGGCGAACGGAGCTCGAGGCAGGGGCCGGTCTATGTCGAAGGAGCACCGTCGCGTCAACGGTCCTTGTCAGCCGGCCGCCGAGAAGTGAGCCGAACAGCGCCGTAGACGATCGCCCCGAGGGCGACGAGCCAGAACAGCATCATGAAGCTCATCCACATCCAGTCTCCGTTGTCCATCCAGCCATTCATCATGTGATCCTCTCGTTGACTGAGCAAAGCTTGAATCCAGCTCCTGCGCAGCGCAGCGGGGAATGACCGCCGCTTGCTGCGGCCTTCTACGTGTGTGCGTTCGCTGCGGGACATCCGTAGCGAGCCGGGTATCTTTCAACGCGTGATCGAACTTCGTCGGAAGCTTGAGCGGGGTCTGCGCCATCCGCTGCTCGGCCCGTTGTGCCTGATTTTGCTGGCGTTGATGCTGGCGTTCACCGTCATGCACGGTGCCCACGACCAGATGCACGCCGCCGGCGAGTTGGTCATCTGCGTCGCGTTCCTGATCGGCGCGATCGTTTCGCTTGCGATCCCGCGTTTCCGTGCTGAGACCGTCAGCCGGTTGCACGCGTCTCGAGGGCCACCGATCGCATCGATCCCGCGGTTTCTTCCACGCCCGCGGTCGTTCGCTTCACAGTCTGTTCCTCTGCGGCTCTGACAGGTCAGCCGTTGCGCTACGCGCGCGCGGCGGTGAAGTGACCTGTCCAGCAGCCAAGGAGGAACCATGCGGCGCAAACCGCATCAACGTGTACTCAGATCGACGCCGCGCTCTCGTCTAGCGTCGGCCGTCGCGGCCGCGCTCTCGATCGGGACGCTCGCGCTTGCGCTGCCGGCGAGCGGCGCACCGCCGAGGATCGTCGACAAGGAACGCCAGGCGGAACTGATCATGGCGCAGTTGAGCGCGCTCGACTCGGATCTCAACCGTGCGGTCGAGTCCTACAACGGGGCGCGACTCCATCTCGCGCAGACCGAGCAGGCGATCACGTTGAACACCTCTGCCCTGCGCATTGCTCGCGACAACCTCCACCGTGCCCGTGGCAACGTCGCAGCTCGCGTTGTCGCGCTCTACACCGGCGATCGGGAATCGACTTCGACCGTTGAGGTGATTCTCGGTGCCCGTTCGCTCGACGACGTGCTGAGTCGTCTCGACGCCGCCGGCAGCGTGGCCGCTGAGGATGCACGGATCGTGCGCGAGGCCATCGCCTTCCGCTCAGAAGTCGCCGCCCGGCAACTCACGCTGGCTCGTGATCGAGCACGTGCCTCACGACTCGTCGATGAGACTGCCTCGCGGCGGAACGAGATCCAGTCGAGCATCGGACGGCGGCAGGGACTCCTGTCGTCGGTCAAGGGCGAGATCGCCCAACTGCAGGCTGCCGAGCGTCAGCATCAGTTGCAGGTTGCCGCACGTGTCCGCGCGCGGTTGGCCGCAGAGGCGCGCGCGCAGGACGCTGCGCAGCGTTCGACGGCACCGCCGAGCCCCGCCTCGGAGCCCTCGCCCCCGCTCGCGAGCACGTCGGGCGACCAGGCGACCCCTCTGACGGACGCAACGACTCCCGCCCCGCCGGCGCGGTACGGCGGGGCCGTTGGGATCGCGATGCGATATCTCGGCATCCCCTACAAGTGGGGCGGCGCTTCACCGTCAGCCGGGTTCGACTGTTCCGGCTTGACGCTGTTCGTGTACGCGCAGCTCGGCGTCTCGTTGCCGCATTACACCGGTGACCAGTGGCGGATGGGAACGGCCGTCAGTCGCGGCGACCTCCAACCCGGGGATCTTCTGTTCTTCGACGGTCTCGGGCACGAGGGCATGTACATCGGCAACAACCAGATGATCCACGCCCCCCAAACCGGCGATGTCGTGAAGATCTCGTCGATCACCGGCTGGTACGCGCAGACCTACATGGGCGCGAGACGACTATGAAAGGAGCACCACCGATGTTGAAGAAACTACTGATGGTCACAGGTCTCGTCTCGCTCGCTGTCTTGCTCGGGTTCCTCTCCGGGTGCGGAGGCGGGAGCAAGTCAACGGCGACCACGACGGCGAGCTCCGTCCCGTTCGACCGAGCGTTCATCGACGCGATGGTTCCACATCACCGCTCCGCAATCGAGATGGCAAAGGCAGCGCAGGAGGCGGGCTTATCATCCCCGGCGCTCAACAGCATCGCCCTGAACATCATCGACTCCCAGCAGCAGGAGATCGACCGGATGCTCGGATGGCGGAAGGACTGGTACGGCTCGACCAAGATCGACCCGAACGCCGGAGAGGAGCTCGGAATGTCGGAAGCCGACATGGGAATGAGCCACAGCATGAACGACTTGCAGGACGGAAATATCGACGGGACGTTCGCATCGATGATGATCGGCCACCACGAAGGGGCGATCCGGATGGCGGAGCTGGCCCTCGAGCAGGCGCAGCACTCCGAGCTCAAGACGCTCGCGCGTCAGATCATCGCCGCGCAAGAGCGTGAGGTGAAGGTCATGAAGCCGTTCGCAGGATCCGGCAGCGATCACACAGGGACCGGCATGAACATGGGATAGGCGGCAACCGGAGCTAGAGGTGCTTTCCGTGCGCGTTCGGCGGCACCGCGGTGGTGCCGATCTGGAGCAACCGCTCTTCACCGCGGTGATCGACCTGAAGGGTTGTGTGGTCGATCTTGAAACGGTCGTCGAGCATGCGTTCCAGCTCACGGCGGATCCCGTGACAGTCCTCGCCCTCGCCGACGAGCACGTGTGCCGAGAGAGACGGAAAGCCAGAAGCGACCTCCCAGACGTGCAAGTCGTGCACCTCGGCGACACCCGGGAAGCGCGCCATTGCTTGGCCGATGTCCGCGACGTGCATACCCTCCGGCGCGATCTCGAGCAGCACCCGGCCGGAGTCCTTCAGGAGCCCGTACGCCGCGCGCAACATGATTGCGGCGATGATCAAGGAGGCGATTCCGTCGGCGCGGGTGAAGCCGGTGAAGAGGATCACGGCGCCGGCGATCGCGGTGAAGACGAAGGCGAGCAGGTCGGTGAGAATGTGCTGGAAGCTGCCCTCGATGTTCATCGACTCGCGGTTCGCCTTCGAGAGCTGCCGGGTCGCGAAGAGATTGACGACGATCCCGACGAGCGCGACCACGAGGATCGCCGTTCCACCCGCCGGCGGCGGAGCGATCAACCGATGGATTCCTTCGTAGACGATCAGCGCTCCGAGGACGAACAACGTTGCGCCGTTCGCCTGCGCGGAGAGAACTTCGGTGCGCTTCAGCCCGAAGGTTCTGTTGCCGCCCGCAGGACGCGCCGCGAGCCGAATGACGATCAACGAGAGAGCAAGCGCACCGGCGTCGGTAAGCATGTGGGCGGCGTCCGAGAGGAGCGCGAGCGAGTGGACGAGGATGCCGACGACCACCTCGACCGCCATGAACGCGACGATGAGTGCGAGCGCGATGGTCAGGCGACGCGTATCGGTGTCCTCCGTGACCGTTACGTGCGTATGTGAATGACCACCTTTGGTGTGAGCGTGATCAGCCACGGCGCGTCCCTAGCAGCACTCGCAACTGTTGCCCTGCCAGCTCTCCCAGCCTTCCTTCGCGGCGACGGCCGCGATCACGAGTGCTGCTGCCGGGTCCGCCCACCACCAGCCGAAGAGGGCGTTCGCGCCCAGCCCGACGAGCAGGGCGATCGAGAGATAAGCGCAGATCTGGTTCTGTGCGGCTTCGCTCACAGTCGCCGACGAACCGAGCTTCAGGCCGACGCGGCGCTTGGCCCTTGCGAGGAGCGGCATCGTCGGCGCGGTGAAGGCTGCAAGACCGATCCCGACCCAGCTTACGTCGGGATGTTGACCGCCGAGCAGTGTCCGCGAAGACTCGATCAGGATGTAGGCGACGAGGATCGCGTAGCTCGCGGCTACGAGTTGCTGCGCGCGACGTTCCGCATGAGCCGAGCCCGAACGCCGCGCGGCAAACAGCCAGACGATCACGAAGCCGGCCAGGGCTTCGATCAGTGAATCGATCCCGAAGCCGATCAGCGCGACCGACGAGGCCGCGATCCCGGCGCCGACCGCAATCGCGAACTCGATGAAGTGCCAACCATTGCCTCCCCACGCGAGGAGCTTCGCCCGGCGCTCGAGCTGCGCGCGCTCGTCGGCTGCGAGCGCCAGTTGTGCGCGCGGCGTGATCTGAATCGAGGTCAACGGATCGCCCCGGTAGGAACGAGGGACGCCAGGAGCGCCCGGCCCTCCGCGGTGAGCTCGTAGAGCGCCATCTTCCCGTCGCGGCGCGACACGGCGAGACCGGCTTCGCGGAGCGCACGCAGGTGATGTGAGACGAGGTTCTGCGCGCGACCGACGATCCAGGCGAGGTCGCAGACACAGAGCTCGTCGGCCTCGGCAAGTGCCGCCGCGACGCGGAGCCGCGTCGGATCGCCGAGTGCCTGCGCCTGCGCCGCCGCTGTCCGAAGCAGCGCGTCACCCGGCTGAGTAGCGCGGAGGCGCTCCGCTACGTCGAGGTCGAGGCAGAGCACATCGCAGTGATCGGCGGTCATCGGTTCATCCTAACAAGCGTTGATACGTGTGCTCACATCTTCAGGGCCTGCCTGATGTCGTGAAGGACGTTCGGCACGCTGAGGTCTGCCCCGGCGTTCAGGTTCGCGACCCAGATCCCATCGCGGTCGAAGATCCGAACGTCAGCAGAGTGCAGATCGGCGTTGCCGGTCTTCGCGGCCGAGAGGACGTGGAAGCTCTTCCACACCGGCTTCATCCGCGTGACGGGCGCAACCAGGTACTCGAGCTGACCCAGAGCGGCATGCTGGGAGAGGAAGCGTCGGACGTGGGCGGGCGTATCGACCTTCGGATGGACACTGATCGCAAGGGGAACGATCTGCCGGCGCTCGTCCGGGGTGAGCCGGCGAAGCGCCCGGCCGAGAGTGCCGATGATGATCGGGCAAACGTCCGTGCAGGCGGAGTCCACGAAGGTGACCAGCACGACGCGCCCTCGCAGTTGTCGCGAGCGAACGGCGCCTCCCTCGCCGGAGCGCGGCAACTCGAACCGCGGCAGCGCAATGCGGCCCGGCGGTTCACTGCCCCGATACGGGCCGGCCGCCGGCGTTGTGACCGCGTCGACGGTGCCCCTGTGCAGAAGCAAACCTGTGGTGGCGGCGCCGGCGAGGCTGAGGGCGGCGCCGATCGCTACCAGGAGCCTGCCTCTGTTCACTTCGACGCCTTCAAGATGACTCTAATGTTCTCGTTCAGATCCGTAGCCGTAAGGCGGCCGATGGAATGAACGATCACTCGACCGCGCGAGCCGATGAAGAACGTCTCAGGAACTCCGGTAAGTCCGTACGAGGTGTAGGTCTTGTCGCTGCCGTCGCGCACCGAGACGTAGTTCACCTTGTACTTCCTGAGGAACCTCCGGGCGGAGCTCTTCAGGTCCTGGACGTCGATCCCCGCGAAGACGACACGGCCGCGGAAGCGCTTGGCGGCCGCGCTGAACGCGGGAGCTTCTTCCTTGCACGGAATGCACCACGATGCCCAGAAGTTCAGAACGACGGGATAGCCTCGAAGCTCCCGTAGCTCGAGTTTGCCGTCCCCGAGACGTGGCCGGAGCGCCTCCGGCCACGTCTCGTGGTGATCCCAGAGGACCGGGAGCGCGAAACCCGGCGCGAGCGGCTTCTTCCCGTTGCTGATCTCGCCGGCGAGGCGTGCGCCTTTGTCGCTTCGGACGAGATCCCACACGAGGAGGCCGAGCAGCGCGAGGACGAACCCGACTGCGAGGATCCTTGCGACGCGGAGGCCCATTGCGCTCCTAGACGACCGGCGCCCAGTCGACGCCGCCGTCGATCGAGCGGTACAGGACACGGTCGAAGCCCACTGCGTACGCAAGCCGAGGATTCGACGGCGACCACGCGATTGGCCCGAACCCTGCACCGAGACGAGCCACCTGCGACCAGTGTGCTCCGCCGTCGATGGAGCGAAAGATGCCCGGCCCGGCGGCGAGGATCCGTTGCGGGTTCGACGGGCTGATCGCGAGGCTTGCGAATTGCGCGTCGAGCACCTGCTCCCAGGTCTTTCCGGCGTCGTTGCTCGCGAGAAGCCCTCGCTGCATGTCTCCGGCCAGGATCCGGCCGCGTGCGGTGACGGCCAGCGCCATCACACTCCCACCGACCTCCTCTGAGATCTGCTCGAACGTCGCGGCCCCGTCAGCGGACCGGTAGAGCCCTTGCCCGGCGACCGCCGCGTACACGGTCGTCGGGGTGCGGGGATCCGCGGCGAGGGCGTGCAGATCGAGGCTCGGTAGCGAGGCGGGCTGGAGCGGCTGCCAGCTCTCGCCCCCGTCCGTGCTCTTGGCGAATACGTCGTGTCCCGCCATCCACATAGTTCTACCGCGACCCGGCAGGGCGAGGCTCATCGCATCTTGACCACCGAGCCGATAGCCCGCCCAGTGTCCTCCAGCGTCTGTCGAGCGATAGATGCCCTGGTGCGTTCCGAGCAGCAGCGTGTTCGGATCGTTCGGCGCGACGACGAGCGAGTGGTAATCGGACGTGTTCGGCAAGCCGGAGCCCGACGAGGTGGTTGGCGTGCTCGTGCTGGTTGAGCGTTGAACGGCGAATGCCGCCACCGCGACGACGACGATGACCCCTCCGGTCACGAGCGGAATCCAACGCTTCCTGGTGTTCGGCGCCGGCGGCTTGGGACGCGGCGCCTGCGGCCCTTTCGGCTTACGAGCTTTCGTTGTTGCCATCAATCCTCCTGAGTCTCGAGTCACGTGAGACCGCG
>JBKJQL010000307.1:0-5903 GCA_046594035.1 Gaiellaceae bacterium
GCGCGAAGTCGTGGCCGTCCTCGGCGGCCGCAGCCGCCTCGACCCAGCGCGCCTGGGGCCGCATGTACGACCCGACCAGCCCGAGCGGCTGCGTAAAGTTGCGGTCGAACTGCCACGGATCGCGGCCCCGGATCCAGCGGATGCGGTCGGGATCGACTCCCGCCTCGAGCAGCCACACGCAGGTGTCGATTGCCGTCTTCCCTGCCCCGATCACGGTAAAGCGGTCGGCAGGTTCGCCGAGATCGACGAGGCCGTTGGGCGCGATGAGCGTGACGCACGGCTCTACCGCGAAGCCGGGAACGTGACGCGACGGAATGTCTGACTGGACGTAGGTCGCGTCGACGATCTTGCGCCGCGGCTTGATGACGGTCTCGGAGCCATCGAGCAGCGAGACCACGAGGTGCCCGTCGCCGTCGCCCCCGCGGTGGTCGCTCATGCCGAGAAACCGCACCCTGCCCGTCGGCCGCAGGTTCTCGTCGAGCACACGCCAGTAGTAGTCGCAGATCTCGGCCGCACTCGCACGCTCATAGAAGCCGACGTTCGGCCCGTCTTCGTCGATACGGTCGTTCCCGAGTGGCCGCGACTCCACGCCGTAATACGCGGAGGGCTGGTGGAGTCGCACAAACGGATAGGCGTCCAACCAATGCCCGCCCGGCCGGTGACGCCGGTCGACGAGCACGACCTCGGCGTCCGTATACGCAACCAGCGTGTCCGCGAACGCCATCCCCGACGCGCCCGCTCCGACGACGAGGTAGTCGGTCTCGATTTCGCGCACGCCCAGCAAGCCTACGTAATGCCCGAGCGGGAGGGTGAAGCTGCCATGAGCTTCCCCGATTCGCTCGCCCATGCTCCGATGCCCAGCCCGGGGGCGCGATCGCCGTCGAGGAGGCTCGATCTCGTGTAACGTTCGATTAGACCGATCGGTCTAATCGCTGAGAAGTGAATGAAGGAGGGAACCGGCAATGCGGATAGCGAAAGAGCAGGTCGATGTCCGGCTCGAGATCCCGGGAGCCGTAATTCGGCAGCAACGAGAGTTCGGCGACGCAAGCGGGCTCCAGACGATCAGCGGCGAGTACTTCTCGCTCTCCGCCGGCGTCGACACCACACCGCTCTTCGAGGGACTGGAGGGCGACCTCTGCCAGAGCCCCCACTGGGGCTACGTCCTGGCGGGACGGTTGACGACCACCGATGCCACGGGCGCGCACGAGTCGGTCGCGGCCGGCGATCTCTTCTACTGGCCGCCCGGCCACAACGTCAAGGTCGACGACGACGTCGAGCTCGTGATGTTCAGCCCCCAGCGTGAGCACTCACATGTCATCGAGCACATGATCGAGAAGGTCGGCTAGGGCTCCGAGAGCCCGCGTCGAGCAGCGATCGGGATGCATGCGACCAAGCAGCGGCTGCTCGACGTGGGTCTTCCCTTGCTCCTCGAGCACGGCTACAACGATCTCGGCATCCAGGGGCTGCTCCAGGCGACCGGTGTGCCGAAGGGCTCGTTCTACCACCACTTCGAGGACAAGCAGGACTTCGCGCTCCAGGTCATCGAGCAGTACATGCGTGGGGTGCACGAAGGCCTGGAGGCGTGCCTGGGCGACACAGCACGGCCCCCGCTCGAGCGCGCCCGCTGCTTCTTCGAGACGACGCAGGAGCACTACCGGCACGAGGGATATCTGGGCTGCCTGCTCGGCGGGCTCGGCCAGGAGCTGTCGGCCGTCAGCGAGGTGTTCCGGAGCAGGATCGAGGCTTGTATCTCGGAGATCGCCGGCCAGCTGACCGTCTGCCTCGAGGAGGCGAAGAGGAACGGCGAGATCGCCGCCGATGCCGACCCCAGGCACCTCGCGGAGCTGCTCACCGACTGCTGGGAGGGCGCCGCGCTTCGCAGCCGGCTCAGGCGGGAGGCCGCACCGCTGGACGCGATGCTCGACTTCTACTTCCAGGCGGTTGCGCTTGTTTGAAGCTCTGTAGCTCCCCGAACGAGACTCACGCTCTCCTCAGCGAGTTTCGCATCGACCACCCGACGGCGTCCTCCGGGGGAGGCTCGCCGGAGACCTGGAACGGCGTCGTCCACGGGATCGCGTTCTTCCTCCTCGTGATCGCCAAGGGGGCCGCGGTTCGAGTCCGCGTGTCGGCTCTCTTTCACGCTCCGTCGAGCGTCCGCGAGTAGCCCACGTCCACCGGATTGGGCGGGAAGGGCACGACCCGCGTCTCGCCGTTCAGGTTCCAGCCGCGCTTCTCGTAGAAACGGCGCGCGCCGTGGTTGCCCTCGAGCGTCCAGAGCTTTGCCTCGGCCCAGCCGAGGTCACGCAGCCGTTCGAGCGCGTGGTCGTGCAGCGTCGAGCCGAGTCCCGTCCCTTGGCGTCCTGGCAGGACGTAGAGGTTCCGGAGGAACCCGTAGCCGACCGCGACCGACCCCGCGCGCACGCCGTCGAGCTCGGCGACGTAGACCTCGATCTCGGGGTCCTCGAGCGCTTCCGCCCATTGCGCCTGCACCCCGTCCTCCGGGAACGGGTACCGATCCGGCGGGAAGATGTGCGCGAACGCCGTCACGGCCGCGTCGCGCTGGATGCGCATCAGCGCCTCCGACTCCTCGGGCCTCGCCGGGCGGATCGTCACCGCCCGGCGGCGAGCGCGCTGTCGACCGAGTCGTGCACCCGCAAATGGCGATCGAGGCCGCTCACCTCGAGCGTGCGCCGCGTCTCGAGCTGCGGCGCCGCGATCAGCAGGCCGTGCTCCCCGAGCTTCGAGCGCGCCTCGACCAGCACGCCGAGGGCGGTCGAGTCCACGAACTCCACCCCGGACATGTCGACGACGATCCGCGCGGTACCTTCGTCGATCACCACGGCGAGCGCAGTGCGCACGTCGTCGGCGTTGTAGAGGTCGAGCTCGCCGCCGAGGCGCAGCACGACCGCGCCCTCGTGCTGCTCGATCCCCTTGACAGGCGGTTCGCGCAGCGGCTCCATCGAATCCCCTCCCATGCGGAACGATTGAAGCCGACGGGCGGCGTCTGCGCAAGCAAGTTCGGCAATCGCTGGTTTCGGGCGAGGGGCCGGGAGTATGATCGCCCGAGGATGGGTCGCCTGGTCCGTAAGAGAGGGCTGGTCACGTTTTGCGTCCTCGTGGTGATCGCCGAGGTCGTGGGCCGAAGCCTGATCGGACACGTCGACCGCAGGCTCCACGTCCAGCCGCTGACGCGGCCGGACGCGAGCTACTACCCGCTGCTGCTCGTCGTCGTGAAGACCGGCGGCGCGCTCGTCTTCGCCGGCCTGCTCGCCCGCGCCACGCGCGCGTGGGCGACCGCCGACGCGGGCCACCGCCTCCTGGCCGCCGTCGGCCAGGGGCACGAGCGGCGGACGCCTCGGCTGCGGGCGGGGCTGTCCTTCCGCGTCTGGTTGATGGCGTTCGCGTCGACGGCGCTCGTCTACCTCCTGCACACGGATGCAGACGGGATCGCCGCCGGCCGCTGGCCGCTCTTCGCGCCGTGGTTGCACACCTATTCGCTGCCGATCTTCGCGGGGCTCGCGTTCGTCGTCGCACTCGTGTGGCGCTTCGCGAGCTGGCTCTACGAGGTCGAGGAGTACGCCGTGCGCACGATCGCGCGCGTGCGCCGGATTCTCACGGCCGCCCTCACTCCTTCGACGCGTCGCGCGCACTCGCGTGCGGCAGACGACGTGGCGCCTCGGCGCCGGTTCGGGCTCTCCTTCGAGTCACGGCCTCCTCCGCTGCCCGCCTGACCGCGGGCACACCCTGGACCCCGGAAGCCGCGGGACGGAAGTCGTCCTTTGCATGCACGCAACCTCGAAGGAGCACCACCGAATGGAAACACCGCTAGCCCGACACATCCCGGCGACGGACGTCGCCCACTCGGCACGCACGCGAGCGGTCTCGCTGATCGGCCCCGCGACGGTCGCCTGCGGCCTGATCTGGGGGATCCTCCAGCCGCACCGGCTGACGATTCTCCACCCACGTGGTGAAGGCCTCTGGTGGCTCCTCCTCGAGCCGCCGCTGCTGGTCGGGGCCGTCGGCGTCATCTTCGCGCTCGTCGTCGCGAAGCCGCTGCTCGCGGACCTGGAAGAGCACGATGCTGCCTGCCGCTGAGCAGGTGCACTGGTTCTTCGCGGCGGGCATCCTGCTCGTCGGGCTCTGCCTGCTCTGCGAAGCGGTCGTCGGCCAGGAGGTCTGGCGGATGCGGCCGTGGCGTAAGTACCTGTGGCCCGGCATCGCCTTCGGCATGGGTCTCCTGCTCTGGCCCGTGATGGCGTTCTTCACGAACTCGTCGATCCACATGTACGCGCATGGGTCGTGGGCCGAGGTGCTGATGCTCGCGGGTGGAGCGGAGCTCGGTCTCGTGCACGGGCGGCTGCGCTCACCGCTCTGGAGGCTGACGTGGCCGCTCGCCTTCATCGTCACCGGGCTCGCGTTCATCGTGCACGAGCAGAATCCGTGGTTCTTCGCGCGGTCCGCGTTCCTGCACCATCTGCTCGGCTGGACGTTCCTGCTCGGCGCGCTGATCCCGCTCGCTCTTGCGTGGAAGCCGCGCTCCGCGGCGCTGCAGACGTGCTTCGCGCTCACGATCGTCACGGTCTCGGTGATGCTCTTCACCGACCGCGACATCGCGCCGATCTTCGGTCACCTGTCGCCGTTCGCAGGACAGCAGCACCGATGAGACGCCTGCTGCTCGTCGCGCTCCTGGCGCTTACGTTCCCGGTGGCAGCATCCGCGCACGCGACCCTGCGGCACACGACGCCGAAGTTCGGCACCGAGCTGCAGCGAGCGCCCGCACAGATCGCGCTCCATTTCGACCAGCACGTCAGGGTGCTGCCGAGCTCGATCAAGGTGTTGAACGGGGTCGGCCGGCAGTTCGCGTTGCCGACGCGCACCGACGGCCGAAACGTCGTCGCCAACGTGCGTCCACTGACGCTCGGCGCCTACACCGTCCGCTGGCGCGCGATCTCCGCAGACTCGCACGTCGTTTCCGGTGTCTGGACCTTCGGCGTCCGCGTGCCTGCGCCCGCGGTGGCGAACGCGTACGGCGCGGGCGGGCCGACGACGGCGGAGCACCTCGTGCGCTGGGCGTGGTTCCTCGGGCTCGCGCTTGCGATCGGATCGCTCGGGCTACGGCTCATCTGCCTGCGAGAACTCGCCGTCCCGCGCGCGCTCGAGCGGAAGATCGCGGTCGCCTCGGGGCTCGGCGTGGTGATCAGCCTGCAGGCGGGCGTCGCCGCGTTCTCGTTGCGCGCGGAGGACGCGTTGCAGTTGCCGTTCGGCGACTTTCTCTACGGCGATCTCTCGCCGATGGCGGCGACGCGCTTCGGTCAGGCGTTCGTGGTGATGACGCTCGGCTTCGCGCTCGTGCTCGCACTGCTCTTCCTCTCGTGGTTGCTCGACCGGACAGATCTGCTCGCGCCGGCATTCGTCCTCGCGCTCGTCTTCGCCGGCGGGCTCTCGTGGTCCGGGCACAGCGCGCTCGATCCGGGGTCATCGTGGAAGACGGCGCTCGCGGACTGGGTGCACATCGCCGCCGCGTCGATCTGGATCGGCGGCCTCGCGACGATGGTCGGCCTCGTCTGGTTCACCGCGCCCGAGCTGCGGCGCCCGGCGTTCCATAACTTCTCGCGCCTGGCGACCGTGCTGATCGCGGTCGTGCTCACGGCGGGCACGTATCTGAGCATCGTTCGACTCCCGCACCTGCATGACCTGTGGACCGAGAGCTACGGCCGCGTGCTGTTGATCAAGGTCGGCCTCGTCTGCTTCGCGCTCGCCTGGGGTGCGTTCCACCACTTCGTGATCGCGCCGGCGCTCGCACGGGCGGACGCGGGGCTCCTGACACGCATCGGCCGCTCGCTCGTCGGCGAGAGTCTCGTCGGCGTCACCGTGCTCCTCGTCGCGGCAGTGCTCGTCGACTC
>JBKJQL010000180.1:0-16900 GCA_046594035.1 Gaiellaceae bacterium
GGTCGTCCATCTGACCGCCGGGTATGCGCGCCCCGCACTCGACGTCCTGCACGCTGCCGTCGGGAGCGGCGATCAATTGCGGGAAGGCAATCGCGTTCCGCAAGCCGAGCGCGTGCACGGTGTGGACTGCGACGCGCTCCGATTCCTCGAGCTGCGCGCCGAACGTCGTCGCAGGATAGACGTGGATCCAGCCCACGCCGAACCCCTGGCCGGGCGGTCGCAGACGATCCGAGAGCGTCAGCGGGATCGCGTCGTCGGCGCGCGCGATCACGATCCCGTTCATCTCCGTGCCCTCGATGAACTGCTCGAGGATCGCCTCGCCGGTCGGCGACGCAACGAGTGCTTCGTGGAGGTGGGCGTCGATGTCGTCGACGGACTCGACGCGGAAGACGCCGCGCTGCCCGCCCGAGTCGGCGGGCTTCAGCACCGCGGGAAAGCCGACCTCGTCGGCGGCCCGGCGGCGTTCGGAGAGGGACCGGATCGCGGCGAACCTCGGTTGCGGCACGCCGGCGTCAGCGAGCCGGCGGCGCATCGCGACCTTGTGGGTCATCAGGTGCGCGGTCTCGACGCCGATCCCGGGCAGCCCCCGGGCCTCGGCGACAGCCGCGACGACCGGCACGGCACGATCGGCGCTCACCGTCAGAACACCGTCGAACTTCAGGCGCGCCGTCGCTTTCAACACCGCGTCGACGTCGGCGAAGTCGACCACCTTTGCGATGTCGGCTTCCTTCAGCCCGGGCGCGTCGGGATTGCGGTCGACGGCCACGACGCGCAGCCCCAGCTCCTTCGCCTGCAGGATCGCGCGGCGCTGGTGGCGCCCGGCGCCGATGAAGAGGACGGTCTGATTCACGGCGCGATGGTACTCGCGGGCGATCAGCGGACGAATCGCGAGAGCAGGCGATCGAGCCCACGGGGGTTGTCGATCAGCTTCGACTCGGCCTCGACGTCGAGACCGAGCCGGCGCGCGACCGACGCGGTGGCGGCGAGCCGCCAGAGCTCCCGCGTCGGCGCCGCGTCAGGCGGCCAGTCCACGCCGGCGATCAGCAGCCGCTCACAGCCCGCGAGCCCGACGACGCTTTCCTCGGCGCCGTGCGGCAGCGGGGGCGAGGGTTTGTTCTGGCGCAGGCGGCGGGCGCGGCGGCGGAGCTTGGCCGTGCGGGCCAGGAGGCGGACGAGCTCGACCGGGCCGATCCGACCCTCGATCCCCTCGAGCAGATAGCTCCCGAGCCCGGGAAGGCGCGGATTGCCGAACCGCTCGTGCGTCACCTCGGCGTCCCGCTCGACGACCACCGGCTCGAGCGCCGGCTGGAGGTGGATGCCGTCGAGTGCCTCTTCGAGTTGCTCGCCGCGGCCGATCACCGCGACGCGATGGCGGGGCGAGACCTCGACGCTCCACGTCACAGCACTGCCGAAGCGCCGCACGTGCTCGTGGACGAGGTCGAGCCCCAGCTGATGGCGGCCCGGGCGCTCTGGCGCGAGCACGTGGACGGGGACGTTCAGCGAGCCGCCCGCAGGCACGTCGGCGGGCAGGGCGGTATGCGGTCCGTGCTCGATCTCCGTTCCGTCCTCGGCCAGCCAGCGCGTCGCGATCTGGACGAGCGGGGACGCCTCCGGGCCGCGCGGCCAACCTGTGTGACCGAGGTTCTCGACCGCGACGGTGACCGTGTGCTGCGCACCTGCCGGCAGCCGGTCCAGGGTCTCGAGCGGCGTCAGCGTCCCCGTCCAGATCGTCGGGTCGAAGGGCTCGCCCGGCCAGTGAGCCTCGATCTCCGCCATCGTCGCGCGCCGCGCGGGACGCTCCAGCGGCCGCGCTGCCGGGGCAGGTGCGCTGACGCTCTCGATCAGGCGCACGTCGGCTCCGGGTACGGAGCCCGTCCGCGCGTCCGGCGCCAACTCGGGCAGGTAGAAGGCGCTGTTGTGCGCAAGCCCCGCGACGCGCATGCCGCGCCGCTGCCGTTCGTAGTAGATGGCCTTCCCGCGCCGGTACTCGAATTCGTTGAGCAGAAAGTCGAGATGCCAGAGCGGCTCGCGCGCGAATCCGCCAGGCCCCGAGACGACGACCGGCCGGTGGAACTCATCCGAGAAGCGAAGCGTCGCCGGATCGTTTCGGTAGAGGCGAAGCTGGTAGTCCGGGACCCACGGCGGCTGGTCGAGGTACGTCCCGGCGTCGCCGACGAGCCAACGCCGCGGGAGCCACCAGTGCGTCACGTCCGCTGCGAGCAGCTCCGGGAGTCGAGCGAGCAGCTCCGTGCTCGGCACCTCGTCGTCGTCGATGTTGAGGATCCAGAGCCCGCGGCACTGGGCGTGCAGCCAGGGGACGACGGAGTCGCCAGGATCACGGTGCGGGAAGAGAATGACCTCGTCTGCGACGCCGGCCAGTGCCGGCGCGTCGGCTTCCGCACGGTCATCGAGCGCAACGACGATCTCCAGCGCGTGCGGACGGAGCAGCTCCAGGACGGCGGCCAGGCGACCCGCCCCACCGCGTGTCATCGCGCAAATCGAGAGGCCGTCGCCGGGGTCAGACACCGTGCTGCAGCCTACGGCAGAGAAGTAGGATTCGCGCCCTGACGGAACTGCGCGAATCCGCCGCGTTCTTCGACAACGCCTACTTCGATTGGCAAGGCGATAGCGCGGAGCGATCCGCTCACGCTGTCGTCCCCAGCGTGCTTGAGCGCTTGCGCCCGTCGAGCATTCTCGATGTCGGGTGTGGCTCAGGCGGATGGCTGAAGGTGTTCAAGGACTTCGGCGTTGCAGACGTCGTGGGCGTCGACGGCCCGTACGTCCGTCCGGAGTCGTTGCGCATCGCGCCCGAAGAGTTCGTCGGCCGCGACCTGAACGATCCGTTTCGGCTCGACCGCACATTCGACCTCGTGATCTCACTGGAGGCGGCTCACTATGTGCCGGAGGAGCGCGCGGCCGGGCTCGTCGAGACGATCTGTGCGCATGGCCCCGCGGTGCTGTTCGGCGCGGCCGTCCCGCAGCAACCCGGTGGGCTCGGGCTGAATCACAAATGGCCGTCGTGGTGGGCGACGCTGTTCGCCGACCAGGGGTTTCGGGCCGAGGACTGGTTGCGGCCACTCATCTGGGAAGACGAGCGTGTCGACTGGTGGTACGCCCAGAACACGATCCTCTACGTCAGGGACACGGCGAGCGGTGAGGCGGTGCGATCGCTCGTTCACCCTGGTCTGCTGGAAGAGGTTGCGCGGCCGGCGGAGCCTCCGTCGCGGCGGCGGCGTTTTGGCCGCGGCTAGACTCGCCTCGTGGCTCTGGAGGGCAAGCGGATCTTCATCACGGGCGGCGCCGGCTTCATCGGCACGACGCTGGCCCGGCAACTCGTCGATCACAACACGATCGTCGCGTTCGACAACCTCCATCGCGACGCCCTGAGCGGGCTCGACCTGGCCAAGCACCCGAACTTCGAGCTGATCCAGGGCGACATCCTCGACGCCGAACACCTCCGGGAGGCCGCCAAGGGCGCCACCCATTTCGTCCACTGCGCTGCGATCGCCGGTGTCGACACGGTGCTCGCAAGCCCGGTGCGGACGATGCGCGTCAACGTGATCGGCACCTACCACGCGCTCGAATCGGCGCTCGCGACGATCGACTCGCTCGAGCGCTTCGTCGACTTCTCGACGAGCGAGGTCTTCGGTACCCACGCGTTGAACGTCGAGGAGGGGCAGGTCTCGACGATCGGCTCCGTCGGCGAGGCGCGCTGGACCTACGCCGTCTCGAAGCTTGCGGGCGAGCACATGGCGCACGCCTACCACGACGAGCTCGGCCTCCCGACCGTCACGGTGCACCCGTTCAACATCTTCGGCCCTGGCCAGATCGGCGGCGGTGCGATCCGCGCGTTCATCGAAGCGGCGCTCGCGGATCGCGACCTGACGATCCACGGCGACGGCTCGCAGATCCGCGCGTGGACGTACGTGACCGACATGGTGGCCGGCGTCCTGCTCTGCCTCGAACATCCCGACGCGATGGGGCAGGCCTTCAACATCGGCAACCCGCGTGCTGCGGTGACGATCTTCGACCTCGCCCAGCGGATCAAGCGCATCAGCGGCGCGTCCGGGGACATTGTCTTCCAGCCGCTCCACTACGCCGACGTCGAGTTGCGCATCCCGAACGTCAAGAAGGCGCGTGAGGTGCTCGGCTGGGAACCGAAGATCGAGCTCGACGAAGGCCTGGAGAAGACGATCGCGTGGTACCGGGAACGCCAACCGGCCGTCGCGTAGTGGCCGACCACGACTCGAAGATCCGTCTCGGTTGGCCCGACGTCGGCGAGGCCGAGCTCGCCGAGATCGCAGAGGTCTTTGAGAGCGGGATGCTCACGATGGGCCCGAAGGTGGGCGAGTTCGAAGCGGAGATCGCACGCCTGTGCGAGGTCGAGCACGCGCTCGTCGTCACCTCCGGCACGGCCGCCCTCCACCTCGCCGTGCTTGCGCTCGGCCTCCAGCCGGGTGACGAGGTGCTCGTTCCCGCGTACACGTTCCCGGCCACCGCGAACGTCGTCGCGCTCTCCGGCTTGAAGCCGGTGCTCGTCGATGTCGATCCGGAGACGATGAACATCGATCCGTCACAGATCGAGGTCGGCTCGCGGACGAAGCTGATCCTCGGCGTGCATCTCTTCGGCCGGCCGCTGCCGTTGCACGAACTGCCGGACGTGCCGCTGCTCGAGGACGCAGCCGGCGCGCTGGGCGCGAAATACCGCGGGCGCGCGTGCGGAGGGCTCGGCATCGCGGGCTGCCTCAGCTTCCACCCGCGCAAGATCCTCACCACGGGCGAGGGCGGCGCGGTGACGACGAACGACGCAGAGGTCGCGGCCGCCGTGCAGACGATGCGCAACCACGGCTGGCGCTCGCTCTCGCCGCCGGACATGCCTGCGCCCGGACTCAACTACCGCCTAGCCGACATCCTCTGCGCCGTCGGCATTCCTCAGGCGCGCCGGCTCGATGAGCTGATGGCGGAGCGCACGCGCATCGCCGCGGGCTACACCGAGCGCCTGCGCGATCTGCCCGTGCTGTTGCCCCGTGCCGACGAGGGGGACGTCCACGGCTGGCAGGCCTACGTGCTCCAGGTTGACGACCGCGACCGCGTGCTCACCGAGCTCCGCGCCCAGGGGATCGAGGCGCAGATCGGCACCTACGCGCTGCACCAGCTCGGGGCCTATGCCGACCGGGGCTCGTTCCCGGGCGCCGAGCGGGTCTTCGAGCGCGCGCTGGCGTTGCCCTTCCACACGAAGCTCGCGGACACCGATCTGGACCGTGTGGCGGAGGCGCTTGACAAACTAGTAAGCGATCACTAACCTCTACTGCATGGTCGCGACCGAACGGAAGTCGAAAGAGGAGCGGCGCGAGGACATCCTCGATGCCGCCGTCGCGGAGTTCGCCACGAAAGGCCTCCACGGCGCCTCGACCGAGGAGATCGCCCGCCTGGCCGGGATCTCGCAGCCCTACGTCTTCCGGCTCTTCGGGACCAAGAAGGAGCTGTACATCGCCGGTGTCGCCCGGTGCTTCCGCCAGACGCTCGCGATCTTCCAGCGCGTGGCGGAAGGCAAGCGGGGTGAAGAGGCCCTCCACGCGATCGGCGAGGCCTACGGGGCCTTGCTGGAGTCGGACAGCACCTATCTCCGCGCCCAGATGCAGGCCTACGCGGCCTGTGATGACCCCGAGATCCGCGCGGTCGTCCGCAATGGGTACGGCGACCTCGTGAGCTACGTCGAGCGCGTCTCGGGGGCCGGCTCGCCGGAGCTTGCGACCTTTTTCTCGCACGGCATGTTGATGAACGTCCTCGCCTCGATGGAGGCCCCGGCCGAGGACTGGGGCCGTCGGCTCGTCGAGGGCTGCAAGTCCCACCAGCAGTAGGTCAACCCTTTTTTTCGTCCGGAGGTAAGTGATGAGTCACAAAGCACAGATGTGGTGGACGTTCGCAATCACGTCGACCGCGCTCTTCATGGTCACGCTCGACAACCTCGTCGTGACCACCGCGCTGCCGGTGATCCGCGTCGACCTGCACGCAGGGCTCAGCGGCCTCGAGTGGACCGTCAACGCGTACACGCTCACGTTCGCGGTGCTGCTCCTGACCGGAGCCGCGCTCGGCGACCGCTTCGGGCGTCGCCTCATGTTCACGATCGGTCTCTCGATCTTCACGCTCGCCTCCGCCGCCGCGGCACTCGCGCCGTCGATCGGCGCCCTCGACGCGGCACGTGCGGTGCAGGGCCTCGGCGGCGCGATCGTGCTGCCGCTGACTCTGACGATCCTTTCGTCGGCCGTGCCGAGGGAACGGCGCGGTCTCGCGCTCGGCGCGTGGGGCGGCATCAGCGGCCTCGCTGTCGCACTCGGCCCGCTCGTCGGCGGCGCGGTCGTCGACGGCATCAGCTGGCACTGGATCTTCTGGCTGAACGTGCCGATCGGCCTCGTCCTGATCCCGCTCGGGTATCGCAACCTGCAGGAGAGTCACGGCCCCGCGTCGCGCCTCGACCTGCCCGGCCTCGGGCTCGTCAGCGCGGGCCTCTTCGGAATCGTGTGGGGCCTCGTGCGCGGCAACAGCGTCGGCTGGTCCTCGGCGGAGATCGTCGGAGCGCTCGTCGCGGGCTTCGTGCTCGTCGCCGCGTTCGTCGCGTGGGAGCTCCGCACCGACCAGCCCATGCTGCCGATGCGGTTCTTCCGCAACCGGACGTTCGCGCTCGCGAACATCGCGAGCCTGTTCATGTTCTTCGGGATGTTCGGCTCGATCTTCCTGCTCGCGCAGTTCTTCCAGACCGTGCAGGGTTACTCGCCGCTCGGCTCCGGGCTGCGCATCCTGCCGTGGACGGCAATGCCGATCTTCATCGCCCCGATCGCGGGCGCGCTCTCGGACAAGATCGGCGGCCACATCCTGATGGGCGCGGGCCTGCTGCTGCAGGCCGTCGGGCTCGCCTGGATCGCCGAGGTCTCGGCTCCGACGTCTGCGTACAGCGCGATCGTGATCCCGTTTATTCTCTCGGGTGCCGGGATGGCGCTCTTCTTCGCCCCGGTTGCGAACGTCGTGCTCTCCGCCGTACGGCCGGAGGAAGAAGGACAGGCATCGGGCGCCAACAACGCGATTCGCGAGCTCGGTGGTGTCTTCGGCGTTGCCGTGCTCGCGTCGATCTTCTCCGGTTACGGCGGGTACCAGAGCGGGGCGACGTTCGTCGACGGCATGCGCCCCGCTGTCTTCGTCGGCGCTGCGGTCGTCGCGCTCGGCGGGCTCGCCGCGCTCGCGATCAAACGCCGGTCGCGAGTCGAATCCGCCGAGCTCGCCCCCGCGTTCGAAGGCGCCGGCTGACGAGCGCGATCCGGGCTCACAGACGCAGACGGTAGGTGCGCGCGCCGGTGCCTGAGAGCGCGACGCGCGCTACGACCGTCCGGTGAAGTGCTCCCCTGCAACGCAAGCGGATGACGGCGCTCGTGCGGGGGAGCAACCACCGACGCGGATAACGAAGACGAGCGACGACGCGCCCCCCGCGGCGCAGCGTGACCTCGAGCCGACCCGCGCCCAGCCGCTCGATCACGTCACCGCGGTTCGACAGAATTACCTCGATCACCGCAGTTCGACCCGTGCGGCCGGTGCGCACGCCCGTCACCTCCAGCCGGCGCACCCTGGGACCGCCCACGCGCACGGTGACGACGAGCCCCACGCGCATGGCGACCACGACGCCCTTCGCTCTCGGCGTAACGGCACTGAGGAGCACGAGCGCGCTGTGGTCGCCTGCCCGTGCGCCGTTCGCGCGCCGCGAGCGGACGCGTAACGTCGCGCCGCCCGGCCCGACGAGAAGCATGCGCGGGCTCAGCACGAGCCAGTTTGCGGCATCCCGTTTGCCGATGACCTGCGGTCGTCCGCGCGCGTCGAGCGCGAGGCCGGCGGCGGAGGCGTGGAGGACGATCTGCACTGGTGCGCTGACGCGGACTTCCGCCGTGCTGCCCGCTTGGAGCGCCAGGTGCGACGGCGCGACCGAGAGCCCGATGGGCGGAGGCGCGGCGCTCACGCCGAGCGAGACCGCAGCGGCGAGGACAGCGGCAATCATCCGGTGACCGTTCCGCCGATCAGCGTGTAGACGACGGACGCCGAATACGAGCCGGGGACGACCGCCGGGAGCGGCGCGGTGAATGCGAGGGTCGTCGGCCACGCATCACCCGCGGCCGCACTTCGTGCAGCGCTGGTGCCGAGCAGCAGATCCGAAGCCGTCGGCAGCGCAAGGAGCGCTCCGTTCGCGAAGGGCGCCGAGAGTTGCGTGCCGGCGGGCGCCGAGGCGCTGATCCCGAGCGGCAGGTCGGCGGGTGCGAACGCCGTGCGGTGGACGCTGAGGGCGTATCCGGCCGTGTCGTTGCTCGCGATGGTGACGCGCTCGCTGACAGCGCCGGGCCGGTCTCCCACCGTGACCGTTCCGAAGCTGACCGCTGCCCGCTCGAGGGTGAGCGAAATGCTCGACTGGATGTTCACCGCCACGGTGGCAGACTGCGTGAACGAGGGGGCGGACCCACCGCACGGAGTCGCCGCGGCCGCGGAGTTTCGCGGCGCCGCAGGCCCCGCTGTGAAGTCGGCGGCGTTGGCGTCGGTGTCGCTGCAGCCGGCTCCTGCGCGGATCGCCGCAGTCGTGTTCGAGAGCGCAACCGCTGCCGACCCCTCGAAGTCCGTTGCCGTTCCGTAACCGACGAGGTCGCGCACCGCAGCGATCGACGAGCAACTGCCTGCTGCATTGCCGCACGTCAGTGCCGCGGTGGAGTGCACGAGCGCAACTTTGCCGCCCGCGGTCGAGAGGCTCGTCGTGTCGGTCGCGTCGGGGGAGGGAAGAGCGGATCCTGCCGTGCCGCCGGAGGCGTACTGGACGAGGTAGCGGCGTCCGGCGCCGATCGTCCCGGCGAGCGGCGTCGCCGCCCACGACGTTCCGTTACCGGTCGCGTACTGCAACGACCACCCCGTGAGGTCGATGCTCGTGCTGCCGCGATTGAAGATTTCGACGTAGTCGTTGACGTAGGGAGCACCGGCGTTCCCTCCGCCTGCAAAGACCTGGCTGACGACGAGATCGGGAGAGTTGGCGCGCGCAGCGGCAGGGATGATGAGCAGGACGGTCAGAACGGCGATCGTGACGAGACGTGTGCGCATCCAGGTGCTCCAGTTCGACGGAGATACGGGTGGCCTCCGTCTTACCGACGAGCCCGCGCGGCCGAAAGTGTCCAATCGTGATTGACACGCTCTAGGCGCAAAGTCGGCCCGAAGACGTCACGCCGACGTGTCGAACGCGAGTCGGTTCGCGGCCGCGGCAACGGCGGCCGCGATCACCGCGAGTGCGAGGAACGACACGCGCAGGCTCGTCACCTGCGCGATGCCGCCGACGAGCGGCGGGCCGACGAGCAGTCCGAGGTAGCCGATCGTCGTCACGGTTGCGACGGCGCTGCCCGCGTCGGGCCGGCGAGCCGCGATGCCGAAGACGATCGGGGCCGTGAGCGAGATCCCCGCGCCGGTGAGCCCGAAGCCGACGAGACCGATCGCCGCGTTCGGTGCGGCCGCGACGATGCAGCAGCCCACCGCGGAGAGCGCGGAGCCGCCGCCGAGCAGCAGCCGATCCGAGAAGCGGTGCAGCGCCTGTCCGGAGAAGCGAGCGAGTGCCATCGACGCGCCGACGATGCCGGGCCCGAGGCCGCTGACCGCCGGGTGCGCGTGCAGTTGCCGCTCGAGGAAGAGCGCACTCCAGCTCTCCGTGCCTCCCTCGACGACGAACGCGGCTGCGCCGAGGAAGCCGATCGCGAGCAGCCCGCGCGCGATGCGGATCCCGCGGACCGGCTCGCTGTGCACGCGCGCGTCGTCGGTGATCGCGGTCAGTCCCGCGAGGGCGATGCAGGCGGCGACCGTGATCAGGATCGGCTCGCGGCCGACCCCGAAGCCGCGCGCGAGACCCGCACCGACCGCGCCGACGAGGAGGCCGACGGAGTAGATGCCGTGCGCCATCGGCATCAGTCGCGCACCCGTCTCGCTCTCGATGCGCCCGACGTTCGCGTTCATCGCCACGTCGAGGATCCCCGAGCCGATGCCGGCGATCGTCAACGTCAGGATCAGCGTCGGTAGCGTTGTCGAGAGCCCCGGCAATGTCGTCGCGATCGCGAAGAGACCGGCGCCGATCGCGACCGCGCGCGCACCGAAGCGGTCGACCGCGGGCGCGGCGAGCAGGAACATCGCCGGGATCGAGCCGACCGAGACGAACAGCATCGCAACGCCGAGCGCGCCCTTCGACGTCCCGGTCGCGTCCTGCACGCCCGGGAGCACCGCGGCCCAGGCGCCCCAGAAGCTCCCGAGCACGAGGAACGCCGCGAGCGTCGGTCCGCGCTTCGGCAGCGCCTCAGTCATCTGTCGCCTCGGAGCTCGTACACCTCGAGCTCCTTCCCGCTGCTGTCCGTCCCGCGTTCGCGGAGGCGCATCCCGATCTTCTCGGCGACCTGTCGGGATGCTGTGTTGGCGGCTTGCAGGTACGACGTGATGCCCGTCGCGTTCGTGCGCGCGAGGAGGTCGGAGGCGGCGAGTCTCGCCGCCTCCGTGGCGATCCCTTGGCCCCACGCATCGGGCGCGACGATCCAGCCGAACTCGAGAATCGTCGGATTGTGCATCCCCTGCTGGACGACGATGACGCCGAGAAAGCGGGCATCGGCGTCGCTGATCACCCAGTGGCCGTAACCGCGCTCGCGCCACGAGGTGCAGGCATCGACAAGCTCGTGCCCGGCCTGTCCTGGGGGCACCGGCACGCCGGAGCGCGAGTACACGCGCGTGCGCGAGTCACCGCGCAGCGCCACGTAGCTGTCCGCGTCGCTCTCCTCGATCGGCCTGAGTCGCAGCCGGTCAGTGCGCAACTCACGCATCGTCCCACCTCGCGGGCAGCTCCGGGGTCGTCCACTCCGGCGGCACGCGCCAGTCCTCCCAACCGGTGGGCCACGGCCGCTCGCGCCAGACGCGCTCGCCCTCGGCGCGGATCGCCGTCGCTTGTTCCGGCGTGAGCCGGCCGACGCGCGTCGCAGCTTCGAGCTCGTCCTCGTCCTTCCATTGCGGCTCGCCCGTTTCCGCCGGCACCCAGAGGTCGAGCACGTGGTCGCGTGTCGTGATCGTGTGTTCGCCGAGCTCGTGCACGTCTTCCAGGTTGACGTACCAGCCGACCATCGCGTGCGTCGTATCGCGCACGACCCAGATCGAGTACGTACGGCCGTGCGGGAAGAGCTGGATCAGCTCCGTCCCCGTCCACGGCCTGAGCAGCGACGCGCGTGGGTGCGACCAGCGCTCGTCGAGCGGAACGTCGCGCAGGCCGCGCCCGTCGGCCAGCATCGGCACCGAGACGACCGTGCCCTCGGGCATGTAGGTGACGAGCAGCTCGGGCGTGTGCTCGATCACGCGCAACGGGCGGCCCGAGTAGAAGCGGCCGTCGATCGATTGGAACCGCAGCGTGACGACCTCGCCCGCGGAGAAGAGCGAATTCGGCAATCGCCCTACTCTTCTTCGAGGCCCTGAGCCATTCGCATCGCCGTCAGATCGATGCGATCGATGTCGCGACCTGCATGCTCCTTCATCGCAATGAGGTGATCGAGCGACGCAATCCAAATCGGGTAGCCGACCTCTTCGAGATCGACGCGCTCGGCGTTCTTGCGCAATTCCTCATAGGGAATCTCGCCGTAGGTGTCTTCGACGTACGGCATGAGGTCCAGGCGTCCGTACGACGTGTAGAGCACCCAGTTGCCGCCCTCGAGCAGACCTTCGTACGTCAACGGAATCGGCATCTCCTCGACACTGAACTCGCCGAACTCGGCCGGCCGTGCATCGAGTGCGCAGAGGGCGTCCCAGAGCCGCGAGATGTTCTCCTCTGAAGAATGGGGCACGATGTCGATGTCCTTGGTGGTTCGTACGTAGCCATGAAGCGTCACCGCGAACCCGCCGATGATCACGAAGTCGGTCCCCTTGTCCCGGAGTTCCTTGAGCAGGCCGTAGAACCTCGGTGGCGTCGCGGGGCCGGGCTGCACCTACCTCACCTTCCGGTTCTTTCGAGCACGGGCGTCGGCCGCCAGCGCGCTTCCTGTCTGGCTCAACTCGATCCCGGCCCTGAGCCGCTCGGCTGGAGTCGTCTGGAGGTACTCATGCCGCAGTTCACGGGCTGACTGATTCGGACGAAGCTTGCGCGGCATCCGTCCCGCTTTCGCGAGATTCTGCACTGCCTTGGCGAGGGTGCGTGCCTGTCCGTTCTCGCGCAGGCGCTCGGCCTCATCGGCGATTGCGAGGAGCGCCTCGCTGTCGATCAGTTCGCGTGAGGAGCCAGGCTTCCGCGTGACCGGGATCGCCCCCTCGCGCACCCAGTGCTCCAGCGCCTGGGGGCTGACACCCAGGCTGGCTGCGGCCCGATGCTTGGGCACTGCAACTCCGAGCTGAGGGCGGAGCTGCCGGATCACTCGGGCGAGGCGCCGTCGCTCAACCGGATCGTCGACCGCACTGAGCACGCGGCGAAGCGCGACGATCTGTTCGACGGTCTCGGCAGGAGACGCCATCGACCGATCCTAGCAAAACTGGTCTTTTGTTGGTTTGAACATCAAGTTATCGGGTCGCCACGCCGCCCATTCGTCGTCCCACCAGCGGCGGCCGGCGTCGAGCTCTGCGGTGATGCGGGCTGCTTCGGCGCGGAAGGCACGCGCCTGATCTTGCGTGAAGCGGCCCTCACGGACCCGGAGATCGAGCAGTTCGTCGTCCTTCAGCACCCACGCGCCTTCGGCCGGCACCCAGATGTCGAGCTCGTGGTCCTGCGTGTCGTAGCCCTCGGCAGTGCGGCGAAACGGGTCCTGCAGGTTGAGATACCAGCCGTTGAACGTGCGCTCCCGCCCGTGCCAGAACACCCACACGGCGTGGGCCTCGGCCGGACGCTGCAGCATCAGCACGCCGTGTCCCGTCCACCGTTCCCGGCCTGCCCAGGGATGGCGCCCGCCCTCGATCGGCCAGTCGCCTTCGGGGAAGGTGAGCGGCGCTCCCTCCGGGATGTACGTCGCGAGCAGCTCGGGCTCGTCGCGGACGACGACGACGTCGACCTCGGACCACGAGCGCCCGTCGTTCAGCACCTCGCGGCGCACGACCGTCTCGCCCTCAGACCACATGCCAGTCCCGCGGCAGGCCGAGCGGGCCCCACTCGGGCGGCGGGCGCCAGTCCTCCCAGCCGGTCGGCCACGGTGCTGCAGCGATCACGCGCTCGCCTTCGGCGCGAATCTCGTCGGCCTCGGCCGCCGTCCAGACGCCGAGCTCCACCGCCTCTTCGAGCTCGTCTTCGTCCTTCCACGCCCAATCACCGCTCGGTCTCACGATCACATCGAGTGCGCAGTCGGTCGTATCGACAAAGGAGCCGTTGACGACGACAGGGGTCTGCAAGTTGACGTACCAGGACATCTGGTTCCAGTCGATGTCCCAGTAGATCTCGACGCTGTGCCGTGCGCCTTCGCGCTCGAAGCGGAGGACGTGTGTCTGCTCCCATGTGGTCGAGAACGGCGGCGCGTCGGTCACCCAGCGCTTGAGGTAGCCCTCCGGGCCGCGGCGCATCGCCTTGCCCTGGTTGCCCGGGCCGCAGTAGATGCCGAGTCTCCCGTCCCACTCGCCGACGTAGCGATGAGGGAACGTCCAGCGCACGTTGCCGCGGTAGATGCTCCGTTTGAGCACGAGGTCGCCCGCCTGCACGTGGGCGACTCTAAGGAGCGCGGGTTAGGGTCTTGTGAGATGGACGTATCGATCGTTGTCACCCTGTTGAACGAGGAAGGCGCCGTCGACGAGCTGTACCGGCGCGTCGCAGCGTCGCTCGACGGGAGCGAGTGGGAGGCGATCTTCGTCGACGACGGCTCGACCGACGCGACGTTCGAACGTCTCCGCGCGTTGCACACCGAAGACAAGCGAGTCAGGGTCGTGCGCTTCAAGCGCAACTTCGGCCAGCACCCCGCGATGCACGCCGGGCTCGTGCGCGCCCGCGGCAGCCGGATCGTGACGATGGACGGCGACCTCCAGAACGAGCCCGAGGACATCCCGAAGCTGCTCGCCGCGCTCGACCGCGCGGACGTCGCGTCCGGCCGCCGCGTCGCGCGCCGCGACTCCCACGGCCGCACGATGCCGAGTCGTCTGATCAACGGCCTGCTGCGCCGCTTCACCGGCGTGACGATCTCGGACTTCGGTTGCGCGTTCAACGGCTACCGCCGCACGGCGATCGAGCCGATGCTGGGCTCGATCGGGCGGCAGAAGTTCACGAAGGCACTCGTGCTCTCGAGCGGCGTCTCCGTCGAGGAGGTCGACGTCTCGCATGCGCCGTCGAGCTCGGGCTCGCGCTACTCGCCGGTGCGCCTCGTCCAGCTCGCGCTCCACGTCGTGGCGGGCTTCTGGCCGCAGCCCGTGCAGTGGATCGGGGTCACGCTGGGCCTCGTCTGCACGCTTTCGTCGGGTGCGATCGGCATCTACGGAATGGTCTATTGGATCGTCAACGCCAACTTCCCCGGGCCGCTTTTCGCCGGAGCAGGCATTGTTCTCGTCCTCGGCATCCAGGGCTTCGTCCTGGCGCTGATCGGAGAGTCGCTGGGCCGCGTCCAGCGAGACGTCGAAGGTAGGCCGCTGTACACGATCGAGGAGGAGCTTTGAAGCGCGTACTTGTGACAGGCGGGGCGGGGTTCATCTCGTCGAACTTCATCCGCCACCTCCTCGACGAGACCGAGCACGAGGTCGTGACCCTCGACGCGCTCACCTACGCGGGCAACCTCGAGAACCTCGCTGACGTGATGAGCCACCCGCGCCTCTCGTTCGTGCACGGCGACATCCGCGACGCCGGCCTCGTGCGCGAGTTGATCGAGGGCGTCGACGTGATCGTCAACGCCGCTGCCGAGTCCCACGTCGAGAAGTCGATCGAGCACGGTGCGTCCGAGTTCGTGACGACGAACGTCGAGGGCACGCAGATCCTGCTCGACGCCATCCGCGCCACGCCGGTCGAGCGCCTCATTCTCATCTCGTCCTCCGAGGTGTACGGCACCGCCGAGAGCGCGCCGATGGACGAAGAGCATCCGCTCAAGCCACGATCGCCGTACGCGGCCACCAAGGCCGGCGCCGATCGCCTCGCCTACTCGTACTGGACGACGTACGACCTGCCGATCGTGATCGTGCGGCCGTTCAACAACTACGGCCCGCAACAGCATCCGGAGAAAGTCGTGCCGCGCTTCATCACCCAGGCGCTCGCCGACGAGCCGCTGACCATCCACGGTGACGGGCACGCGTCGCGCGATTGGCTGTACGTCGGCGACCATGCGGAGGCGATCCAGACCCTGATCGAGACACCGATCGACGCGATCGCCGGAGAGGTGCTGAACATCGCGACCGGCGTGGACATCTCGGTCGCAGAGATCGCGAACCTCGTGCTCGATGCCTTCGGCAAGCCGCGCGAGCTTGTCCGCCACGTGCCCGAGCGGCTCGGCCAGGTCGACCGTCACATCGGCTCCACCGAGAAGGCGGAGCGCCTGCTCGGCTGGACGGCGCGGACGGGCTTCGAAGAGGGACTGGAGCGCACCGTCGCGTGGTATCGCGACAATGAGGCGTGGTGGAGAGCGATCCTCGCGCGCGAGTCCCGCGCTTACTCGTCCTAGGGGCCGCTCCTGCACAGCTCGGTCTGCTCGAGGCGGCCCGTGCGCGCGGCCTCTGGGTCGCCGTCGTCGACCGCGACCCGGCGGCCCCCGGCTTCGCTTTCGCAGACCGCCGCTGCATCCTCTCGACCGAGGACGAGCCGGCGATCGAGCGGCTCGTCGGTGCGCTCGAGATCGACGGGATCATCTCGCCCGGCACGGACTGGCCGGTCGGCGTCGCAGCGCGGATCGCCGAGCGCGCCGGGCTGCCACATCCGATCTCGCCGCAGACCGCGGTGCTTGCGACCAACAAGCTGCGCCAGCGTGAGCGGCTCGCCGAGGCGGGCGTGCCGCAACCACGCTCCTGGGTCGTCGGCGAGAAGGACGATCCCCCGGAGGTCGAGGGGCCGGTCGTCGTCAAGGCGCCCGACCGGCAGGGCCAGAAGGGGCTGACCCTCGTGGTCGACCGCGCGGCCCTCGAGCCGGCGATCGAGACCGCACGAGGCGCCGCGCGCAGCGGGCTCGCGCTTGTCGAGGAGCTCGTCGACGGGCCCGAGGTGACCGTTGTCGGCTTCTCGATCGACGGAGCCTTCACCGCGCTCGCCGTGACCGACCGGATCACCGCGGAGCTTCCGGCCTTCGGCGTCGCGCTCGCCCATGTCTGGCCGAGCGAGGCCGGCGGCGGCGCAGCGGCCGTGGCCGAAGCGGCCGTGGCCGCGCTCGGGATCCAGAACGGCCCCTCCTACACCCAGCTGCGCATCGGCCCTGACGGCCCGCAGGTGATCGAGGTCGCCGCCCGGCTCGGCGGCGGGCACGACGCAGAGCTCGTCCAGGCGGTGCTCGGCCTCGACCTGAACGGCCTCGCCCTCGACGCGGCGCTGGGGAACGAGCTTGTGTTGACTCAACACAAGCCTCGGGTCGGTGGGGCGGTCACACGCTTCCTGGTGGCGCCGCCCGGGGTGCTCCAGCGGGTGGAGGTGGCCGAGGGCGTCGAGGCCCGCATCTACCGGGATCCGGGCTACGTCTTCAGCCCGCTGCGCCGGGGAGCCGACCGGGCCGGGGCGGTGCTCGTGACCGCCGATTCCCGCGAGGGGGCCGTCGCGCGGGCGGACGCTGCCGCGAACCGCGTACGCTTCGTCACCGCGGATGCCGGAGCTCTCGTCTAGAGAAACGTTTCTCTCGTTCCAGCCTCCGGCGATCACCGAGGAGGAGACCGAGGCCGTCCCCGAGACGCTCCGCTCCGGCTGGCTGACGACCGGCCCGCGCACCGCCGAGCTCGAGGCGCGCATGCG
>JBKJQL010000132.1:0-8320 GCA_046594035.1 Gaiellaceae bacterium
ACGACTCCCACCATCCCGGGTACGACAGCGGTTTCGCGTCGACCTGGGTCCGCGTGAAGGAGCAGACCCAGGAGGCGGTGCTCGATGCCTTGCGCACAGGGATGTTCTACGGCTCGACCGGTCCTCTGATCCGCGACATCGAGATCAGCGACGGCGATGTCGTCGTCCGCTGCAGCCCCGCGCAGGCCGTCACCCTCTACTCGGGCCGTTGCCGGGGCGCGCGCGCGAACGCGGGTCGGCTCGGCTATCCGAACCATTCGGAGATCATCGAGCGCAACGACGACGGCCTGATCACAGCGGCACGGCTCTTCCGCCCCTACGACGCGCGCTACGGACGCGTCGAAGTGCTCGACCGGCACGGCAACAAGGCCTGGAGCAACCCTCTGTGGAACGCCTAGAGGCGCTCGGGGGCCGACAGTTCGATCTGCTCGTGATCGGCGGTGGGATCGTCGGCGCCGGGATCGCCGAGGCCGCGAGCGCCCACGGGATGAAGATTGCGCTCGTCGAGCGCGGAGACTTCGCGTCGGCGACCTCGTCCGCGTCGTCGAAGCTGATCCACGGCGGCCTGCGCTACCTGCAACTGGGCGACGTCCGCCTCGTGCGCGAGGCGCACCAGGAGCGGCGCGCGCTGATGAACGTCGTCGCACCGCACCTCGTCCACCGGCTGAACTTCCTGTTCCCGCTCTACGACGACGGGCCGCACCGCCCGTGGTTTGTGCGCACCGGCGTGCTCCTCTACTCCGCGCTCGCGCGCGCGAAACTGAACGGGCGCGTCAGCGAGCAGCGGGCGCTGAGGCTCGTCCCGCAGCTTCGCACCGAGGGCCTGCACTCTTCGGCGCTCTACGCCGACGCGTGGACGAACGACAGCCGGCTGACGCTCGCGAATGTCCGCGCCGCGGCAGACCGCGGCGCCTCCGTCCTCAACTACGCAGAGGTGGTCGCGATCCGCCCCGACGGCGCGGATATCCTCGCAGACGGGGAGACCATCCACGTGCGGGCCAAGGCGATCGTCAATGCGACCGGCCCGTGGCTCGATCGCGTGCGCCGCCTCGAGGATCCTGCCGCCGAGACGTCGATCCGCCTCAGCAAGGGCGTGCACCTGATCGCCGATGGGGGCGAGAACTGGACCGCTGCGATGACGATCCCGCACGACAAGGTTCGTGTCAGCTTCGCGATCCCGTGGGAAGGCAAGCTGCTGCTCGGCACCACCGACACCCTGCACGAAGGCGAGCCCGAGGACGCGCGCGTCACCGACGACGACGTCCGCACGATCCTCGACGAGGCCGCCGTCGCAGTGCGCGACATCGGCGAGGTGCGCGCGTCCTTCTACGGTCTGCGCGTGTTGCCCGGGGGGCCGGGCGCGACAGCGAACGCCCGGCGCGAGACGGTGTACACGCGCGGAACGCACGGGATGCTGAGCGTCGCGGGCGGCAAGCTGACGACGTATCGCCGCATCGCACTCGACGCGCTCGAACAGCTCGGGGTACGGAACCTCGACCGCTCGCCTCGTCCCCTTCCGGGCGCGACGGGTCTGAGCCGCATCGACTGGCCGGTCGAGCTCGACGCCGCGACCCGCTCCCATCTGCTGCACCTCTACGGATCGCTCGTGACCGAAGTGCTCGAGCCCACGGCCGACGACCCGTCGCTGCTCGAGCCGATCCTCGCGGGCCGTCCCGACCTCCGCGCGCAGGCGCTCTACGCGCGCGAGCACGAATGGGCGCGCAGCGACGAGGACGTCAACCGCCGGCGGACGACGGTGTGGCTGGCGGGGAACGACACTCATCAACCTGGTTGAAGAGCGAACCAGGTTGACCCTAGAACCGAACCTGGTTCGCTCTTCAACCAGGTTCGAGAGTTTCTCGGAGCTCGCCGCGGTTCCATAATGCGAAACCAGCCCTCCACGTATTGCCACTAGGATCGGCGCATGCCTCCGAGGTACACGCGGCTGACCCAGCCGCTCGTTCGTGACGACGGAGAGCTGAGGACCGCGACCTGGGACGAGGCGCTCGACAGAGCCGCCGCCGGCCTCCGCCGCGCTGCCCATCAGGGAAAACTGACTGGGATCTTCAGTTGCTCCAAGGCCACGAACGAGTTGAACTACGCAGCCCAGAAGTTCGGCCGGGTCGCACTCCGCACCAACAACATCGACAGCTGTAACCGCACCTGACACGCCCCTAGCGTCGTCGGTCTGGCGACGGTGTTCGGTGCCGGTGGTGGAACCAGCTCCTACGAAGAGCTTCGCGAGTCTGCGGACCTGATCATCCTCTGGGGCTCGAACGCGCGCGACGCACATCCGATCTTCTTCCACCACCTGCTGAAGGCCGTGCACCGGGGCGCGAAGCTGTACGTCGTCGACCCGCGCCGCACCGCATCGGCGCAATGGGCCGACCTCTGGCTCGGGCTCGACGTCGGCACCGACATCCCGCTCGCGAACGCCGTTGCGCGCGAGGTGATCACCGCCGGCCTCGTCAACGAGGAGTTCGTCGCACGTGCAACGACCGGCTACGACGCTTACCGAGAGTCGGTCGAGCCCTGGACGCTCGAGGAAGCCGAGCGCGTGACCGGCGTGCCCGCAACCGCGATCCGCGAGCTCGCACACGCGTGGGGCAACTCGAAGTTCCCGCAGATGTGCTGGACGCTCGGGATCACCGAGCACCACAACGCCGTCGACAACGTCTTCGCGCTGATCAACCTCTCGCTGCTCGTCGGCGGCGTCGGTCGCCACGGCGCCGGGCTGCAGCCACTGCGCGGTCAGAACAACGTGCAGGGCGGCGGCGACATGGGCGCGATCCCGAACAAGCTCCCCGGCTTCCAGGACATCGAGGACGACGCGTCGCGCGCGAAGTTCGACAAGGCGTGGAACGTGACGATCCCCCCGAAGCACGGCCTGCACCTCACCGACATGTTCGAGGCGATCGAGGAAGGCGAGCTGAGCGCGCTCTACGTGATCGGCGAGAACCCCGCGCAGTCGGAGGCCGACCAGACACGCGCGCGCAAGCTGCTCGAGAGCCTCGACTGCCTGATCGTCCAGGACATCTTCCGCACGAAGACGGCGGAGATGGCCGACGTCGTCCTCCCCGCCTCCGCTTCCTGGGCGGAAGCCGAGGGAACGGTCACCTCGAGCGAGCGGCGCGTGCAGCGCGTGCGCAAGGCGCTCGAGCCGCCGGGGGAGGCGCGCGACGACGTCGAGATCGTCTACGAGCTCGGCCGCCGCATGGGCGTCGAGCTCGGCAGCGGAAAACCCGAGGACGTCTGGGACGAGCTGCGCACGCTCTCCCCGATGCACGCCGGCATGTCGTACGCGCGGCTCGAGGAGCTCGGGGGGATCCAGTGGCCGTGCTGGGATGAAATGCACCCCGGCGACCAGTTCCTGCACGCGCACCTGTGGGACGACGTCGTCAAGAATCCTGCGCCGTTCATTCCGGTCAAGCACTCACCGCCGGTCGACGTGCTCGACGCGGACTTCCCGCTGCGCCTGACGACCGGGCGGCGGCTCGAGTCGTTCAACACGGGCGTGCAGACCGGCGGCTTCTCGTCGCCGTTGCACGTCGGCGGCGAGGCGCTGCTCGTCTCGCCGGAGGACGGCGCGCGCTACGGATTGCTCGACGGCGGTCGCGCGCTCGTCACCTCGCGCCGTGGCGCGGTCGAGGCGCCGGTCGCGTTCGACACGAACCTCCGCCCCGGCCTCGCGTTCATGAACCTGCACTTCCCCGACCTCGTCGAGGTGAATGTGCTGACGATCGACGCAACCGACCCGAAGAGCGGCACGGCGGAGTTCAAAGCGACGGCGATCAGAGTGGAAGCGATTGCCTGACCTCCGGCTCCTGAACGCCGAGCCGAGCGAGGCCGAGCGGATTGCGATCGATGCAGTGCTGGGCGCGGACGCCGACGCGAACGGCCGCACCGCCCGCGACGACCGCACGAAGCGTCACCTCCTGCTGCCCGCGCTGCGCGCCGCACAACGGCGCGTCGGCTGGGTGAGCGAGGGCGCGCTCGGCTACGCGTCGCGTCGGCTCGCGGTCCCGCCCGCCGAGGCCTACGGTGTCGCGAGCTTCTACGCGCTGATCGCACTCGAGGAGCGGCCTGCCGATGTGACGCACGTCTGCACCGACCTCTCGTGCATGTTGAAGGGCGCGAGCGTTCCCGAGGGCGCGCTGCCCTCGCCGTGCCTCGGACTGTGCGAGCGCGCGCCCGCGTCGTATCGCACGATCGCGGGCGTGCAGCCGGTCGAGGAGCAGATCCCCGCCGTTGGGCCGCCGCTTCCGCAGGCCGGACAGCCCGGCCTGCGCTTGTTGCGGCGGATCGCCGCGGGCGTCGATCCCGAGTCGATCGACGCGTACATCCAGGCCGGCGGGTTCGAGTCGCTGCGCCACGCGCGAGAAATCGGCCCCGAGGCCGTGCTGCGCGAGGTCACCGAGTCGAACCTGCTCGGCCGCGGCGGCGCGGCGTTCCCGACGGGCACCAAGTGGGCGGCGGTCGCGAAGCAGCCCGCGCAGCCTCACTACCTCGTCTGCAACGGCGACGAGTCGGAGCCCGGAACATTCAAGGACCGGGTGCTGATGGAGGAGGATCCGTTCGCGCTGATCGAGTCGATGGCGATCGCTGCGCTCGCGACGGGCAGCAGCCACGGCTTCATCTACGTGCGCGCCGAGTATCCGCTCGCCCACCGGCGGCTGCAGAACGCGATCGACCTCGCTCGCTCGCGCGCCTTCCTCGAGGGCTTCGAGATCGAACTGCGCATCGGGGCCGGCGCATACGTCTGCGGCGAGGAGACCGCGCTTTTCCAGTCGATCGAGGGCTTCCGTGGCGAGCCGCGCAACAAGCCGCCGTTCCCGGTCGAGGTCGGGCTCTTTGGAAAGCCCACTGCGGTAAACAACGTCGAGACACTCTTCAACGTGCTGGATGTGGTGACCGACGGTGGCGAGGCGTTCACCGGCATCGGCACGGAGGCGTCGACGGGCACCCGGCTCTTCTGCCTCTCGGGCGCGGTCGCGCGACCGGGCCTGTACGAGCTGCCGTTCGGCGCGACGCTGCGCGAACTGCTCGACCTGGCAGGAGCCGAGCCGCCAAAAGCTGTTCTCCTGGGCGGTGCCGCGGGCGCATTCGTCGGGCCGAACCTGCTCGATCTACGGCTGACGTACGAGGACACGCGCGCGGCGGGCGTCACGCTCGGCTCGGGCGTTGTGATCGTCTACGACGAGAGTGCCGACCTGGTCGCCGCGCTGCTGCGGATCGCCGAGTTCTTCCGCGACGAGTCGTGCGGCCAGTGTGTGCCCTGCCGCGTTGGCACGGTGCGCCAGGAGGAGGCGCTGAAACGGCTCGCAGCCGGACGTCCGCAGGAGAACGAGTTCCAGACGCTCGACGAGTTGGCACAGGTGATGCGCGACGCCTCGATCTGCGGCCTCGGACAAACGGCGGCGAACGCGGTAGCGTCCGCGATCGTGAATCTCAAAGTCTTCGCATGAGCGTCGTCCTCGCCACGCCGAAGAAGATGATCGAGCTGTCGGTCGACGGCGAGAGCGTGCGCGTCTTCGAGGGCTCGACGATTCTCGACGCGTGCCGCATGCTCGGAAACGACCAGCCGACGCTCTGTTACGGCGACACCCTGACACCGGTGAACGTGTGCCGCGTGTGCGTGGTCGAAGTCGAGGGCGCGCGCACGCTGGTCCCGTCGTGCTCGCGGAAGGCGGAAGCAGGGATGGTCGTGCTCACGGACTCGGAGCGCGTGCGCCTGTCGAGGCGCCTTGTGATGGAACTGCTGGGCTCGTCCGTCGACTTGTCCACCGCCCCGGAAGCACTCGAGTACATCGAGGAGTACGACGCGAAGCCCGACCGCTTCGGCCCGGATGCGGCCACGGTGACGCAGGACGTGAAGATCGACAACGACCTGTACGTGCGCGACTACTCGAAGTGCATCCTCTGTTACAAGTGCGTCTCGGCGTGCGGTGAGGATCACCAAAACACGTTCGCGATCGCCGTCGCCGGCCGCGGCTTCGACGCGCACATCTCGACGGAGCTCGACGTGACGCTGCCGGAGTCGGCGTGCGTGTACTGCGGCAACTGCATCGCGGTGTGCCCGACGGGCGCGTTGATGTCGGTGCCGGAGTACGAGAAGCGCCAAGCCGGCACGTGGGACGCGGAGAACGAGACGGTCGTCTCGACGGTGTGTCCGTACTGCGGCGTCGGCTGCAACCTGGAGCTGCACGTGCAAGACAACGAGATCGTCAACGTCACCTCGCCGCACGACCACGACGTGACGGAGGGCAACCTCTGCATCAAAGGCAGGTTCGGCTACCAGTACGTGCAAAATCGCCGCTGATGCAGGTGCGCGTCCTCTACTGGCAGGAGATCCCGTCGCTCGTTCGCGTCACGCTCGACGACGGAACGCAGCAGTCGCGCCAGCTACCGGACTGGTTCCAGCAGGAGATCGACCGCGTCGCGATGGAGCAAGGCCTGGTCGGCAGCGACGCGTACCTCGAGCAGTTCGGCTGGCGCGAGCTCGAGCCGCGCGACGGCGCGCCGAACGACGTGTTGAATGCGGTCGAGGCTGAGCTAGTCGCAACCCGCGACGCCTGAGACCTAGGCACTGTCGTCGCGGCGATAGCGTGCTAGGACGACTCAAGGATCTTCTTTAGACGCACGAGGTCCTTCCGGTTCGCGCGCCGCATCGCGCGCGCCATCACGGGTGCGACGAGCTTCGAGAACCCCGCGGGCTCGCCGCGGTTGCGCAACGTCATCCGCGTGCCGTCGCCCGCGTCCTCCCAGGCGTAGGTCGTCTCCATCGCGAACGGGCCGCCTGCGGTGCTCATCACGAGACGTTCCCCCGGCATGAGCTCGCGGATCTCGTACGTGTAGGCGAGCTCACGCCCGAGGAAGCGTGCGACAAATGCGACCTGCGAGCCGACCGCGAGCGGCGGGCTCGTCTTCCACTCGACGCTCTCGATCTTCTCGTACCAGGAGGTCGAATGGTCGGGATCGGCTGCGTACGCCGCCACCTCTGCGCGCGGGCGGTCGATCACGATCTCCGTGTGAACGTCGACCGCCATCGATCAGGTGAAGACGGGATCGGGCTTGCCCGTCTCCGCGTACTGCTTGAGCTTGACCATGATCTGCCCCCAGGTATACGCGACCGCGCCGGCCTCCCAATCCTCGCCGAAGGCACCGTGACGGAAACGAACGGTCGAGCCGCCCTCGCGCTCGTCGACCTCCCAACGAATCGTCGTGCCGACCCAGTGCGGCGGGAAGCTCACGGTCTTCCAGACCACAGTGCGCTCGTCCGACTGCTCGAGCCGGAGGTCGAACGGCATCGGCGCGATCGCGAACTCGACGTTGACGACCTCGCCGACCGCCTCGGGCACGTTGGCGCGGCTCGTCCAGAAACCCTTGATCCCCTCGGTCGTCTTAATCGCCTTGAGCACCGTCTCGGGCGCGGCGTCGACATCGACCTGGAACAACACGTCAGCCATGGATCGCTTCTCTCATTTAAGTGACGACGCAAACGTAGCATACATTTCGTTCTGCGCTAAAATGACCGCATGGAAGCGCTCCAGCTCGTCGCCGAGCCCCGCCGCCGGGAGATCCTCCGCCTCGTCTGGGACGGCGAGCGTGCGGTCGGCGAGCTCGCGGGCGAGCTCGACCTCAGCTACGCCGGTGTCTCCCAGCACCTCGCGCTCCTGCGCGACGCGGGCTTCGTCACTGTGCGGCGCGACGGCAAGCGCCGCCTCTACCGCGCCGACCACGAACAGCTCGGACCGCTGAAGGCGTTCCTCGAGTCGTTCTGGGGCGGGAGCCTCGACCGCCTCGCGCGCCTCGCCGAGGAAGTGGAGCGCGGATGAGCGATGTCGTCGTCACGCGCACGATCGCGGCGCCACCCGCAACCGTCTTCTCGTTCTTCACCGACCTCGAGCGGTGGACCGCCTGGCAGGGCGTCGGCGGCGCGATCGACCCGCGTCCCGGCGGCGAGCTGAGGATCGAGATGCCGGGCGGCCAGGTGGCATCCGGCGCGTTCGTCGAGCTCGTCCCCCACTCCCGGATCGTCTTCACATGGGGTTGGGAAGGAGACGCGCCGCCGGTGCTGCCCGGGTCGTCGACGGTCGTCGTCGAGCTCGCACCACGCGAGGACGGGACGCTGCTCCGTCTCACCCACAGCGGGCTCGCACCGCCGCCGGTCGCCGAGCACCATCGCGGCGGCTGGGAGCGGTACCTGGAGCGGCTTCTCGTGCGCGCCGAGGGCGGCGACCCGGGCGTCGACCCCGGCGAACCCGGCGAACCAGCCGGCGCCGTCTAAGAAGCTCTAACTGAATGCGGTTCGTCGATCCGG
>JBKJQL010000165.1:0-3020 GCA_046594035.1 Gaiellaceae bacterium
TGCGCTTCGCCGACGAGTACAACACCGTCTTGGCAACGGTCGATGAGGCGCGCGAGCGGAAACAGCTGCTCGACGACGCGGCGCGCGCGGCGGGCCGCGAACCACTCCGCTTCTCGCTGATGACCGGCTGCATCGTCGGGCGCAACGATGCCGAGGTCCAGGAGCGCGTGAACCAGTTCAAGGCGATCTCGACGCACGAGCCGCCCCCCGTCTCCGGCACGGTCGACGAGGTCGTGGCCCAGCTCCGCGAGTACGAGCGGGTCGGCGTCGAGCGCGTGATGTTGCAGCACCTCGTCCACGAAGACGTGGAGATGGTCAGCCTGCTGGGCGAAGTCGCGTCCCGTTTAGAGGCTTGATCTGGATTTCGAGGCACCCGCGGATGGTGGCTCAGACACGGCGCATCTCGCCCGCGTCGGGCTTAGACGTAGACACCGCCATGCCCTGCGCCCGACCCGAACGACCTGCTTGGTCTGAGCCATCCCCACGAGCACCCCAATCCAGATCAAGCCTCTACGCTAGGCCCGTGCGTCTCTTCCTCGTGCGACACGCCGAAGCCGCGCCCGGCGAGCCCGACGAACTTCGTCCGCTCACCCCGGCGGGCCGTGCCGCGGCGCGCGCGCTCGGCGAGCGCCTCGCGCCCGAGCGCCCAACCCTCGTCGTCTCGAGCCCGCTCCTGCGTGCACGCGAGACCGCCGAGCAGATCGCACGCGCGGCGGACGCACCGCAGGAGACCGACGATCGCCTCGCACCCGGGGCGACCGCGGACGACCTGAAGGCCGCCGTCGCAGATCGCGGCGAGACCGTCGTGGCGGTCGGCCACCAGCCGGACTGCAGCGTGATCTACCTCGCGCTGGTCGGCGACGACGTCGACTTCGCGCCAGGCGCCGTCCGCGAGCTGCACCTGTGAGCGCCGTCACCGTGCAGGGCCTGCGCAAGACCTATGGTGACCTCGAAGCTGTCCGCGGCATCGACTTCACGATCGAGGAGGGCGAGGTGTTCGGCCTCCTCGGCCCCAACGGCGCGGGCAAGACCACAACCGTGGAGATCCTCGAGGGCTACCGCGAGCGCGACACGGGCACGGTCGAGGTGCTCGGCGTCGACCCGCAGAAGGCAGGCTCGGCGTGGCGCGAGCAGATCGGCGTGATGCTCCAGTCGTCTTCGCTCTACCCCAACCTCACAGTGCGCGAGAGCCTGCGCGTCTTCGCCGGCTACTACGCGAAGCCGCGCGATCCGGACGAGGTCGTGGAGCTCGTCGGGCTGACGGAGAAGCGCGACGTTCGCGTGCGCCGGCTCTCCGGCGGGCAGCAACGTCGGCTTGATCTCGGGATTGCGCTCGTTGGCGACCCCACGTTGATCTTTCTCGACGAACCGACCACCGGGTTCGATCCCAGCGCGCGCCGCACGGCGTGGGAAACGATCCGCAACCTGCGCGCACTCGGCAAGACGGTGCTGCTCACGACGCACTATCTCGACGAGGCCGAGCAACTCGCCGACCGCGTTGCGGTGCTGCGCGACGGCGTGATCGTGCGCGAGGGTCGCCCGTCCGACCTGACCGGCGGTGCGGCCGAGACCGAGATTCGCTACCGCCGCGGAGGCGAGGAAGTCGTCGAGCAGACGACCGACCCGACACGGCGGCTGCACGAGCTCACGGCCGAAGCGCTCGCGCGCGGCGAGGAGCTCGAAGGGCTCGAGGTACGCCGCCCCACCCTCGAGGACATCTATCTGGAGCTGACCGCGGAATGAGGCTGTTCATCCACGAGGTCCGGACGGAGCAAATGCTCTTCTGGCGTAACCGGGAGGCCGCGTTCTTCACGTTTTTCCTGCCGATCATCTTCTTCCTCGTCTTCGGCTCGATCTACGGGAACAGCACGATCACGAAGGAGAACATCCGCGCGGCACCGTTCCTCGAGGCGGGGATGATCGGCTACGGCGTCGCCTCGACCGCCTTTGCGGGACTCGCGATCACGATGACGATCCGGCGCGAGAGCGGCGTCCTCAAGCGCATCCGCGCGACCCCGCTACCTCCGGGCACGTATCTGCTCGCGGTGCTCGTCTCGACGTTCATCGTCTTCCTGATCGAGGCGGCGCTGATCATCGTGCTCGGCCGGCTGCTCTTCGACGTCGCCGTGCCCGACCGTCCGTTCTCGCTCCTGGTCGCACTCGCAATCGGCGCCGTCGCGTTTGCGGCGATGGGCCTCGGGCTCACCGGGTACGTGCGTTCGGCCGAGGGCTCGTCGGCGGTCGTGAACTTCGTCTACCTGCCGATGGCGATCATTTCCGGCACATTCTTCACGCCCAAGGGATACCCGTCGTTCCTGCGCGCGATCGCCGACGTCCTGCCCCTCACCTACTTTACGAAGGTGATGCGCGAAGTGATGGTGCGCCACGAGCCCATCTGGTCGGTAGCCGGATCGCTCGCGATCGTGCTCGGATGGGGCGTAATCGGCTTGGTTGCAGCGCTTCGCGGCTTCAGATGGCAGCCTCGTGAAGGTTGACGCGCAACCCTTCGGGGCACTCGGACGTTGAGAACATGATGGAACCCTCCATGGCATTCGCCGTGCACCGACATGACCTGCCCGCGATCGAGGTGCGGATCAACTTCGGCATCTTCGCCGGACGGGACGCGACCGCCGCGGAGATCGACCGCCTGGCCGAGTGGCTGCTCGACGAGGTCGGCGAGGTCTCGATCATCTCCGAGGAGCGACATGAGATCGACGCGCACGTCGAGGCGTCTGTCCACCAGGTGCGGATCGAGGTCGCCGCGGACCGCGTCCCTGCCGACCCGGCCGAGCGCGCGAAGATCGAAGAACGGATCGTCGAGCGTGCCGAGCACTGGGCGAACATCTGCGTGGCCGAGCGCCACGTCGAGATCGCCGACAGTCCCTAGAGCGCCCGTTCGACGGCATCGAGGGTGCGCTCGGCCTGCCGCCGGGCGACCGCCTCGAGCCCGGGGCCACCGAACCGCGAGAGCAAGCCCGACAGCCTGATCTCCGTGCGCCAGTGCATCGACGTCCCTTCAC
>JBKJQL010000189.1:0-6472 GCA_046594035.1 Gaiellaceae bacterium
GCGCGCAACAGGCGATCGACCTGCGGCTTGAAGCCCATGTCGAGCATCCGGTCGGCCTCGTCGAGCACCAAGACCTTCACCGACGCCAAATTGAGCAGCTTGCGGTCGACGAGATCCTGCAGGCGGCCCGGCGTCGCAACGATCACGTGCGCCTTCTTCGCTTCGTCGGCCTGCGCCTTCAGCGGCACGCCGCCGTAGACGGATGCGACCTTGACGCGGTCGCCTGCGATCAGCCCGAACTCCTCCGTGACCTGCGCGCAGAGCTCGCGGGTCGGAACGAGCACGAGCGCGGCCGGGCGGTCATCGGTGTTCAGGCGCTGGACGATCGGGATTGCGAACGCGAGGGTCTTGCCCGAGCCAGTCGGGCTCTTCGCAAGGATGTCGCCGCCGTTCAGCGCTTCGGGAATCACGAGGGCCTGGATCTGGAACGGGGCTGCGATTCCGCGTGCGGCGAGGCCATTGCTCACGGCCTCGGAGACCCCGAGGGAACGAAAATCAGTCAACTTGTCTCAACTCCTTCGGACATCGAGATCGTGTGTCCGGAAGAGGAGACGCGATCTCACGGGAACGCGGCTCATCCGCATTCCGTAGAGACCAGGGTAGCAACCCGATCGGCTAACCGCTGCTAATCGCCGTTTTCGAGCAGGCGCAGGCGGTGCTCGAGTTGCGCCACCCGCAGCTCCAGCTCGTCCCACTCCTCGCGCGTCACAAGTCCGAGCTCGCGAGCGAGGTCTTGAATCCGGCGCCGGGAGCCCTCCCCCACGCGCACCGCGTCGCCCCGCCAGCGCGACGTGAGATCGTCGGCGAGCGAGCGCAATTCGTCCAGACGCGGTCCGAGGAGCGCGGCCAGCCGATCGTAGGAGTCCCGCTCGTTTGAGTTACCGGGCTCTACCATGGGGCCGCGACTTCCGCCGCTGACGGCGCCGCTCCTTCTTCGCCTCGGAGTCGTCGTCCAGCCCGATCGCTTCCTCGACGACGTCGAGCGGCGTGTCGGGCGTCGGCTCGTCCGCCGCCGCCTTCTCGGCTTCCGCGAGCACGCGGCTGGAGATCGAGCCGGCGGTCGAGTCGCTGCCCTTGCGGCGGTGGTACTCCGGCTCGCGCTCCTTCCACCAGGCAAGCAACGGCGCCGCGATGAAGATCGACGAGTACGCACCCGAGGCGACGCCGACGAGCAGTGCGAACGCGAAGTCCTTCAGGGTCGCGCCACCGAAGAGGAACAGCGCGGCGACCGGCAGCAAGGTGATGAACGTCGTTGCCAACGAGCGGCGAATCGTCTCCCACAGCGAGACGTTGACGATCGTCGCGAACGACGCACGCCGCATGATCGGAATGTTCTCCCGGATGCGGTCGAAGATGATGATCGTGTCGTAGATCGAGTAACCGAGAACGGTCAGGACCGCTGCAACGGTCGCCTCCGTGACTTCGCGTCCGGTGAGCGAATAGACACCGATGGTGATCAAGAGGTCGTGCAGCAGCGCGATGATCACCGGGACTGCGAACGCGAGGCCCTTGAAGCGCACCGCGATGTAGAGCGTGATCACGAGCAGCGAGAAGAGCACGGCGATGACCGCGGACTTGGCGATCTGGCGGCCGAAGCTCGACGACACGTTCTTCGTCTGGTTCTTCGTCGCCTGCACGTTTTGCGCGAGCGACTGAGACAGCTTGTTCTGGTTCTGGGTGGAGAGCTTCTTCAGGCGGATCTGGAAGCTCTTGTAGCTCTCCGATCCGAAGGCCTTGCCGCGGCCCTGCACGACGGCGTCCTTCTGGCCGACCGCCTCGGTCTGGGCGCGCACCTTCGAAATCGCGACGGGCTTCGGCGTCTCGAACGTGATCTGCACGCCGCCCTTGAAGTCGATACCGAGGTTGAGATGCCGGGTGGCGAGCGAGCCCAGGCTCAGGACGATCACGACACCGGAGATGGTCAACCACAGCTTGCGACGCGCCATGAAGTCGATCTGCAGCCACGTCGCGCGCTGGGAATGGTGCGCGCCCATGAAGCCCGGGTTCTGGAACCACCGGAAGCCGGCGAGCAGCCCGAGCATGGCGCGCGTCGCGGCGACGGCGGTGATCAGGGAGATCACAGTTCCGATCAGCAGCATCAGGGCGAAGCCCTTGACGCCTGCGGTCGCGACGGCGAACAGGATCAGTGCGGTGATCGCGGTGACGACGTTCGCGTCGATGATCGTGTGGAAGCCCTTCGCGTACCCGGCGGCGATCGCAGCGCGCATGGACTTCCCGGCGCGCACTTCTTCCTTGATGCGTTCGAAGACAACGACGTTCGCGTCTGCGGCCACTCCGATCGTCAGGATCATGCCGGCGAAGCCCGGCAGGGTCAGCGTGACACCGAAGAGCAGGATCGCGGCGTACATGAACGCGCCGTAGATCGCGAGGCCGATCACCGCGACCAGGCCGAGGAAGCGGTAGAGGATCAGCAGGAACAACGCAACGGCGATGAGCCCGCCGATCGCCGCGAGCCATGCCTGCCTCAGCGAGTCCTTACCGAGCGTCGCGGAGACGTCGGTGCGCTCGAGCGGCACGAACTTCACGGGCAGCGCGCCGGTCTGCAGGACGAGCGCGAGGTTCTGCGCTTCCTTCAGCGTTCTGATGCCCGTGATCTGCGCGCCGGTGCCGGCCGGGTTGATCCCGTTGTTCACGGCCGAGTCCGTGTAGTCGATCTGCGGGAACGACCTGATCTCGTTGTCGAGCACGATCGCGAAGTGCTGAGAGGCCTTCTGGATCTGGCCGCGCGTGCCCTCGTTCTTGGTCACGTTGTAGAAGGCCTTGTTGCCCTTGTTCGTGAACTGCATGAGCACGACGGGCCCGCCGGAGGTCGGGTCGAAGTCTTGCCGCGTGCCGGAGAGCTTCAGATCCTTGCCGGTCAGGTTCGGGTACGGCCCGTAGCGGTCGTTCGGGTACGGGCCCTTCTTGAAGAGGTAGTAGTCGGTCTTGCCGGGTGGCGGCACGCCGTTCGGGTCACCGGGGCAAAGGTCGCTCGACCGGGTCGAGCACGTGATCACGGTCGTGTTCTGCGGGACGGGCAGCACCTTCCAGCCCTTCGGCACCTTGCCCTTCGTCGCGTCGAGCAGGCCCGTGTTGCCGGTGAGCTTGTCGCGATGCAGCGTCGCCGTAGGCCCACCGGCCTTGACCCAGACGACCGTCGTCTTGACCTTCTTCGTCTTGCCGGTTCCGGTCGTGGACTTCACCTTGACCGGCTTGAAGAGGGCGTAGCCGCTCGGCTTGGTGTTCTTCGCCGCAGCCTGGACGCGCGACAGGAGTGAGTGGAGGTTCCTCGTCGCGACGGGCTGGCCGCCGCTCAGGGTGACCGACGGCGGCACGAGCGCGGGCTCGAGGTCGTACAGCTCGAGCTCGGCGGTGCTGCCGATGATCGACGCGGCCTGCTCCGGGTTGTGGATGCCCGCGAGCTGGATGACGATCTGGTTGTTCCCCTGCTTCCGGATCTCCGGAGACGACACGCCGAGCTTGTCGACGCGGTTGCGCATGATCGAGACCGAGCGGTCGAGGTCGGCGGCCGTCAGCTTGTGGCCGAGCGGCGGCTGCGCCTTCAGGACGACCTCGAGGCCTCCCTGGAGATCGAGACCCTTTTTGACGCCCCGGTGGAACGGCGAGCCCGGGACGGCCAGCAGGGCGGTGCCCACGAGCGCGAGCACGATGAGGCCGACGAGGATCAGATGGGAACGGCGGGACGACACGCGACGGGTAGGTTAGCCGGGCACCGGGGGGTCTTCGGGCACGACTTCGACCTCGACGTCCCGCGCCACAGCGGCGACGGCCCTCCGGTCGAGCGTGGCGACCACGCCGGGCGCGATTTCCACCTTCACCGTGTCGTCCTCGAACGCCTTGACGGTGCCGTGGAGGCCACCCGCCGTGATGATCTCGTCGCCTACCGCGATCGACTCCTGCATCGCCACGTGGGACATCTTGCGTCGCCGCGCCGGCCGCACGAAGAGGAGCCACGCTGCGCCGAACAGGACGATCAGGAAGAGGAATCCTTGCACGTCAACCTTTCGAGTCGGTCTCGCTTGAAGTCCGCGAACCCCCCGCGCTCGATCGCCGCGCGCGCGTCCTGGGTCAGCTTGATCAGGAATCGTAGATTGTGGACCGAGAGGAGGCGTAGCCCAAGTACCTCGTTCTGGTTCACGAGGTGGCGGATGTAGGCCCGCGTGAAGCGCGCGCAGGCCGGACAGTCGCAGCCCTCCTCGAGCGGCAGCTCGTCCCGCGCGAAACGCGCGTTCTTGAGATTCAGGCGTCCTTCGGCGCTCAGCGCCGTTCCCGTGCGGGCCATGCGGGTCGGCAGCACGCAGTCGAACATGTCGACGCCCGCCTCGATCACCTCGAGCACGCCTTCGGCATCGCCGATGCCCATGAAGTACCGCGGCTTGTCCGCCGGCATCAGCTGCGTCGCCCAGTCCGTCGTCTCGAACGTCAGCGCCCGGTCCTCGCCGATCGCGAGGCCGCCGATCGCATTGCCGTCGAAGTCGAGCTCAACGATCTCCTCGGTCGAGCGCCTGCGCAGTTCGGGGTCGACACCGCCCTGGGTGATGCCGAAGCGCAGCTGTCCCTCGGCGCGCGGTGCGTGGCGCTGGCGCCGCGCCCACTCTGTCGTGCGCCGCACGGCGTCCTCGAGCTTGCGCCTCGACAGCCCGGGCGGTAGCACCTGGTCGAGGCACATCGCGATGTCGCTTCCCAGGTTCAGCTGGATCTGCGCGGAAAGCTCGGGGGTGAACCGCGTCTGCGCTCCGTCGTAGACGCTGTTGAACGTCACGCCGTCGTCGTCGACCTTGGCGATCGTGTCGCGCAGCGAGAAGACCTGGAAGCCACCGGAGTCGGTGAGGACCGGCGCGTCCCAGCTCATGAACCGGTGCAGGCCGCCGAGGTCGCGGATCAACTCGTCACCCGGCCGGAAGTAGAGGTGGTAAGTGTTGCCGAGCACGATCTGCGCGCCGAGATCGCGCACCTCGTCGGGGTGCAACGTCTTGACGGTGGCCTTCGTCCCGACAGGCATGAAGACCGGCGTGCGGATCTCCCCGTGCGCCGTGCGCAGCACTCCGGTGCGCGCATTGCCATCCGTGCCGAGCACCGAAAAGGTGTCAGACACCAGTCTCCGCCCCGGGAAGAAACGCACGCCGCACTGGTGTCTGACACCTGTTCACAGGATCAGCATCGCATCGCCGAAGGAGTAGAAGCGGTAACGCTGCTCGATGGCCAGCGCATACAGCCGGCGCGTCTCCTCCACTCCCGCGAACGCCATCACCAGGGCGAGCAACGTCGATCGCGGGAGATGGAAATTCGTCAGCAGGTGGTCGACACGGCGGAACTCGAAACCGGGGGTGATGAAGAGCTCCGTGCGTCCGGTGGAGGGCCCACCGTGCGCGAGCGTCTCGAGCACGCGCACCGTCGTCGTGCCGACGGCGAGCACGCGGGGCGCGGCACGGATCCGTTCCCACGTAGCCGGTGCGATCTCGTACCGCTCGCCGTGGATGTGGTGCGCCTCGACCGTGGCGGTCTGCAGCGGCCGGAACGTGTCGAGACCGACGTGCAGGGTCACGCGCTCCACGTCCAGCCGCGCCAGCAGGTCGGGCGTGAAGTGCAGCCCCGCCGTCGGCGCCGCAGCCGAGCCGCGCTCGCGCCCGTAGACCGTCTGGTAGCGCTCCGCATCGTCGAGCGGCTCGGTGATGTACGGCGGCAAGGGAGCGACACCGTCCGGCTCGCCGTCGAGGCGCACACGCCAGCGGCCTTCGCCGAGATGCTCCAGCAGCTCCACGCTCCCGTACCGGCGACCCGGGCGCAGGCGCCGCGTCGGGCGTGCGAGCGCCTCCCACACATCGCCCTCGATGCACTCGAGCAGCAACACTTCGCCGCGTGGCTGCTCGATCGCGATGCGCCCCGGGACGACGCGCGTGTCGTTCACCACCGTCAGCGCGTCGACGAGCTCGGGCAGCTCCCGGAAGACGTGGTGCTCGACCTCGCCGGTCGCGCGCGAATAGAGGAGCAGCCGCGACTCGTCGCGCTTGGGCGCGGGATGCTGGGCGATCAGCTCGCCCGGCAGGTCGTAATCGAGCTCGCGGGCGTCCATCCGACGAGGACGGTAGCTTCGGTCCGATGGATGAGATCCGTGAACAGATTCGTGAAACCCTGAAGGAAGGCCTCCGCGAGGAAGCCGCGCCGATCTCCCGCAGGTTGGCGGAGGTCAAGGGCCTTTCGAACAATGCGATCCGCCGGCTGGAGAACATCGAGGCGACGATCGAGTCGGAGCGGAGTGCACGGGTCGACGACCTCGCGCTGCTCGTCGAGCTGCTGACGGAGGGCTGGCGCGCGATGAGCGCGCGGCTCGACCGGATCGAGGCGGCACTCGAGCCGGCCAAGACCAACGTGGTCTCGCTGCGCGAGAGCGCGTGATGGTTGATGCCAGGGGGCGTGGGTGTGGGGCGGATCCAGACCAAGCAGGACGTTC
>JBKJQL010000192.1:0-12897 GCA_046594035.1 Gaiellaceae bacterium
GTCGACCCCGACGTGTAGACATCGTCGATCACCAGCACGCGCGCGGCGGTCTCCCCAGTGGGTGCAAAGAGCTTCCGCACGTTGCCGCCGCGTCGCGCAAGCGGCAACGTCGCCTGACGCTCCGTCACACGCGTTCGCTCGAGGAGCGGCGCGCACTCGATGTCCCAACGGGCGGCGAGCTCGTGCGCCAGAGCCTGTGCGGGATGGCACGCGCGCTTGAGCTGTCGGACGGGGTCCGGCGGGATATAGGTGATGACGTCTGCGGCCGGTCGTTCGAACCGGGCCAGCACGAGCTCGGCTGCCAGGGGCGCGAGCCGGCGGAGCCCGCGCTCCTTCCACGCGCGCACGAAGGGCACGGCAGGCCCGGCGTAGGCGTAGGCCGCTGACGCCGAGGCGAACGCCAGGCGCCGGCCCGCGCACTCGCGGCAGCGCTCGACCGGCCACGCGGTCGGCGCGCCGCAGCGGGCGCAGCGGGGCGTGCGAATCGGCCGGAGCGCACTCCGGCAAGACGAGCAGAGCCCTGAAGCAGGGCCACCGCACGCCACGCAGCGCGGCGGCAACAAGAGATCGACGAACCACACCGGGCACGCTACGAAGAAACGCGTCACGTGTCTGTGACGGCTTCGTAACAAAAGCGTGACTAGTCGGGCGAGTACGTGTCGCGCTCGGGCAAACCGGCCGCGGCGCGCATCCGGTTGTCTGCTTCGAGCAACTGCTCGTGGTTCCCGATGTCGTACCAGGTCGAGTCGAACACCCAGCCGTACACCGGCTCGTGCCGCTGCAGCCACGCGACGAAGCGGCCGGGCTGATCAGCCGGCTGCTCGGCGGCGAGGTAGCTGCGGATCAGCGGCACGTGCTCTCGGTGGAACAGATACGTCGCGATCGCCGCCAGCGTCGACGGCGGATCGGCCGGCTTCTCCACGAAGTCCGTCACACGGTCGTCGCCGTCGAGCGCGACGATGCCGTAGTGGGAGGCGAGCTCGAGCGAGCCCACATCGCGAACCGCGACAGCGCTCGCAACTCCCTTGTCACGCCAGAAGCCGACGAACTCGGAGAGGTCGAAGTCGAAGAGATTGTCCCCGGCGATCACCAGCAAGTCGTCCTCGATTCCGGCACGCTCGATCACGAACTCCAGGTCGCCGATCGCGCCGAGACGGTCTTCGTTTGTGCTCGTGCCGTCGTCATGGACGGTGACGTCGCGGCCTTCGGCCCACGCATTGAAGGCGTTCGCCTTGTGGGCGTTCGTGACGACATGGACGGCGTCGACGTCCGCCACCGCGGAGAGGCTCTCGACGATGCGGTCGAGGATCGGCCGTCCACCGACAGGCAAGAGCTCCTTGGCCCACGTGTCGGTGAGCGGCTTGAGCCGGGTCGCGTACCCCGCCGCGAGGACGATCGCCTTCACGCTACGACCGTGCTCGCGAGCGAGAGGGCGTACGGCGCTCGATGGACGCCCGACTCGGTGATGATTGCCGTGATCAGCTCGGCGGGCGTCACGTCGAAAGCGGGGTTGCGCGCCGCGAAGCGTTCGGTGATCTCAGATGAGTCGCGCTCCTCGATCGGGATCGCGGGGCCGTCGGGCGTGTGTACATCGACGGTCGTGCTGGGTGCGACGATGTAGAGCGGAAGGTCGTGGTGGTGCGCAAGAACGGCCAGCGAATACGTACCGATCTTGTTCGCGGTGTCGCCGTTCGCGGCAATCCGGTCGGCGCCGGTGATCACGCAGTCGACCTCGCCTGCGGCCATCAGCGATGCTGCCGCCGAGTCGGCGATCACCGAATGCGGGATCGATGCGGTCTCGAGCTCCCACGCCGTCAGGCGCGCGCCCTGGAGCAACGGCCGCGTCTCGTCGACCCAGACGTGGTCGAGCAGGCCCCGCTCCCACGCGGCGAGCAACGCTCCGACCGCGCTGCCGTATCCGCCCGTAGCGAGACCGCCCGCGTTGCAGTGCGTGAGCGCGCGCGTCCCGGTCGAGAGCAGCTCCGCCGTGTGGGCGGCCATCTGCCTGCAGCGTGCGACCTCCTCGGTGTGGATGCGTCGTGCGTGCTCGGCCGACGGGTCGTCGCGCATCTCGTCGAGTGCCCACGTCAGGTTGACCGCGGTCGGACGCGACTCGCGCAGCACGCGGTCGGCCGCCTCCAGGTCTTCACCCTTGGCGGCCGCAAGTGCGATGCCGTACGCGGCGGCAACGCCGATCGCAGGGGCCCCACGCACGACCATCGCCCGGATCGCGTCGGCAACGGCAACCGCCGTCCCGCAGCGGACGTCCACCTCTTCCAGCGGCAACCGGCGCTGGTCGAGAAAGACGACGGCGTCGTCCTCGAGCCGAAGAATCCGCTCAGGCTCGAGCATGCGGTGTGACCCGGTGCTCCCGCCGGCCACCTGGGCCGGCGGGAACAGCGACGAGTCCGATCAGGTGCCTTCTTCCCAGGACGCGAGGTACTTCTCTTGCTCGGCGGTGAGCGTGTCGATGTCGACGCCCATGGTCGCGAGCTTGAGCTTCGCGATCTCCTCGTCGATCACGGTCGGCACGGGATACACCTTGTTCTCGAGCGACGCGGCGTTCTGGATTGCGTACTCCGTCGCGAGAGCCTGGTTCGCGAAGCTCATGTCCATCACGAGTGCCGGGTGTCCCTCGGCTGCCGAGATGTTGACGAGGCGGCCCTCTGCGAGCAGGTAGATCCGACGGCCGTCGGACATCGTGAACTCCTCGACGAAGTTTCGGGCTTCACGCGTCTCCGAAGCCAGCGACTGCAGCGCCGGGATGTCGATCTCGACGTTGAAGTGACCCGTGTTGCACACGATCGCGCCGTCCTTCATCACCTCGAAGTGCTCCTTGGCGATCACGTGCTTGTCACCAGTCGCGGTGCAGAAGATGTTGCCGATCTTCGCCGCATCGATCATCGGCAGCACTTCGAAGCCGTCCATCAGCGCCTCGAGGGCACGCATCGGATCGACTTCGGTGACGATCACGTGCGCGCCGAGGCCCTTGGCCCGCATCGCGACACCGCGTCCAACCCAGCCGTAGCCCGCGACGACGAACTTGCCGCCGGCGATCAGCACGTTGGTGGCGCGGATGATGCCGTCGATCGTCGACTGGCCCGTGCCGTAGCGGTTGTCGAAGAAGTGCTTGGTGCGCGCCTCGTTGACGGCGATCACCGGGAACTCGAGCGCGTTGTCGGCCTCCATCGCCTTCAGGCGGATGACACCGGTTGTCGTCTCCTCCATGCCGGCGATGATGTCGCCGAGCTGGTCCCGACGGTCGCTGTGCAGGACGCTGATCACGTCGGCGCCGTCGTCCATCGTCAGCTGCGGCTTGTGATCGACCGCGGCCATGATGTGGGAGTAGTACGTCTCGTTGTCCTCGCCCTTGATCGCGAAGGTCGGGATGTCGTACTCCTCGACGAGGGCGGCGGCAACGTCATCCTGCGTGGAGAGCGGGTTCGACGCGCACAGCACGACGTCCGCGCCGCCCGCCTTCAGCGTCCGCATCAGGTTGGCGGTCTCGGTCGTCACATGGAGGCAGGCAGAGATGCGATACCCCTCGAGCGGCTTCTCCTGCTCGAACCGCTCGCGAATTGCCTGCAGCACCGGCATCTGCCGGTCGGCCCACTGAATCCTCCGCACGCCTTCTGAGGCGAGCGAGAGGTCCTTCACGTCGTGTCGCTTCGTCGTAGCCATAAATCCTTCCGGTTTTGTCGCGGGGCAGTCTAGTGGTCTGATCTTTGGGCTCAGGCGGCAAGCAGGCGCTCGTGCTTGCGCTGCTCCCACTCGACCCAGGAGCCGCTGTCGTCGCCCGCTGCGAGCCAGGCATCGACCGCCCGCCGCAGCTCGGGCTCGCGCCGGAGACGCCGTGCGAACGCGAGCTCGGCGAGCTCGATCCCGAAGCGGCGGCGCAGGTCGAGCAGCGAGCGAAGGCGGTTCAGCTCGAGGAGGCCGTACTGGCGGTAGCCCGACGCGGTGCGGTGCGGCACCACGAGCCCGTGCTCCTCGAGGTAGCGGAGCATCCTGGCCGACCAGCCGGTCTCGGCGGCCGCGGCTCCTACGGTCAGGGGTTCTTGCATCCCCCAACCTTATCACAGCCGTGTGAAGGTTAGGCGGTCGAGGTGCCTTCGCGCCCGTAGGCGTCCTCGAGCCGCACGACATCGTCGAGGTGCGGCGTCGAGACCTCGAGGATCGTCGTGTCCTCGATCGCAGTCACACGGTGAACCGTCCCGGGCGCGTAGTGGAACGCGGCGCCGGCAGCGATCACCTCTTCCTTGAGCACGCTCTCCCCCGCCTGGCCGAGCTCGAGCTTGGCGCGACCCGACTGGACGAGCCACGACTCGTCCTTCTCACGATGGAACTGCAGCGAGAGCGAGTGGCCCGCCTTCACGAAGAGCACCTTGCCGCAGTAGACATCGGTGAGCGCCCAGATCAGCTCATGACCCCACGGCTTCTCGACCTTTCTCACGTCGAAGGCCCATTGATCCAGCGAGTCGAGATTCGGCGAGTTGACGCTCATGGCCTCGGGCGATCCTCTCACGCGAGCCACTCCGGATGCGAGGCGACATGCTCGGAAGCCGCGCGCAGCTCCTTCGGCGTGTTGACGGTCAGCCAGAGGCCCGTATGGCGGAAGGCGCGGAGCTGTCCTTCGGCTGCGAGCTCCGGGAACGTCGAGGACTCGTGGTCACCCTGCTCCGGGAAGCGCTCGATCGTCTCCTCCGAGAGCACGTAGTTGCCGCAGTTCACCCAGAACGAGACCTGGCCGCCCTCCCGGAAGCCGCGCACGACGTCGTCGTCGTCCACGTCGACGAGACCGAACTGGGACTTCGGCTGCGCGACGGTGATCGTCGCGTGCGCTTCACCTGCGCGATGTGCGGCGAGCAGCCCGTCGAAGTCGACGTCGACGAGCTCGTCACCGTTGAGTGCGAACACGTCACCGCTCTCTTGCCGTTGGCGTGCTGCGAACTTGATGCCGCCGCCCCGGCCGAGCCGCTCCGGTTCTTCCGCGGCGACGATCTCGGGGCCGAGCCCCGCCAGCTCGGACTCGAACAGGCTGCCCTGGCCGGCGGCGCACGCGAAGATCACGCGCGTCACGCCCGCATTCGCGAGGCGCCCGACCTGATACGCCGCAAGCGGCCGGCCCGCAACCTCGACGAGCGCCTTCGGGCGCCCACCCGCAGCGTCACCGAGCCGCTCGGCCTTGCCGCCGGCGAGGATGATTGCTTCCATCAGTGCCCCTCCAGATGATGCGGCCGTGCCTCTGGCGAGCGAAAAGCAAGCGATGCAAGGACGCAGGGAAACCCGATAGTGGGTTCTATCGGGTTGACCGAGGACGCGGCAGCGCGCCGCTTTGCAGCCGCCGGAGGTGCGGAGGGCATCGTCTGGTGGGGCACCACGCTAGACCTCTTGTGCGGGCTGGCGTTCGGGGGTCTGCGGCAGAACGTCGCCCGGCGAGATTGGACGGCCGATCCCCTCGTAGGCGAAGCCGGCGCGACGTGTCTCTTCGGGGTCGAGCAGATTGCGGCCGTCGACGATCAGCGGATTGGCCATCGACGCGCGAATCTCTTCCGTCGCCAGTCCCTTTAGCTCGTCCCACTCCGTGACGATCACCGCGGCGTCCGCGCCGCGCACCGCGTCGGCGATGCTGCCGACCACGTCGACGCCCTTCGGCAGCTTGCCGCCGTCGGCAATCGGGTCCCACGCGCGGACGTCGGCGCCCTCGGCGAGCAGCCGCGAGGCGAGCACGATCGAGGGCGCCTCGCGCATGTCGTCGGTGTTCGCCTTGAACGCCAGGCCAAGCAACGCAACCGTCTTGCCGCGCAGCGGGCCGAGGTGGCGCTTCAGCTTTCCGATCACACGCCGCTTCTGCAACTCGTTGACCTCGATCACGGCGGAGAGAAGCTGGAAGTGGTACCCCGAGTTCGACGCGAGCTGCTTGAGCGCGAGCGAGTCTTTCGGGAAGCACGAGCCGCCGTAACCGATACCGGCGCGCAGGAAGTGCGGTCCGAGACGCTTGTCGAGCCCGACGCCCTCGGCAACCTTCACGACGTCGGCGCCGGTCGCTTCACAAACGTTCGCGATCTCGTTGATGAACGAGATGCGCGTCATCAGGAACGCGTTCGCAGCGAGCTTGATCATCTCGGCGGAGTTCACATCGGAGCGGACAAGCGGAGCATCGATTGCGGAATACAGGCCGGCAACCGCTTCGGCATCTTCGGGCTCGAACGCGCCGACCACGATCCGGTCGGGGTTCATGAAGTCCTTCACCGCGCGTCCTTCGGCGAGGAACTCGGGGTTCGACGCGTAGCCGACATGATCCAGCCCACGCTGGTCGAGACCCGCGCGCACCGTCTGACCCGTGCCGACCGGGACGGTCGACTTCATGACGAGAATCGGCCTGCCTTCGAAGTCCGGCAGTTCGTCGATCACGGTCCAGACGCGCGAGAGGTCGGCGTCACCGGAGTAGGTCGGAGGCGTGTCGACGCAGACGAAGAGAAACTCGCAATCCGCGACGTCGTTCACGTCGAGCGTGTAGGTCAGGCGACTCGCGTTCCGCCCGAGCAGCGCCGGAACCTCTTCCTCGTGGAAGGGAACCGCGCCGCGGCGCAGGCCTTCGATCTTCTCGGGAACGACGTCGCGGATCACCACGTCGTGTCCCAGTTCTGCGAAGCACGCGCCGGTGACGAGGCCCACCCAACCGGCGCCGAAGATGCCTACCTTGCTCATTGCGCGCCCAAGCCTAATGAATGCTTGTTAGGGGTTTGAGGCCCTTGGCGATCGCGAGCATCGTCTCGTTCGAGAGCGCATCGAGCAGGGAGTTCACGACCCAGTAGGTCGAGCCGCCCTGCCGCAGCACGACCATGTGCAGGTGCGTCCCGGTGTAATACAGGTCGTACGCGCGGCCCTTGATGATCCGGTGGAAGCTGCGATCCCCGAGGGCGGGCGCATCCGCGTAGTCGGTCTGCTGGATGCCCCAGAAGTCGGTGCCGTTGTGGAAGACGAGCCGGATGCCCTTGTGCTTGCGCTTGTCGTCCATCCAGTAGTAGGCAAGCGGCTTGTCGCTCGGCAGCGTGTCGGGGCTCGAGTTGCGCTCGAGCACCGTCGGCACCATCAGTTTGAACGGCACCCGCTTGGCGTAGGGGCGCAACAGTGCGGCGGCCGACGAGTCGAACCGGACGTTTGCCAGCTGATGCTTCGGGACGCTGCGCGTCGGAAGCGGCGAGATCGTGCCGTGGAACGTCTGACCGAGCACGACCATCAGCATCGAGCCCGGGTCGCGCGAGAGCAGCTCCGGGGTGCGCGGTAGCTTCTCGATGTCTGCGGGCTGCATCAGGCTCTGCAGCGCGGCGGCCGCGACCTTCGAGCCCTGCTGCGACGGGTCGTAGTAGATCTTCGAATGGAACGACAGGGCGGGAGCGTCCGCCTGGACGCCGTTCGGCGGCAGCAGCATCTGGTAGCCGCGCTGCGCGAGGAGGTACGACGCGTTGGCGGCCGCGCCCTGCACGCCGTTGCCGTTCAGCACCGTGACACTGACCGACGAAGGCGGCAGCGTCTTCTGTTTGACCTTCTGCCCCAGCGCGGCAGCGTTCGCGTCCTTCGGAGCCTGGACGTCCGGATTCTGGAAGCGGTCGACTGCGGCCTGGATGTCCGTGGACGACGCGGTGCAGCCGATGCCGCACTGCACGTTCTCGATCTTCTCCTGGAAGAGGTGACCGCCGGGCAGCGCCTGCGCGAACAGCGCGTACGAGATCACCTGGTCGAGCTGAAGCGCGTGACCTCCCTCTCCCACCTCGATGTTCTTCGTGATCGTGCTGACGAGGCGCGGGATGCTCGTGTAGCTGAAGCTGTGCGCTACCTGCTCCTTGAACGCGCGCACGAACGCCTGCTGGCGCGCGACGCGTGTGAGGTCCGAGTCGGTGTGCCGGAAGCGAACGAAGTCGAGGGCCTGCTGGCCACTCAACTGCTGGTAGCCGGGCTGCAGGTTGATGTTCGCGAAGTTGTTGTAGGACGCGCCGGTGTTCTTGTTGTAGTAGCGCCGGTCGACGTCCATCCAGATCCCGCCGAGCGTGTCTACGACCTGTTTGAAGCCGTGGAAGTTGACGGTGATCAGGTAGTTGACCGGCAGCCCGGTCAGGTGCTTGAGCGTCAGCAGCGATCCCTTCGCGTTGCAGCGCGAGTACGCGGAGTTGATGCGATCCGTGCCTGAGGGCGTCGCGCCGCAGTAGATCGGGACATCGAGGTCACGCGGGAACGAGAGCAGCGAGATCGTCTTCGTCAGCGGATCGGCACGGATCAGCATCAGCGTGTCCGAGAGCGACGGGTTGACCGACTCCTTGCCGGCGCGATGGTCGTAGCCGATGACGAGCGCGATCGCCGCACGGTTCGCGACGGGAACATCGAGCGCCCTGGACGCCTTCACAACCGACGGCGTGTGCGCACGCAGGCCCGCGACGAAGTCGTGCGTGTAGAGATAGCCGCCGCCCGCCGCGGCGACGATCAGCGAACTGATGCCGATCAGTGTGACTAGCAGGATGCGGCGGAAAAGACCGAGGCCGGTCGCCGCCGGAGGCGGCGGTTGGCGATAGCGGGTGACGGCGGTGACCGTCGCGGGCGACGGTCCCGGCGGGAAAACGGCCTTGCCGTTCCCATTCGCCTCGGCGCCGCGCCCGACGCCTCTCTTCAATGTCGTCCGCATAGAAACAGGTACGGCGCCCGGAAGGCGCCTGCGAGAACCAGGATACCGAAGCGGGTGGAGGCCCTAGCCGAGGCTGTGGGAGAGCGCCTTCTCGGCCTCGTCGAGCGGGATCTCGCGCCGCTGCGCGTAGTCCTCGATCTGGTCGTGACCGATCCGGCCGACCGCGAAGTACTTGGACTGCGGGTGATGGAAGTAGAGGCCACTCACCGCGGCGGCCGGGGTCATCGAGAAGGTCTCCGTCAGCGCGATCCCCGCCCGCTCCGCACCGAGCAACTCGATCAGCTTCGGCTTCTCGCTGTGGTCGGGGCAGGCCGGGTAGCCGAAGGCGGGGCGAATGCCGCGGAAGTTCTCCTTCAGGAGGTCGTCGTCGGAAAGATGCTCGTCCGGCGCGTACCACTCGCGGCGCACGCGCTTGTGCAGCCACTCGGCAAACGCTTCCGCGAACCGGTCTGCGAGCGCCTTGACCCCGATCGCGGAGTAGTCGTCGTGCGCGGCTTCGTAGCGCGCCGCAAGCTCGTCGGCGCCGTGGATCCCGACGGCGAACGCTCCGATGTAGTCGTCCTCCGGTGCAACGTAGTCGGCGAGGCAGCGGTTCGGACGGCCGTCGCCGTGATCTGCCTGCTGACGGAGAAAGCTGAAGCGGGTTTGGTCGACGACCACGTCGTCCCCTTCCGCGTGCGCAGGCCAGTAGCCGTAGACGCCGTGCGGGTGAAGCGAGGCCCCCTGGAGGATCGTGCGCAGCAGCGCCTGCGCATCGTCATAGAGCTCTCGTGCCGCCGGGTTCTCGAGGATCGCCGGGAACTTGCCCTTGAGATCCCAGGCGTGGAAGAAGAACTGCCAGTCGATGAAGGGAACGAGCTCGGACAGCGCCGGCGCGACTTCACGCGCGCCGAGAAGCGGCGGCTTCGGCAACTCGATCGGAGACACGGTGACGCCGTTCGCGCGCGCATCCGCCAGGGGGAGCAGCGGCTTGCGGATCTTCTCGGCGTGCTGCAGCCGCAGTTTCTCCTGCAGCTCACGGTTCTCCGTGTCGAGTGCCGTACGGCGCTTGGGATCTAGCAGCGCAGAGACGACGTCGACGACGCGACTTGCGTCGAGGACGTGGACCGTCTCGTTCGGATACTCGGGTGCGATCTTCACCGCGGTGTGCTGGCGTGACGTCGTCGCCCCGCCGATCATCAGCGGTAGCTCGATCCGCCGGCGGTCCATCTCGCGCGCGACGTCGACCATTTGGTCGAGCGAAGGCGTGATTAGCCCCGATAGGCCGATCACGTCGACGTTCTCGCGCTCGGCGGTGTCGAGGATCTGCTCGGCCGGGACCATCACGCCGAGGTCGATCACGTCGTAGTCGTTGCAGCCGAGCACGACGCCGACGATGTTCTTGCCGATGTCGTGCACGTCGCCTTTGACGGTCGCGAGCAGCACCTTCCCCTGCGCCCCGTGCGTTCCGTCCTGCTCGTCCTCCATATACGGCTGCAGGTACGCGACCGCGCGCTTCATCACGCGCGCCGACTTCACGACCTGCGGAAGGAACATCCGGCCGGAACCGAACAGGTCGCCGACGACGCGCATCCCGTCCATCAGCGGTCCCTCGATCACGTCGAGCGGCCGCTTGGCGGTCAGGCGGGCCTCCTCGGTGTCGTCCTCGATGAAGTCGACGACCCCGTGGATGAGCGCCCATTCGAGCCGTTTCCCTACGGGCGCCTCGCGCCAGCCGAGGTCGAGCTCGCGTCTCGTTCCCTCGCCCCGGAACCGGTCGGCGATTTCAACCAGCCTCTCGGTGGCGTCGGGGCGGCGGTTGAAGATCGCGTCCTCGACACGCTCGAGCAGGTCGGGGTCGATGTCCTCGTACACGGCGAGCTGCCCCGCGTTGACGATGCCCATGTCGAGACCGGCGCGAATCGCGTGGTAGAGGAACGCCGCGTGCATCGCCTCGCGGATCACGTCGTTGCCGCGGAAGGAGAAGCTGAGATTCGAGATCCCGCCGGAAGTGCGCACGCCCGGGCAACGCGCCTTGATCAGCGGCAGGCTCTCGATGAACGCGCGTGCATAGTCGTTGTGCTCTTCGATGCCGGTCGCGACGGCCAGCACGTTCGGGTCGAAGACGATGTCCTCGGGCGCGAAGCCGACCTCGTTCACGAGCAGGTCGTACGCACGGCCGCAGATCGCAACGCGCTGCTCGACGTCGACGGCCTGGCCCTTTTCGTCGAACGCCATCACGATCACACCGGCTCCGTAGTCACGGACACGGCGTGCGTGCTGCAAGAACTCCTCCTCGCCTTCCTTGAGCGAGATCGAGTTGACGATGCCCTTGCCCTGCAAACACTGAAGCCCGGCTTCGAGCACGGTCCACTTCGAGCTGTCGACCATCACCGGGATGCGTGCGACCTCCGGCTCCGTTGCGATCACGTTCAGGAAGTGACGCATCGCCTCCTCGCCCTCGAGCAGGTCGGCGTCCATGTTCACGTCGAGCATATTCGCGCCGCCCCGCACCTGTTCGAGCGCGACGTCGACGGCCCCACCGAAGTCGTTGCCCTCGATCAGACGACGGAACCGCGCCGAGCCGGTGACGTTCGTGCGCTCTCCGATGAGCACGAAGCCGGTGTCCTCAGTGATCTCGAACGGCTCGAGGCCACTGAAGCGCGCACCGGAGCGCCGCTTCGGGATCGACCGCGGTTCGAGCCCGCGCACCGCCTCGCTGATCGCTTTCGTGTGCTCAGGCGTCGAGCCGCAGCACGATCCCGCGATGTTCAGGAAGCCGTCACGCGCGAACTCGTGCAGAAGCGCGGAGGTGACGTCGGGCGTCTCGTCGTAGCCGCCAAATGCATTCGGCAGGCCGGCGTTCGGGTGCGCCGAGGTCAGGCACGTCGCGATGCGCGAAAGGTCGGCGACGTACGGCCGCATCTCCTTCGCGCCGAGCGCGCAGTTGACGCCGACGATCAACGGGTCGGCGTGCTCGATCGCGGTCCAGAATCCCTCGATCGTCTGGCCGCTGAGCGTGCGCCCGGAAAGGTCGACGATCGTGACGCTGATCCAGAGCGGCAGGTGCGGCGCGGCTTCGCGCGCCGCGGCGATCGCCGCCTTCGCGTTCAGCGTGTCGAAGATCGTCTCAATCAAGAGCAAGTCGACGCCGCCCTCGGCGAGGCCCCGGATCTGCTCGGCGTAGGTCTCGACGATCTGCTCGAAGGTGTGCGTGCGGTAGCCGGGGTCGTCCACCTTCGGACTGAGTGAGAGAGTGACGTTCAGCGGGCCGACGGAGCCGGCGACGAAACGGTCCGGCCCTGCGGCTTCCCGAGCGATGCGCCCGCCCTCGACGTTCATCTCGTACACCGCTTCCTCAAGCCCGTAGTCGGCCTGGCCGATCGACGTTGCGGTGAAGGTGTTCGTCGTCGCGATGTCCGCGCCCGCAGCGAAGTACGCGTCGTGCACCTCCCGGACGATGTCGGGGCGCGTCAGGTTGAGCAGGTCGGGATCGTTCAGGAGATCCCGGCGGTGGTTCTTGAACCGCTCGCCCCGGAAATCGGCTTCGTTCAGGCCACGGTTCTGCAGCAGCACGCCCCACGCGCCGTCGAGCACGAGGATCCGCTCCTCTGCGAGCTTCCTGAACTCCGTTGCGACGTCGCGCGCTGTCGTTGTCAAACCGCGTCTCCTTCGAGTTTCCAAAGAGGACGCAGCACCGAAGGGTGCGCGAGGGCTCTTTAGGCGTTTGGTAACCCGGTCGCCAAGCTGCCGTTCAAGTTCTCCGGGCTGTTCATCGTACCGGGCGGGCCAGAGGACCGGCGGCCTGGGCCGGGCTAAACTCTGCAAGTGAAGCCGTCGACAGCGTCACCCGCGCTCCAGCCCCCCGCGGGGAACGAACGGTTCCCACTCGTCGACGGCTTGCGCGCGATCGCCGCGCTCTCGGTCGTCGTCTACCACGTCGGCCTCGTCTCCGGCCTGAACGAAGGCGGGGGCGGCGCGCACTACGCGTTCCAGCGGCTGAATGTCGGCGTCACGCTCTTCTTCGTGATCTCCGGGTTCCTGCTGTACCGGCCGTACGTGAACGCCCGCCTGCGCGGCACGCCGCGTCCGACTGCACGCCAGTTCTTTCGGCGCCGCCTGCTGCGCATCGTGCCGGCGTACTGGGCCGCCCTGGCGATCCTCGTCGTCTAGATGGTTGATGCCACGGTTGTGCCCGCCTGGGAACGGCCCAGACGCGGCGCATGACGCGCGCCTCG
>JBKJQL010000242.1:0-3245 GCA_046594035.1 Gaiellaceae bacterium
TCGCGAAGCTCGGGTTCGCCCATCCGATGGGGCCGCTCGCGCTGGCCGACCTGATCGGCCTCGACACGTGCGTGGCGATCATGGAGGTGCTGCACGACGGGCTCGGGAACCCAAAGTACGCCCCGTGTCCGCTGCTGCGCCAGTACGTCCAGGCGGGGCGCCTCGGCCGAAAGTCGGGTAGTGGCTTCTACGAGTACGAACGACGGTAAGGTCAGCGGCGTGGACTGGCGGATCTACCACTCGATCAACGATTTCGTCTGGCGCCATCACTGGCTCGGCACCTTGTTCAAGGCGATCGAAACGTACGGCACGATCCTGATCGCGGTAGCGGCGATCGCGTTGTGGTTCCTCGCGCGCCCTGGCAGAGACCGTAAGTGGAAGCTGGCGGCCGGGTCTGCCCTTGGTGCCGCGGCACTCGGCCTCGTCGTGAACCGCCTTCTTGCAGCGCTGCACCACCGCGACCGGCCATTCATCTCCCATCCTTCTGCGCATGTCTTCGGCCCGCACAAGACCGACCCGTCGTTCCCGAGCGACCACACGACCGCGGCGATCGCGATTGCCGTGGCGGTGCTGCTGATCGACACGGGAGTCGGCTTGCTCTTCCTGACGCTCGCCATCCTGATCGCGGTCGGGCGCGTGATCGTCGGCGAGCACTATCCGGGCGATGTCCTGGGCTCCACGTTGATCGGCATCGCGGCCGCATTCGTGGTCGTGCGGCTCGGTCGCCCCGTGATCCTCTGGATCGCCCGTCTGCTCGAGCGTGTGACGGACCCGCTGATGGCCCTGGTGTGGCGCACACGCGCACGGGAACAGTGAGGAGCTGATGGCCCTCCGCCTCACGCCACAGAAACGCGAGTTCTTCGTCCTCTTCACCCAGGCCTCTGCCAACGCGCGCGATATCGCCCGCGCGCTCGTGGAGTTGCTGGCCGAGTGGCCGGACAGCCGCGAGAAGTTGCGCGACATCCGTGAGCTCGAGCACGAGGGGGACCGCCTAACCCATGCGGTCATCGACTTGCTCAACCGGACCTTCGTCACTCCGTTCGATCGCGACGATATGTATCGCCTCGCCTCGGTGATCGACGACGTGTGCGATCACGTCGACGAGGCGGCCGACAACATCGACGCTTACGAAGTTCGTGACGTCCCTGAGAAGGCGCGTCAACAGGCGGAGGTCATCTACCGCGCCGCGTCGCGCTTGCACGAAGCGGTGGAGCTGCTCGAAGGCTTCAAGGATTCGAAGCGGCAGCTTGTTGCGTTGCGTGAGCTCGAGGACGAGGGCGACCGGCTCTCACGCGAAGCGATCGCAGACCTGTTCCGCTCCGGCGCCGATCCGCTGACGATCATTCGCTGGAAGGACATCCACGAGCAGCTCGAAGAGGCTGTCGACGCGTGCGAGAACGCCGCGGACGTCCTCGAGGCGATCCTCGTCAAGAACCGGTGACGCTTCTCATCATCACGATCGTCGTGGCGCTTGCGTTCGACTTCACGAACGGTTTTCACGACACCGCCAACTCCGTCGCGACGTCGATTTCGACCCGCGCGCTCTCGCCCCGGCTGGCAGTTCTGATCGCTGCTCTCGCGAATCTCGCGGGCGCGTTCTCGACGGTCGCCGTGGCGAAGACGGTCGGAAAGGGGATCATCGACACGGGCCTCGCGAATCCCCGCACCGTGCTTGCGGCCGTCGCCGGGGCGATCGCGTGGAACCTGCTGACCTGGTGGCTCGGACTGCCGTCGTCGTCGTCCCACGCGCTGATCGGCGGCTTGATCGGGGCGGCTCTCGTGCAGTCGGGCGAGAAAGGCGTGCAGTGGCACGGCCTCGTCCACAAGGTCCTGATTCCGGCCGTGTGGGCGCCGACGCTTGCGTTTGCCGGGGCGTTCCTGCTCCTGCTTGGGATCTACTGGGTCTTCCAGTGGATGACGCCCGGCCTGGCGAACCGATCGTTCAGGATCGGGCAACTCGCGACCGGTACGTGGGTCGGCTTCACGCATGGTGCGAACGACGCGCAGAAGACGATGGGCGTGATTGCGCTCGCGCTCTATGCGCACGGCTCGATCGACACGTTCTACATCCCGACCTGGGTGAAGATCGCGGCAGGGCTCGCGATCGCGGCCGGTACGTATGCGGGCGGCTGGCGGATCATCCGGACGCTTGGACAGCGCGTCTTCCAGATGGACCCGCCGGCAGGCTTCGCGGCGCAGGCCACCGCCGGCGCGGTGATCTACGCGTCGACCAGGTACGGCTACCCGCTTTCGACGACGCATGTCGTGTCCGGCGCCGTGATGGGCGCAGGAGCGACCAAGCGGCTCTCCGCGGTGCGCTGGGGCGTCGCCGGGAACATTCTGATGGCCTGGATACTCACGATTCCCGCCTCGGCTGCGGTCGCGGCACTGGTCTGGTTTCCCGTGAAGTGGATCTTCTGATGAGAGTCGGTCTCGGTCGCGGGAGCGGCGAGATGTTCACGCTCATCGGCGCAGCCGGTGAGGCCGCGCTCGCCGTCTCGCGCGCAGTGCAGCAGCGTTTCCTCGAGTGGCCGTCGGGGCCTTCGCAGGCCGAGATCAAAGATCTGGAGCACGAAGCGGACCGCATCGTCTCCGAGTTGCTCTCGCTCACGAACACGATGTTCGTCACGCCGTACGACCGCGACGATCTGATCACGCTCGCGTTTGCGATCGACGAAGTGGCCGACGCGGGGGAGAACGCGGCCGAACTGCTCGGGCTCTACGGAGTCGAGTCGGCCACGAAGCAGTCTTTCGAGCTCTGCGCGCTGCTCGTCGAGGCGACGGAGGAGCTCGCGTTGCTGCTGAGGGACCTTAAGGGCTTCCACGGCACGCGCGAGCGCGTGATCGCGATCAAGGCGATCGAGGACCGTGGCGACGAGGTCGCGCGAGCCGCGCGCGCCAGCTTGTTCAAAGACGACCGCATCGACCCGGTGATCGTGATCCGCTGGAAAGACATCTACGAAGCGCTGGAAGACGCGATCGACGCGTGCGAGACCGCCGCGCACCGCGTCGGCAACATCCTCGTCAAGAACGCCTAGATGGTTGATGCCACGGGGGCGTGGGTGTGGGGGCGGATCCAGACCAAGCAGGACGCCCGACTCGCCCGCTGGACAGCCGGGAGGCTGTTCAAGGGCGAGGCGCGCGTCATGCGCCGCGTCTGGGCCGTTCCCAGGCGGGCGCAACCGTGGCATCAACCATCTGGATGGCATCAACCATCTAAGCAGGATGCGAGGCGTCGCTGAACT
>JBKJQL010000249.1:0-11776 GCA_046594035.1 Gaiellaceae bacterium
GTGGCGTCTGGCGGTCGCGATCGAACGTCTGCTCGGTGCGCGGGTGCCGGTGATCGGTGTTTCGCTGACGCTGAACGCGCCACGCGTCGCCGGGCCGTTCGCGGGCTACCCCTACGACCAGGAGGCGATCGAGCGGCTCCTCCGTTCGCGGGTCCGCCGCGTTTTCCAGGTCGCGCCCGGCCGGATGCGGCAACGCCTTCTCGAGCGCCTGCCCCGCGAGCAGACCGCCGCCGCGGTCTACGCCGGGACTCCGTCGGTCGCGCACACCGAAGCGCTGCTCCGCGGAACCGTCTTCAAGGGCGTTGACCTCGATGAGCCGCTCGACGCGATCGTGATCGGGATCCCGCCGACGACTTCCTCGCTGCCGCGCGAACGGCCGAATCCGGTGAACGCTGCGTACCTCGGGCTCGGGCTCGCCTTGCGGCTCTGGCGCAACGCGCCGCCCCTCGCCCACGGTGGAACGGCGATTCTCGTCCACCCGTTCGCGCGCCGGTTCGCCCGCCCCACTCAGACGCCGTACCGCGCGCTGTTCTACGACGCTCGCACGGCCGGAGACATTGGTGCGATGCGCGATGCAGAGGCGCTGGCGGTCAACGACACGAAGGCGATCGCCGAGTACCGCGCGGGGCACGCGTGCCATCCGTTGCAGCCGTTCCTGGAATGGAGCGCGTGCGACGCCACCGCGCACCGGCTCGGGGCGGTGATCATCGCGGGCTGCCGGGACGCGCAATCGGCGCGCCAGCTCGGGTACGTGCCTGCCCACGGGCTGCCGGCCGCACTCGAGATGGCCCGCGGCCGCGGTGCGAAGCGCATCGGCTATCTCCTCGCCCCTCCCTACTTCCCGCTCGTCCTCGGGTCGACCTAAGTCATCCTTTAGCGTGCAGCGCATGGAAACGGTGATCGAAACCCACGCGCTGACGAAGAAGTTCGGCGCCCGTGCAGCCGTCGACGGGGTCGACCTGACCGTCGCCGCAGGCGTCGCGTTCGGCTTCCTCGGCCCGAACGGAGCCGGGAAGACCACGATGATCAGGACCCTGCTCGGCCTGACGCAGCCCACCTCGGGCGACGTCGCGCTCCTCGGCCTTCCCCAGCCGTCCAAGCGGGCTGAAGCGCTCGCCCGCGTCGGGGCGATCGTCGAGGAACCGAGATTCCATCCGCACCTGACCGGCCGCGAGAACCTCAAGATCGTGGCCGCTGCACGCGACACGGCCGCGGCGGCGCGGATCCCCGATTCACTCGCGCGGGTCGGCCTCAGCTCTCGGGCGGACGACCGCGTCAAGGCTTACTCCCTCGGGATGCGGCAGCGGCTCGGTATCGCACGCTGCCTGCTCGCCGACCCGGCACTCCTGATCCTCGACGAGCCGATGAACGGGCTCGACCCGGCCGGCATCCTCGAGATGCGCCACCTGATCCGCGACTTCGTCTCGGAGGGCCGAACCGTGTTCCTCTCGTCGCACCTGCTCGACGAGGTCGAGAAGACCTGCGACCAGGTCGCGATCGTCGACCAGGGCCGCGTGATCATTCAGGGCTCCGTCGCCGAGATCGCCGCGACCGGCGATCCGACCGTCCTGATCGAAGTCGACGACACCGCCGCTGCACGCACGCTGCTCTCGGGCGAGAAGCGCATCGGAGCCGTCGAAGACGAGGGCCACGGCTTACTTCGCCTCACGCTTGCCGGCGACCTCACACCCGCGCGGCTGAACCGCATGCTCATGGAGGCAGGCATCGCCGTCTCCCGCCTGGAGCCTGCACGCGCATCCCTCGAAGAGACGTTCCTGTCGATCACGTCCCGGCTGGAGGGCAACGAATGAGACTCGTCGGCGCAGAAGCACTGAAGCTCATCCGCCGCCGCGGCCTCATGACGTGGTCGCTGCTGCTCACGGTCGGCTCGGTCCTGCTCGCGGAGATCATCGTGATCGTCCTGCACACCGTGAACCCGGGACACCACGGTCCGGCCGGCGGCTCGAGCAACCTCGAGGCGTACATCTTCCTCGCTACGGGGCTCGGCACCGTCGCCGCGATCCTGATCGGCGCGACGGCGGGAACGCAAGACGTCAGCAACGGCGTCTTCCGCGACCTCGTGGTCACGGGACGCAGCCGCTCGACGCTGTTCAACGTCAGGATCCCCGGCGCGTTGCTCGTGTTCCTGCCGATGCTCGCGCTTGCCTACGTCCTCGCAATCGGCGGCGCGTTCCTCTTCGCAGGGAATCTCGCCACTCCGAGTGGCGGCGTCCTGTTCGAGTACATCGAGTACGGGCTGGCGGGAAGCGTGTTGAGCATCATCCTGTCGGTCGGGCTGGCCGCCTTCGCGAGCTCCCGCGTGGTCGTCGGCGTGATGATCGCCTGGAACGCGATCGTGTCGAACCTCCTCATGCACATCGGAGCCCTCGGCTCGGCGCGCAAGGGCATCGACTCGGCCGCGATCATCCAGCTCGGCCCGAGCACGATCAACAGGAACGCACCGGTGCACATGTCGGAGCTCACCGCACTGCTCGTGATCCTTGCCTGGGCCGCGGTCTTCATCGCCTTCGGCAACTGGTGGACGCGCCGCCGCGACGCCTAAGAAACCGGTGTCTGACACCGTCCGGGCCGCTGGTCGCGAGGCAAACGGATCAGACGGTGTCAGACACCAAGCGTTACGTCTCGCCGAGGTAGGTCTTGCGGACTTGCTCGTTCGTCTTCAGCGACTCGGCGCTGTCGGCGAGCACGATGCGGCCCGTCTCCATCACGTAGCCGCGATTGGCGGCTTCGAGCGCCATCAACGCGTTCTGCTCCACGAGGAGGATCGACGTTCCCTGTTCGTTGATCTGCTTGATGATGTCGAAGATCCGCTCGACGAAGATGGGTGCAAGCCCGAGTGACGGCTCGTCGAGCAGCAGCAACTGCGGGCGCGCCATCAGCGCGCGTCCGATCGCGCACATCTGCTGCTCGCCGCCGGACATCGTCCCAGCCTTCTGCGTGCGCCGCTCGTGCAGCCGCGGGAACAGCTCGAACACGCGATCCATGTCTCCCTTGATCTCGCCGCGATCCTTGCGCTGGAACGCGCCCATCTCGAGGTTCTCGATCACGGTCATGCGCGGGAAGAGGCGACGGCCTTCGGGCGACTGCGCGATGCCGCGCTGGACGATCTTGTGCGGCGGGACCGAGGTGATGTCCTGGCCCCGGAAGCTGATGCTGCCCTGTCGCGGCCGGTTGAGGCCGTTGATCGAGCGGAGCGTCGTCGATTTGCCCGCCCCGTTCGCGCCGAGCAGCGTGACGATCTCGCCCTCGTGAACCTCGAGCGAGATCCCCTTCAGCGCGTGGATTGACCCGTAATACGTGTGGACGTCCGTCAGTTCGAGAATCGGCACGGTCGCCATGTTGCCGTTCGCCGTCATGAGAGTCCCTGTCGTTTCATGTCTTCGACTGCCGCCTTACCGAGGTACGCCTCGATCACGCGCTCGTGCTTCTGCACCTCGCGCGGCGTTCCCTCCGCGATCTTCTCACCGTAGTCGAGCACCGAGACGCGATCGGAGACCCCCATGACGACACGCATGTCGTGCTCGATCATCAGGACGGTCAACCCGCGCTCGTCCCGAACGTGACCGACGAACGTCGTGAACTCCGCCGACTCCTGCGGGTTCATGCCGGCGGTCGGCTCGTCGAGAAGCAGCAGCTGCGGATCCGTCGCGAGCGCGCGCGCGACCTCGAGCCGGCGCTGGTCACCGTACGGCAGGTTCTTCGCCGTCGTCTGCCACTTGCGCCGAAGCCCACAGTAGTCGAGGAGCTCGAGCGCCTTCTCGCGCGCTTCCTTCTCCTCGCGCTTGACGCCGGGCGTGCGGATGATCGAGTTGAAGAGGTTCGCCTTCAGCCGCGCGTGCATACCGACGAGCACGTTCTCGAGCGCGGTCATGTTCTGGAAGAGGCGGATGTTCTGGAACGTGCGCCCGATGCCGCGTGCGGTGATCGCGTGCGGCGGCTTGCCGGTCACGTCCTCGCCGAGCAGCATCACCGTGCCGGCGGTTGGCTTGTAGACGCCCGTCAGCATGTTGAAAAACGTCGTCTTGCCCGCTCCGTTCGGGCCGATGAGTGAGATCACCTTGCCGCGCGGGACCGTGAAATCGACGTCGTTGACCGCGACGAGGCCGCCGAACTCCTTCCGGATGCCGGTCGCGACGAGGATGTCGTCGGTCGCCTGGGGCGCGCTCATGCCTCGGCCCCTGCGTGCTGCTGGTCGTAGAGCGGCTCGTCGTGCACGCCTTCGTGCATCTCGGCGGCAACACGTTTCGACGGGATCATCCCCTCCGGTCGGAAGAGCATCACGATCAGGATGATCAAGCCGTAGATGCCGGAGGCATAGAGCGGCACGTCGAGGTTCGGATGCCAGTGCCCGAGATGCACGTTCGTGTTGATCCACGCGCCGGTGTTGGCGAGACCTTCCCGGTCGAGGTAGGCGAGGAAGCCGGCGCCGACGATGACGCCCCAGATGTTCCCCATCCCGCCGAGAATCACCATGCAGAGGATGAATACGGAGATGTTGAAGAAGAAGTCTCCTGGGAACGTCGCGCTCTTGAAGCTCGCGTAGTACGCGCCCGCCACGCCGCCGAAGAACGCGCCGGTCGCGTACGCCCAGGTCTTCGTCCGCATCAGCGGGACGCCCATTGCGGCCGCCGCGGTCTCGTCTTCGCGGATTGCAATCCACGCGCGACCGAGCCGGGAGTACTGGAGACGCAGCGAGCAGAACACCGTGAACAGCAGTAAGAGGATCGCGGTCCAGAAGAAGATGTCCGTCGACTGCAACTGATGCCCGAGTACATGCGCGTTGCAGCACTGCAGGTAGTTCGAAGGCAGCACCCCGTTCGTCGCATCCGAGATGCGGTTGCCGAAGCCGAGGGAGTCGAGCGGCGTGATCCCGTTCGGCCCGTTCGTCAGGTTGAAGCCCGTGCCGAAGAAGTTGTCGCCGTTGCGCGCAATCTGCGGGAGGATCTCGCCGAAGCCGAGCGTCACGATCGCGAGATAGTCGCCGCGCAGTCGCAGCGTCGGCAGGCCGATGATGATGCCGGTGAGCGCGGTCACGACCCCGGCGAGTGGGAGCAGGAGCCACATCGAGATGTGGATGCCCGGCAGGTCGGGCGTGATCCCGACTGCCCCGAAGTGCCAGTTCTGGTGGGGGAACTGCAGCGACGAGAACCACGCCGCGGTGTAGGCACCCATCGCGTAAAACGCGACGTATCCAAGGTCGAGCAGCCCTGCGTAGCCGACGACGATGTTCAGGCCGACGGCCATCATGATGAAGACGAGCATCACGACGCCGGTTGCGACGTCCGGCCACACGCCGAATACGGGGAACACGAACATCTTCGACTGGTAGAAGGGATAGAGAGCGGCGAGGGTGATCGCGACCACCGGCAGCGCCCAGGTCCGGTAGCGCGGAGGGATCCAGAAGACGGCGAACGCGATCGCCAGCGCCGCGGCCAGCGAGGTCACGCCCGCGATCAGGAAGATCGAGATGATCACGAGCTGCGCCGCGAGCTTCCACGGAAGCCGCGGAAGCTTCGTCATCCAGTAGAGCGCGGCCCCCGTCAGGACGAGATAGCCGAGCGCGTGGTCGACAAAGAAGAAGCCGACCGCGAGCAGCAACTCGACCGCGCCCGCGAGCACCCATCGCGTGCGCTCGGGGAGCTTCTTGTAGCGCGGCCACCCAAACCGGTGCCAGAGACCAATCAAGACCACGCGCTATCCGCCTTCGGGTGTTCGTTCGCCGAGCAGGCCTTCGGGCCGGAAGACGAGGATCAGGATCAGGATCGAGAAGACGATCGACTGCGTCCAGTCCGAGCCCGGCATGTGCCACGGCAGGCCCTCGTTCCAGGACTGGATCAGGCCGATCAGCACCGCGCCGAGCACGGCGCCCGGGAGGTTCCCGATCCCGCCGAGCACCGCGGCGGTGAAGGCGATCAGCCCGAGCTGGAAGCCCTGGTCGAAGCGCACGGTCGTCACGTACAGCGAGTAGCAGAGGCCGGCTGCACCGGCGAGCGCGCCGGCGATCATGAACGTGAAAGAGATCGTGCGGTTGACGTTGATCCCCATGATCGCTGCGGCTTCCTTGTCCTGCGCGGTCGCGCGCATCGCCTTACCCTGGCGCGTCTTCTGCACGAGATAGAGCAGCGCCAGGAGAACGGGAACTGTGATCGCGACGACGATCAGCTTGTTCCAGCCGTAGTCGACGCCGGCGTACGAGAAGACCTTCGTGTGCGGGAAGACGTCCGGCGACGTCACGTAGTTCGGGCCCTTCCAGGCCAGGCCGACGTCCTGGATGATGAAGCTGACGCCGATTGCCGTGATCAGCGGCGCCAGGCGCGGCGCCCCGCGCAACGGCCTGTACGCGATGAACTCGATCGTCGCGTTGATCAGGCCGCAGGAGAGCATCGAGAGGATCAGCGTCGCGATCACGATCAGGATCGTCACCGCCCCTTGGCCCTCGTGCAGGCCGAAGAAGTGCGTCGAGTAGGTGATCGTGAACATGCCGCCGAGCATGAACACGTCGCCGTGCGCAAAGTTGATCAGCTCGAGGATCCCGTAGACGAGCGTGTAGCCGAGTGCGACGAGCGCGTAAACGCAGCCTGTCGTCAGGCCGATCAGCGTCACCTCGAAGAAGCCGGAGGGCGAGACGGTCAGGTTCTTCAGCAGCAGCACGACGGCGCCGAGCACCACCAGCATGCCGAGCGCGCCGACCACACTGGGGCGTTGAAACCGGTTCGCGAGCGTCGGTGCGGAAGCGTCTGCAGCCACAGGTGAAGCGACTTTACTGCGTCGGGCGGCAAAGTCCTATCGAACTGCGACAACCCAGAGCTCACCGCACGGCTGGGTACCATGCCAGGACGCGCCGGAGTGGCGGAATTGGTATACGCAGCGGTCTCAAAAGCCGCCGGCCTAGGCCTTGTGGGTTCGAGTCCCACCTCCGGCATGTGACTGCGCCCGCAAAGCTTCCTCGCACAGCGGAACTTGACTACGCGTACCTCCTCGGGCTCTATCTCGGCGATGGGTACGTGTCAGCCGCGGGACGAACCTACCGCCTCCGCATTACCCTCGATGCGGCGTATCCGGGGATCGTCGAGCAGTGCCGCAGTGCGACCGCAGCCGTCATGCCCGGGAGAGCGGTGTCGAATGTCGGCCGGAAGGATGGCGCGCTCGACGTGTCCTGCTACTCGAACGACTGGCCAACCTTCCTCCCTCAGCACGGCCCCGGGAGGAAGCACGAACGCGTGATCGAGCTCACCGAGTGGCAACGACGGATCGTCTCGTCACACACGCGCGCGTTCATCCGGGGCCTCTTCCACTCGGACGGCTGCTACGTCATCAATCCGACGAGGGCGGGGTCGGGTCGGCTCTACGAATATGACCGGTACTTCTTCTCGAACACCTCCGACGACATCCGAGAGCTGTTCTCCTGGGCCTGTTCGCTGATCGGAGTGGAGTCCAGGAGGAGCAACGCCAAGAACATCTCGGTCGCACGACGGGCTTCGGTTGCGATCCTCAACGAGTTTCTGGGTCCCAAGGCCTGAGAACGGCGACTCCGGCGGCCCGGCGTTCCGGGCGCGCAGGCTGCTGACCCGCTTGCTCCGACGCATCCCGGCATCACTACAGACGCTGCGCGATCGCCGCGATGTGCTCGGGCGTCGAGCCACAGCAGCCGCCGACGATGCGGGCGCCGCGGGCGACGTAGCCGCGGACGTGCTCCGCCAGGTCTTCCGGACCGGCGTCGTAGATCACCGCGTCGCCGACCATCCGTGGAACGCCGGCGTTCGGCTTCACCCACAACGGCAGGCCGTCCGCAGCGGCGACCAGCTCCTCGACGATCACGTCGGTATCGGCGAGCGACTTGCCACAGTTCGCTCCGATCGCCGCGATGCCAAGTGGCGCGAACGCTTCCACCACTTGCGTGGGGCTGAGGCCCATCATCGTCTTCGTCCCCTGGTCGTAGCTGTAGGAGACGACGAGCGGCAGATCGCTCGCACTCTGGATCCCCTCGAGCGCCCAGAGCCCCTCGTCCAGCGAGAAGAACGTCTCCAACACGAGCAGGTCGACGCCGCCGTCCGCGAGTGCCTTCGCCTGCTCGGCGTAGGTCGAGACCGCAAGCGAGCGGGTCAGCGGCCCGAGCGGCTCCGTCAGGTGCCCGGTCGGGCCGAGCGATCCAGCCACGAGCACGTCGTTGCCTACAGCTTCGCGCGCGAGCTCCGCGGCGCGCCGGTTCACCTCGATGGCACGGCCGTGCAGCGCCTCGTCGGCAAGTCGCAAGGAGGACCCGCCGAAGCTGCACGTCAGGACGATGTCGGAGCCCGCAGCGACGAAACGCCGGTGGAGCTCTTGAACCTTCTCGGGCGCCTCGACGACCCATTCTTCCGGCGCGACTCCCGGCTCGATCCCCATGTTCTGGTAGTTCGTTCCGGTCGCGCCGTCCGCGATCAGCACGGGACGCTCTGCGAGGAGCCGGGCGAAGGACGGCATCGCGACAGACTAGTGACGCACGACGAGGCAGCCGTGCAGTCGATCGGGTTTCAGGCGTTCAGCTCGGCAAGCCGCCGGGCGACCCGGGCGGCGGCTCGGGCGAGCTCTGCGGCGGCTTCGGCGTCACCGACGACCGACGAGCTCAGCTGGCCACGCACGTGCTCAGCGAGGTCCGCGATCTCGTCGGCACAGGCTGCAATCTCCTCGGGCACCGCGACGATGCGCGCGCGCGTCTCGTCGTTGCGGTCGGCCATGAAGGCTGCATACGCATCGGAGTCCTCGTCCGCGAGCTCGGACAGCCGCGACCAGAGCGTCTTCGCGCGGACGACACTCGCCTCATCGTTTGCAAAGCGGCCGGCCAGCTCGACGAGTGCTGCAGCGAGCGCGGCCGTCAGCGCGGTCGCCGCACCGCTCGCAGGCGCCGGCGTCTTCTCGCCGAGCGCCGCGAGGAACTCACCGACTTGCAGCTCGCTCAGTGTCATGTCTGTAGAAGTCCGCCTCCGCCGGTGGGAGCGGTGTGTTGCCGCGGATCAGGTCTGCGGCCTTCTCGGCGAGCATCATCACGGGCGCGTAGATGTTCCCGTTCGTCACGTACGGGAAAACGCTCGCGTCCACGACGCGCAGCCCGTCGACACCGTGCACGCGCATCGTTGACGGATCGACCACTGACATGTCGTCGACGCCCATCTTCGCCGTGCACGACGGATGCAACGCCGTTTCGGCGTCGCTGCGGACCCAGTCGAGAATCTCTTCGTCGGACTCGACGCTTGCGCCCGGCGAGAGCTCGCCGCCGTTGAAGCGGTCGAACGCAGGCTGGCCGAGGATCGAGCGGGCCGCGCGCACGCACTCCAACCATTCGCGCCGGTCCTGATCGGTCGAGAGGTAGTTGAAGCGCAGCGCGGGTTGAACGTGCGGATCGGTCGATGTGATCTTCACCGAGCCGCGCGCATCCGAGTACATCGGACCGACATGCAGTTGATATCCGTGGCCCTGCGGCGCCGTTCCGTCGTAGCGCACGGCGATCGGCAGGAAGTGGAACATCACGTTCGGGTAGGCGACCTCGTCGTTCGAACGGATGAATCCGCCGGCTTCGAAGTGGTTCGTCGCGCCGGGCCCGGACTTGAAGAGCAGCCACTTCAGGCCGACGAGCGGCCGGTTGCGCCACTTGTACGACGGTGCAACCGTCACCGGAAGCTTGGACGAGCACTGCACGTACACCTCGAGGTGGTCCTGCAGGTTCATACCAACGCCCGGCCGGTGGTCGACCACTGATATATCGAGCGCCTCCAGCTCGGCCGCGTCGCCGATCCCGGAGAGCTGCAGCAGCTGCGGTGAGTTGATCGCACCGCCGCAGAGGATCACCTCGCCCGCACGGATCGTCTCGCCGTTCACCTGCACGCCGACTGCACGCGTCCCTTCGAACACCACGTGCTCGACGAACGTCCGCGTTCGCACTTCGAGGTTCGTTCGCCCCATGACCGGATGCAGATACGCGCGCGCAGCACTCAGGCGACGGCCTTTGCGGATGTTGCGGTCGAACTTCGCGAAGCCTTCCTGGCGGTAGCCGTTCACGTCGTCGGTCAGCGGGTAGCCCGCCTGCTGCACCGCGTCGAAGAACGCGCCGAACAGGGGGCCGTTTGCGGGGCCGCGCTCGAGCTGCAGCGGGCCGTCTCCTCCGCGCCACTCGTCTGCGCCGGCGAGGCAGTTCTCCATCCGCTTGAAGTACGGCAGGCAATGCGCGTAGTTCCACTGGTCGAGACCGGGCTCGCCCGCCCACCGCTCGTAGTCGAGTGGATTGCCGCGCTGGAAGATCATCCCGTTGATCGAGCTCGACCCGCCGAGCACCTTCCCGCGCGCGTGATAGATCCGCCGGTCGTTCATGAACGGCTCCGGCTCCGACTCGTACTTCCAGTCGTAGAAGCGGCTGCCGATCGGGAACGAAAGCGCCGCGGGCATGTGGATGTAGAGGTCCCACCACGAATCGGTCCGACCCGCCTCAAGCACGAGCACGCGGGTCGACGGATCCTCGGTCAGGCGCGCGGCGAGCGCACAGCCGGCAGACCCGCCACCGACGATCACGTAATCCCAGCTCACGAGATGACGACGGTCTGCAGCTCCGTGAACGACTCCATCGGCCCGGTTCCGCCGACGCGCCCGATCCCGCTGGCCGTGCCCGCGCGTCCGCCGAAGGGCAGATGCGACTCCCAGTAGTTCGACGAGTCGTTGATGTTCACCCAGCCGGTGCGCACCTCGTCAGCGAAGCGCAGTCCTTTCGCGAGGTCGCGGGTAAAGATCGCGGAGAGCAAGCCGTACTCCGACGCGTTCGTCATCCAGATCGCCTCGTCGAGCGAGCCGATCTCGACGACCGGAGCGATCGGCCCGAAGGTCTCCTCGAGCGCGACCAGCGAATCGGCCGGCACGCCGTCGAGCACCGTCGGCTGCCAGTAGAGGTTCGTCGGGTAGCCGGATGCGCGCTCGCCACCGTGGATCAGCGTCGCGCCGCGATTCAGAGCGTCCGCGACGTGCTCGTCCATCTTCGCGGCGACACCGGCGTTGTTCAGCGGGCCCATCGTCGTCCCCTCCGCGAACGGATCGCCGAGGATCACGCGCTCCGCGACGAGCGCGGCCACACGCGCGACGAACTCCTCGCGCACGTCCTTGTGCACGAGCAGCCGCTCACCCGCCGTGCAGCTCTGTCCCGCGCACATGAAGCACGCGCTGACCGTCGCCTCGGCGGCGAGGTCGAGGTCGGCGTCCTCGAGCACGACCACCGGTCCGTTGCCGCCCAACTCGAGCACGGCGGCCTTCCCGGCGGCTGCCTCCGCGACTTTGCGGCCGGTCTCGGTCGAGCCGATGAAGCCGACGCCGTGCGTGCCGGAATTGCGCGCGATCTCGTCACCGACAACGGAGCCCGGCCCCGTGACGAGGTTGAAGACGCCCTGCGGCAGGTCCGCCTCGACGATGCACTGCGCGAGCGCGACGGCAGCGACCGCCGTGGAGGACGCCGGCGTCCACACGACGGTGTTGCCCGAGGCGAGCGCGGGCGCAATCAGCTCGGCGGGCATCGTGTACGGCCAGTTCCACGGCGTGATCACGCCGATCACACCCCGCGGCCGGCGCACGAGGAGCACGCGCTTGCCTGCGGTGAACGAATTCGCAAGCCTTCCCTCCAGCCGCTTGCCGTCCTCGGCCGCGTTGCGCCAGTAGGAGATCAGCTCCTCCACCTCGTCCCTGGATTCATGCAGCGGCTTGCCCTGGTCGAGGGTGAGCGTGTGCGCGAGCTCGTCGCGTC
>JBKJQL010000259.1:0-9809 GCA_046594035.1 Gaiellaceae bacterium
GGTGCAGTGGCAGTCGACGATCGACCGAGGCTCACTGTGGGCGGGTCTCTTCGACCTGCGCGAGAACCTGCTCGGCCGCGCGCTCGACGACCTGCGCGCGATCGCCGCGTAACGCTCCGGCGTAAGGACGCTCGCCCAGGCGAGCCAAGCGGTGTCTGACACCGGGTAGAGCCACCGAGACGGGAAACGGGCGACTGGTGTCAGGCACCAGTCGAACCTGCCGCGGCGACTAGGCTCGAGGTCGTGTCCGTAGAACTGACAGTCGTCGGGTCGATCAACCTCGACCTCGTGGCGCGCGTCGAGCGGCTGCCACGGCCGGGGGAGACCCTGACCGGCACCGACTTCGAGCGCTTTCCCGGCGGGAAGGGAGCGAACCAGGCCGTTGCAGCCGCGAAGCTCGGTGCGCACGTGAAGATGATCGGCGCCGTCGGCGCCGACGCGTTCGCCGACGACGCGCTTGCAGGCTTGCGGCACGCCGGTGTCGAGTTGCACCTGCAGAGCGAAGACGTGACCGGAACGGCGTTGATCCTCGTCGCGGACGACGGCGAGAACCAGATCGTCGTCATCCCCGGGGCGAATGCGCACGTCCGCCCGCAATCGCCCGGCGGCGCGGTGCTCACGCAGCTCGAGGTGCCGGACGAGGTTGTGCTCGCGGCAGCGCAGGGTGCAGACTTCTTCGCGCTCAACGCCGCACCGGCACGCGCGATCGACATCGAGCCCGACCTGCTGATCGTCAACCAGCTCGAGCACGAGATCGTCTCGCGCGGGAAGCTCGTCGCCGTCACCTACGGCGCCGAGGGCGCCGCGCTCTTCGAGAACGGGGTGGAGGTCGCGCGTGCAACGCCACCGAAGGTGAACGCCGTGGACGGGACCGCGGCCGGTGACGCCTTCGCGGGCTGCCTCGTCGTCGCGCTGCTCGAAGGTCGCCCACGGGACGAGGCGCTGCGCCGAGCATGTGCCGCGGGAGCGCTTGCAGCCTCGAGGCCGGGCGCGCAACCTTCTCTCCCCACCACTGCAGAACTTGAAGTAATACTCAAGTCATGACACCGACTCCGATCATCCTCGACTGCGACCCGGGCCACGACGACGCGATCGCGATCCTGCTCGCCATTGCATCGCCGGAGGTCGAGCTGATCGGGGTCACGACCGTCGCGGGCAACACGACGATCGACAAGACCACATCGAACGCGCTCCGGATCCTCGAGCTCGCCGGCCGCTCCGACATTCCCGTCTATCGGGGCGCCGACAAGCCGTTCATCCGGGAACAGGACATCGCCGACCACGTGCACGGGGTGAGCGGCCTCGACGGCCCCGACCTGCCTGAGCCGACCACGAGCGAGCAGGACCTGCATGCGGTCGACTACCTCGCGCAGGAGATCCGCGCGCGCGACGGCAAGGTGACGCTGATCCCGACGGGGCCATTGACGAATATCGGCCTCCTCTTCGCACTGCACCCCGACGCGCGCCCGGAACGGATCGTGATCATGGGCGGCGCGATCGGCGAAGGCAACCGCACGCCGGCTGCCGAGTTCAACATCTGGGCCGACCCCGAGGCCGCGCAGCGCGTGTTCCTCGAGGGGCTCGACACGACGATGGTCGGCCTCGACGTCACGCACGGCGCGCTGATCAAGGACGAGCACACGGAGCGCATGCGCGGTGCGGGCCGCGTGGGGAAGGTCGTCGCCGAGCTGATGGACTTCTACTCTCGCTTCCACCGTTCGCGGTATCCCGACCTCGAGGGCTCGCCGATGCACGACCCGGTCTGCGTCGCGCACGTGATCGACCCGACGCTGATGACCGTGCTCGACGCGTTCATCGAGGTCGACTGCAGCGCCGGCCCGAGCTGGGGGCGCACGAACGTCGACTGGCGCGGCCGCGAGCACTCTTCACCTCCGAATGCCAAGGTCGGGGTCTCGATCGACGGTGATCGCTTCGCGGAGTTGATCGTGGACCGCATCAGCTCGCTCGGGTGACGCTCGTCTGCGCCGCCATCGCGCCGCACGGCGCGCTCGTGTTCGAGCAGCGAAGCGCACCGACGAGGCAGGGGATGGAGGAGTTGGCGCGGCGCTTCGAAGCTGCAAAGCCCGAAGCCTCGATCGTCGTCACCCCGCACGGAACGCTCGTCGACGGGCACTTCGCCGTCGTGCGCTCGGGGCGACTCTCTGAGCACCCCAACCCGTTCAGCACCGCCGAGCACCTCTACGACGGCCCGGGGGATCCCGAGCTCGCCGATGCGTGCGTCCGCGCCCTGCAAGCTGAAGGGCTGCCGGCGCTCGGGGTCACGTTCGCGACAACCGTCGCGGGTGCGTCCGAAATGCCGATCGACTGGGGCGCGGGCATCCCGCTCTGGTTCCTGCGCGCTCCTGCGGTCGTCGTGACACCGTGCCGTGCGCTCTCGAACGACGAGCACGTACGGGCCGGCAAGGCCCTCGCACGCGCGACCGGCGAGCGACGGGTGGCGTTCGTCGCGAGCGCGGATCACGGGCACGGCCACGCCGCCGACGGGCCCTACGGCTTCGCTGCCGAGTCGAAGGACTACGACGACCAGATCGTCGAGCTCGTGCGCGCCGGTCGCCTCGGGGAACTGGCGGGCTGGGACCCGGGATTCGCGATCGCCGCGAAGGCCGACAGCTTCTGGCAACTGCTGATGCTGCACGGCGCGCTCGGCAACGATTTCGAAGCCGAGCTCCTCTCGTACGAGGCCCCGACGTACTTCGGGATGCTCTGCGCCGCCTTCGCGCCGCGGCAGGACTGACCCCCGCCAGCGCGAAGTGCCCCGGGATGGCGCGCAAGAAGCGGCCCCACAAGACGTCCCCCAAAACTCCGTCGCGCGTCAAGAAGCGCAAGAAGAAGGCGAAGTCGAAGGGGCACGCCCACCACCATCCCGAGCTGGTGGGCCTCGGCCTGGCCGGCCTTGGGGTCTTCCTCGCCGCGATCCTCTGGTTCGGCTTCAACGGCGGACCCGTCTCCGACCTGGTCCAGCGCGGGATCGGAGTCGCGGCCTACCTGATGCCGGTCGTGCTGATCCCACTCGGCGCGATGATCGTCGCGAAGAGCGCGCTCGTCGACGTTCGGCCGTTCCAGCTCGGCCTCGGCGTCGCCCTCACGGGTTTGATGCTGACGCTCGGTAACGCGCACGGCGGCCTGCTCGGCGACGGCCTCGAGAGCCTCGTCGCGCTCGCCCTCGGCACGACGGGCGCCACGATCCTCGGTGTCCTGCTCACGATCGCCGGTGTCCTCTTCCTCACAGGAGCGAGTCTCGGCGCGATCCTCCGCCGCAGCGGCCACGTCATGCATCGCGCGCACGCCCGCGTGCGCCGCGAGCGCGCGCCGCGGGAGCCTCGGTTCGAGGAGAACACCTACATCCCGGAGCTGCGCCCGGAGCCGCCGGTCGACGTCAAGCACGACTATCCGGATCTCGTCACCGACTCGCAGCCCGCAGCGCTCTATCAGCCCGAACCGAATTCGTTCCACGAGGCGGAGACGCACGAGAGCCAGGAGACCCTGTTCGATCTTCCGGCTCCAGCCGCCGACTACACGCTGCCGGATCGCGCGCTGCTCAAACAGTCGAAGCCCGGCGTCGGCCCGAACGGCGAGGCCACCCAGCGTGTCGCCGATGCGCTCGTCACCTGCCTCGCGCACTTCGGGGTCGAGGCGACGGTGAGCGGGATGATCTCCGGCCCGCGCGTCACGCGCTACGAGCTGCAGCTCGCGCCCGGCACGAAGGTCGGGAAGGTCGCGAACCTGAAGGACGACCTCAGCTACGCGCTCGCGACGACGGAGATCCGGATCCTGGCGCCGATCCCCGGCAAGCAGGCCGTCGGAGTCGAGGTCCCGAACCTCAGTCCGAGCATCGTCACCCTCGGCGACATCTACGCCGACCTGCCGGAGACCGCAAGCCCGCTCAGTGTCTGGCTCGGCAAGGACATCTCCGGCGCCGCCGTGTGGGCCGACCTCGCGCGCATGCCGCACATCCTGATCGCCGGCACCACCGGCTCCGGTAAGTCCGGGTGCATCAACACGATCCTCACGTCGATCTTGCTGCGCTCGACGCCGGACGAGGTGCGCATGATCCTGATCGACCCGAAGCGGATCGAGCTCAACTTCTACGAACGGATCCCGCACCTGCTGACGCCGGTCGTTTCGAGCCCGAAGGAAGCGGCCGCCGTTCTGCTCAACGTCGTCACGGAAATGGAGCGCCGCTACGAGCGCCTGAGCCAGGTGCGCGCGCGCAGCCTCCCCGAAGCGAACCGCGCGCTCCGCAAGCGCGGGGAAAAGGAGCTCCCGTACCTCCTGGTCGTGATCGACGAGCTCGCAGACCTGATGATGGTCAGCCCGCAAGCTGTGGAGGACTCGATCATCCGCCTCGCGCAGAAGTCGCGCGCCGTCGGCATCCATCTCGTGCTCGCGACGCAGCGCCCCTCGGTCGACGTGATCACCGGGATGATCAAGGCGAACGTCCCGTCGCGGATTGCGTTTGCCGTCTCGTCGCAGACCGATTCCCGCGTGATCCTCGACTCGAACGGAGCCGAGAGCCTGCTCGGTCAGGGCGACATGCTCTTCAAGCCGCTCGGCACGTCTCGGCTCCAGCGCGTTCAGGGCGCCTACGTGACCGAGGAGGAAGTGGCGATGATCGTCGAGCAGACGAAGGCGCAGCGCGAGCCGGAGATCGACGCGAGCTTCCTCGAGGCCCCGCAGGTCTTCGCCGACAACGCGGCCACCGACGAAGGGGAGTTCGATCCGGACGAGGACGCGTTGCTCGACAAGGCGATCGAGGTAGTTGTGACCGCACAGACCGCCAGCGTTTCTCTGCTCCAGCGCCGCCTCCGCGTCGGTTACACCAGGGCGGGCCGCCTGATCGACATGCTGGAGCGCCGGGGGATCATCTCGCCCTATGAGGGCTCGAAGCCCCGTCGCGTGCTCGTTTCCGAGCACGATCTCGAGCGCGTGGTCCACGCGCCCGCAGTGGACTGAGCCGCGCGCTCTAACCAGGAGGCCCTGTCAACCGTCTGAATTAGGCGTTAGGGTTATCGCGCTAGTCCCCCGGTCAGACGAAAATAGGAGGATTCATTCAGTGAGGAAGCGTTGGCTCACGCTCGCGGCTCTTGCAGTCGCGACGGTGCTCCTGGCGACCCTGTTTGCCGCCATGCGCGGTAGCTCGGCGTCCGCAGCGCACAAGGCCACGTTCTCCGCCTGCCTGGTGACCGACATCGGTGGCCTGAACGACAAGTCGTTCAACCACCTTGCGTTCGTCGGTCTTCAGCTTGCAGAGAAGCGTGGCATCAAGGGGCGCGTCATCCAGTCGAAGTCGCCCGCCGACTACATCCCGAACCTCAAGGCCTGCGTGCAGTCCGGGGCCGGGGTCACGATCGGCGTCGGCTTCCTGATGACCGATGCAATGGACGCGATCGCGTCGTCGTATAAGAAGAACAAGTTCGCGATCGTCGACGTCGACGTGACGTTCATGAAGCACAAGCCGAAGAACGTCGAGGGCCTGCTCTTCAAGGAGCAGGAGGCGGGATACCTCGTCGGCTATGCGGCCGGCATGTACGTCAAGGCGACGCACGGCACGGCGGTCGGCTCGATCGGCGGTCTCAAGATCCCGCCGGTGGATCGCTACATCGCCGGCTACCAGTTCGGGGCCAAGAAGGCGTTCCCGGGCATCAAGACGTTCAATGACTACTCCCAGGACTTCGTCGTTCAGGCGAAGTGCAAGGAGAAGGCGCTGAACCAGATCGCCCAGGGCTCGACGGTCGAGTTTCAGGTTGCCGGCCAGTGCGGCCTTGGTGTCCTCGACGCTGCCCGGTCGAAGAAGATCTACGGCATCGGCGTCGACGCCGACCAGGGGTACCTCGGCAGGCACGTGATGACGAGCGCGCTCAAGAAGGTCGACGTTGCCGTGTACACGGCAATCATTGGTGCGAAGGCCGGCACCGCGCACGGCGGCTCCAACGCCGTGTTCGGAGCCAAGACGAACGGCGTCGGGTACGGCAAGTGGAGCCCGAAGGTCTCCTACGCGATCCGGAACGCCGTCGCCAAGCAGTACAAGCTGCTGCGGGCCGGCAAGATCAAGGGCATTCCCTCGACCGTCAAGTAGACGCCGCGGAACGCCACCGTTCGTACACAGGGCGGGCCCAGCGGGCCCGCCCTGTCTATGTTGAGGGGATGCGGATGAGAGCGGCTCTCATCGCGCTCGCAGCGCTCTGCGCCGGAACGGCGACCGGGTGCGGAGGCGCGCAACCGGCGGCCAAGGCCACGACGAGGCAGGTCACGCACACGACGCCGCGCTCCGGGCTGCGCGTCGCGGTCGTGGGGCGGGTCGCGGTGAGACCGGTGCCTGGGGCACGGATCGCCAGGTACACCGGTCCGCTCGCCGGCACGCCCGCCGAGGCGCTCGTCATCGTGTCTGCGGCTGTGGTCGGCGTCGCGGAGGTCGAGGCGCTCGCGCGGCGCCACCCCGCCTCCCACTACGTCTACGCCGGCGGTTCGACGAAGGGGTACCACCGCCCGAACCTCGTCGGGATCGTGCTCGACGACGCGCAGGCGGCAGAGCTCGGAGGGATCGTCGCCGGCCTCGTCGCTGCGGAACAGGGCGGCCTGGACGAACGCGTCGCCTGGACGGGACCACCCGACCAAGCGCTCGCGGATGCGTTCACGCGAGGTGCGCAGAGCGTCGACCCGGGCGTGACGGTGCTTCGTCCCGAGTCGCGGAACCTGCCGGCCGCCTGCAAGGAGGCCGCGCTCGGAGCGATTGCTCGGGGCGCCGTCGTCGTGATGGCGCACGAGGGCCTCTGCGCTGCCGCCGCGATCGCCGGTGCCCACCAGCAGAACCACGTCGGGCTGAAGATCTCCGATTTTGAGTTGCCGGCCGGCCCGATCGGCACGGTGATCGGCGACGCGGTCGCCGGCGTCTACCGGGGTGGCGAGGACATTGTGTTCGGTGCCTCGAGTGGGGCGATCGGCGTGCGGCACCTCGACCCCCGCATCTCACCGAATGTCGCGGTGCGGGTCCGCGCGGCGGCGCAACAGTTGGCGAGCGGTCTACGGCCGGCGGGATAGGATCGCGGACGATGGCCGAGCCGCCACTTCTCGAGCTCCGCGGGATCACCAAGCGGTTCCCGGGCGTGCTCGCCAACGACAACGTGAACTTCGACCTGCGCAACGAGGAAGTCCACGCGCTCCTGGGCGAGAACGGCGCCGGCAAGTCCACGCTGATGAACATCCTCTACGGGCTCTACACGCCCGACGAGGGGGAGATCCTGCTGCGCGGCAAGCCGATCGCGCTTGGCTCGACGAGGGCGGCGATCGAGCACGGGATCGGGATGGTGCATCAGCACTTCATGTTGATCCCGGTGATGACCGTCGCGGAGAACATCGTGCTCGCGACCGAGCCCCGCCGCGGCGGCGTGCTGCTCGACTACGACACTGCACGCAAGCGCGTGCGTGAGCTGTCCGAGCGCTACGGGCTGATCGTCGACCCAGACGCGCGCGTCGATCGCATCACCGTCGGCCAGCAGCAGCGCGTCGAGATTCTGAAGGCGCTGTACCGCGGCGCGGAGATCCTGATCCTCGACGAGCCGACCGCCGTGCTCACACCGCAGGAGGCCAAGGAGCTGTTCGAGATCCTCGAATCGCTCAAGTCGCAGGGGAAGTCGATCATCTTCATCTCGCACAAGCTCAACGAGGTGCTCGAGATCGCCGACCGCATCACAACCTTGCGGCGTGGCGTCGTCGTCGACACGATCCCGGCCGCGGGCGCGACCGAGGGGAGCCTCGCGCGCATGATGGTGGGCCGGGAGGTCCTGCTGCGCATCGACAAGACGCCCGGGCATCCCGGCGACCCGCTACTCCAGGTCGAGGACCTGACGGTGATCGACGACCGTGGCCTGGAAACGGTGCGCGGTGTCAGCTTCGACGTGCGAGGTGGGGAGATCCTCGGCCTCGCAGGCGTCGATGCGAACGGCCAGAGCGAGTTGATCGACGCGATCGCGGGGCTACGGGCGGTCAAGTCCGGGCGGATCGTCGTCGACGGTCACGACCTGACGCACGCGAAGGCGAAGCAGGCTCTGGACGCCGGCATCGGGCACATCCCGGAAGACCGTCACCTCCGCGGGCTGGTATTGCCCTTCACGTTGACCGAGAATCTGGCGCTGCACGCGTATCGCAAACCACCGAACTCCAAGCACGGCTTTCTGAACCTCGGGGCAATGGCGGATCGCGCGCGTCGGTTGCTCAAGGAGTTCGACGTGCGCGGCGGCACGCCGACGACCCCTGCGGCCTCGCTCTCCGGCGGGAACCAGCAGAAGGTCGTGCTCGCCCGCGAGATCGACGGGGATCCGAAGGTGCTGATCGCCGCGCAACCGACCCGCGGCCTCGACGTCGGTGCGATCGAGTTCGTGCACGGCCGCCTGCTCGAGCAGCGTGACGCGGGCCGCGCGATCCTGCTCGTCTCGCTCGAGCTCGAGGAGATCCTTTCGCTCTCGGACCGCATCCTCGTGATCTACGAGGGGCGCATCGCCGGTGAGTTCCCACCCAGCGCGACCGAGGAAGAGCTCGGACTCGCGATGACCGGCGGCGGACACGGGAAGGAGGCGGTCGCGTGAGCAAGGACGACGACGAGCAGGTCGACGACTCGCTCGAGCCCGGCGCGGTGCCGTCGCCCTCGATGCACTTTGCGTCGCGCTTCGACGGTCTCTCGGGGATCATTGCGCCGCTGATCACGACCCTGATCGCGTTCCTGATGGGCGGGCTGGTCGTCGGGCTGACCGGCAAGAACCCGATCAAGGTCTACCACGCGATCTGGAACGGAACCGGCCTGAATTGGTTCTTCCACGTCGGCAACCACTCGGCCCGCGTTCCTTTCGGGACGTCGAAGATGTGGTTCCCGTGGGACACCGCCTCGGTCGCCGCGGGCAACCTCCAGCAAACGCTGCTGCTGACCTCGCCGATCATCCTCACAGGGCTCGCGGTCGCATTCGCGTTCCGCTGCGGCATGTTCAACATCGGCGGCCAGGGCCAGTACTTCGCGGGGACGATCTTCGCCGTGTGGGTGGGGTCCTCGTTCAGCAGCCTCAGTCCGTGGGTGCACATCCCCCTCGTGCTCGTGATCGGCGCGCTTGCCGGCGCTGCCTACGCCGGGATCGCGGGAATCCTCAAGGCAACCGTCGGGGCTCATGAGGTGATCACGACGATCATGCTCAACTGGATCTCGATCTGGGTCGGCTCGTACCTCTTCGGACAGGGTGGGCCACTGCAGGGCTCGCAGCCGTCGATCCCGATCTCGAACGACATCATGGAGAGCGCCAAGCTCCCGGTCTTCTGGGGCCTCAAGCTCCTGCAGGGCCTCTCGATCGGGATCTTCATCGCCGTCGCGATGCTCTTCGTCTACTGGATCCTGATCAATCGCACGACACGCGGCTTCGAGGTGCGCGCCGTCGGCTTCAACCCGGAGGCGGCGCGGTACGGCGGCATCTCCGTCGCGAAGAACTACTTCCTCGCGATGGCGATCTCCGGCTCGTTCGCGGGCCTCGCCGGAGCCGTCGACATCACCGGCTGGGAGTACCGGATCGGCGAGAACGACATCCATGCGAACACGATCGGCTTCATCGGCCTCGCCGCAGCGTTGCTCGGTCGCAACACGGCGCTCGGCGTGGGTGTCGCCTCGTTGTTGTTCGGCGCGCTGATCAACGGCACCTCAGGACGCCAGCTCGACCCCTCGATTTTCCGGCCCGATCTCGCCGGCAACCTGACGACCATCATCCAGGGGCTCGTGGTGCTGTTCGTCTCCGCCGACGTCCTCGTCGTCTACC
>JBKJQL010000085.1:0-8653 GCA_046594035.1 Gaiellaceae bacterium
GTACACGGTCGTACGATAGCTGTTCCTCGCCTCGACCGAGACGCGCGTGATCGCCGAGAGCGATCCTGCGCGATTCGCAGGGATGACGACGATCAGGCGACCCTGCGTCGCCCGTGCAGCCGACGTGAGTGCCGTGACGGCGATCGCGGTGACGAGCACCCCGACCAGTCCGATGAGCGTGCGTTTCATAGTGATCTCCTTCGTAGGCGAGCGCGTGCGTGAAAAGGGAGGTCACCGGGTGAACGGGCAGGCCTGGGATGCGGGCGATACGCGCCTACGCGAGATGTGAGGAGATCCTCACAGCGCGGAAACACGGCACTCGTACAGGCGTCGCGATCGCGGTTACGCCACCGAGCGGTAGCCTCGAGTAATGACCAGCGAAGACGACCTCCGTTTTGCGCATGCGCTCGCCGACGCAGCGGACACGGTGACGACCGCGCGCTTTCGCACGCTCGATCTGCGTGTCGATACGAAGCCTGATCTCACTCCGGTGTCCGACGCCGATCGTCGCGCGGAGGAAGTGATCCGCGACGCAGTGCGCGCGTCGGGTCGCGGCGAAGGGGTCCTCGGCGAGGAGTTCGGCGACGACGGCGGCGACGTCAAGTGGATCGTCGACCCGATCGACGGCACGACGAACTACGTCCGCGGCGTCCCGATCTGGGCGACGCTCCTTGCGCTGGAGCGCGAGGGCGTGGTCGAGGTCGGCTTTGTCTCAGCGCCGGCGCTCGGCCGCCGCTGGTGGGCGCTGCTCGGCGAGGGTGCCTACGCGGACGGCGTGCGCTGCCACGTCTCCTCGGTTGCCAGGATCGAGGACGCAGCGATCTCGACGACGTCGGCGCGCCGCATGCCCGGCGGCTGGGGGCGGATCGTCGAGCGGGCATGGTCGAATCGCGGCCTCGGCGACTTCTGGCAGCACTGTCTCGTCGCGGAAGGATCGCTGGACATCGCCTGCGACTCGGTGATGGCGATCTGGGACTACTCGGCGCCGCGCCTGCTCGTCGAGGAGGCGGGCGGCCTGTGCACGACCTACAGCGGCGGGACACCGGCGGCAGGCGCGAGCTTTGTCGCGACGAACCGCCTGCTGCACGACGAGGCCGTCGCGTTGCTCGGCGGCTAGCGTCGTGCGTCGCTCAGCCGCGGTCCTGCGGCTGAGCGGCCTGGCGCAGCGATGCGAGCGCCGGGCTGAGGTCGTCGGCATTCACGAGGGCGACGGCGATCGCATTCGCCTCCAACTCGGACAGCTCGAGATCGACCAGCGACGGCGAGGCGATCCGGTGCTCGATCTTCCCGATCGCCACGACCGCGCCGCGCGTGATCGAGGCATCCCAGAGTGCCGAGACGAGGCGGCGGGCGTCGTCGCCGTTCACCCGCACGAGCGATCCTGCAGGGAGACGCACCGCAAGGTTCCCGTCGAGCGTCACGGGCACTCTCCGGGGTGAATCACCGACACCGACACGCCGGCGTTCTCGGCACACCAGAGATCGAGCTCGGCGGCGGCGGCGAACGCCTGGGGCGCGGCGGGAAAGAGCACCTCCAAGGTGCGTGGTGGCCCGTCTGGAGGGGCGGTCGCGCGGAAGCCCTGGTGGTTCAGGTGGATCTGCAGGTCCTCGAGGGCGTGCTCGTGCGTCACGCGAATGCGCATGCGACCACCTCTTCCGAGCCTCCGGCTGCCACGACTCTCGACTGTAGGGAGGGGATTTCTCGCTCGGGTGACGCTTGGATGTCGATTTGGTCACACGCGCCGGCGCCGTCCTGGCCGCCCCGGCTGCCGGGCAATACTTCCCGTGTGACGCGGTGGCGCATCGGCATGAGGTGGTGGCTTGCCGGAGCCTTCGTGGCGATCGCGGTCGTCACAGCCGTCCTCGTCGCGACGGTGGCCTCCCGGCAGAGCGCCGAAGGCCTCAAGGCGAACTCCGAGGACGTCGCGGTCGGGAAGACCGTCGCTGCGGCGTTCGCGGTCGAGCAGTCGCTCGAAACGGGCAACCTGGCGCAGGCGCTCCCGCTGATCGCCTCGCGCCGCGGCCTGGCGCTCTTCGTCTTCGGGCGCGACGGCCGTCTGCTCACCGCGGCTACCTCGCTCGGCATCCACTGGCAGGCGGTCCCGGGAGGGCCGGACGCTGTGACGGACGCGCTCGCGAACCGCAGGTTCGTGCAGACCGGGCACCAGAGCGGGGCGACGGTCGCCGCACTGCCGTTGCGACACACCGAGTCGGGCCGAGCGCTCGTTGCCTTCGCCCCGCGGCCCGCCGCCTACAGCCGGTCGCTTGCGATCTTCAGGCACGAGATTGTCCGGGCCGCGCTTTGGGGCGTGCTCGCCGCGGCTGCGGTCGGGCTGCTTGCCGCCACGCTCGTCGCGCGGCGCCTACGCGGCATCGACGCAGCTGCGGCCGCGATCGAGGAGGGGAACTTCGACGTCGAGCTTCGTCCGTGGCTCGGCGACGAGGTCGGTTCGCTAGCGCTCCGCATCGACCGGATGCGGCGGCGCCTACACGGGTCGTTCGAACAGCTGCGAAATGAGCGCGACCGCCTCGGACGTCTCTTCGAGCAGCTGCACGAGGGTGTGGTCGGCGTCGACCAGGAGCTCGTCGCTCAGTACGCGAACGCAACGGCAAAGCGGCTCTCGACCGTTGAGGTCGGGACGGTGCTGCCGGAGGACTGGGGAGGGTTGCGAGTGCACGACCTTGCGCGCGGCCTCTTCCGGCCCGACGCAACGATTGCGGAGGCCCGAGTCGAGACCGCGAACCACCGCGTCGTCTCGGTGGTCGGCGTTCCCGCCGGAGGCTCCGACCTGGCGGTGCTCGTGCTAACCGACGTCACCGAACACGAGCGGCGTGAGCGCGCGGAACGGGAGTTCGTCGCCAATGCGTCGCACGAGATGCGAACGCCGGTGAGCGCGATCATCAGTGCGGTCGAGGCCCTGCAGGCGGGGGCGATGGACTCGCCGGACGACCGCAGCGCGTTCGTCGATGTGATCGAGCGCCAGGCAGCACGGCTGGCGCGCCTCACACGCTCGCTGCTCCTGCTTGCGAAGGCGCAGACCGGCCAGGGGGAACTCCCGCTCGAGCCGGTGGCGCTTCGACCGCTCCTCGAGGAGATCGCGGCGTTCAGCGAGGTCCCCACCGATGTCACGGTCGAGATCGACTGTCCGAACGGGCTCGCGGCGCTCGCCCAGCGCGACGTCGTCGAGCAAGTCGTCGCGAACCTGCTCGGGAATGCGGTGCGTCACGCCTCGAGCGGCACGGTCCGGCTGACCGCGCATGCCGCCGCCCAGCGCGTCGTGATCGAGGTCACCGACGACGGCCCGGGTTTCCCGGTCGAGGTCGGCGAGCGCATCTTCGATCGCTTCTACAGCGGCCAACAGGGTCGGCGCGACGGATTCGGCCTCGGGCTCGCGATCGTGCGCGAGGCGGTGCGTGAGCTCGGCGGCACCATCCAGGTCGAGTCCAGGCCCGGCCGTGGTACCACTGCACGTGTGACCCTTGCAGGAGTTCCGCCGGCATGAGTGAGCTCATTCTCCTCGTCGACGACGAACCCGACATCCTCCAGCCCGTCGCCTACACCCTGCGCCACCACGGGTACGAGGTCGAGTGCGCGGGCGACGGCGAGACTGCCCTCGAGCTCGCGCGGACCGGGCGCTTCGACCTGTTGATCTGCGACGTCATGCTGCCCGGGATGCTCGGCACCGACGTGTGTCGCATCCTCCGAGCCGAGACCCCGCTTCCGATCATCCTGCTCACCGCCAAGGACTCGGAGACCGATCGCGTGCTCGGCCTCGAGCTCGGCGCCGACGACTACGTGACGAAGCCGTTCTCGGCGGCCGAGCTCCTCAGCCGCGTCCGCGCGCTGCTGCGGCGCCGCGAGCTGGATCGTTCCCAGGGCGAGGGAGCCTCCACCGTGGTCGGCGGGCTCAGGATCGACTTCGTGCGTCACGAGGTCGAGGTCGACGGGAAGCCTGCGGCGCTGACGCCGTCCGAGTTCAAGCTCCTGGCAATGCTCGCGGCAGAGCCGGAGCGGGTCTTCTCGCGCACCCAGATTATGGAGAGCCTCTGGGCGTCGACCTACGTCGGAGACGCGCGCGCCTGCGACGTTCATGTCTCGAAGCTCCGGCGCAAGATCGAGCGCGACCCCTCGCATCCGGAGCGCCTGGTCACGGTGCGGGAAGTCGGGTACAAGCTCGTCGCAACGTGAGGAGAACGTCACACGATTGTGATCCTTTGCTCAACGTGCGCTCTACCACGCTCATAGTGCGCCGTTAGCGTCATTTGTATGGGGCTGATGGGAGCGACCGCCGAGCGGCTCGCCTGCTGTCACGGTTACGCCGTGACAGCAGGCGGCGGCTTCGTCGGCATCGTCGAAACGCCGTTGTTCGCCGGGCCTGCCAGGGCCCCCGACCGTCTGATCCTCCGCACGATGCCCTCGATGGGCGGGACGTTCCGTGTCGTCGGGACCGCGCTGGTCGACCATGTCGACGCGAACGGGCGCACGATCGAGCTCGCTATCGGACGAGACGCTGTCAGCCGCCTTCCGGAACGCCTGCCGCTTGCGGCACCACACGCCTGAAACGAAAGGGGCGCGATGAACAGAACCGAGTCGGGATTCACGATCAACGGGCTCGTCCCGGGCGCGCCGAGGGAGCGCACCGGGTATGAGTGCGAGCGCTGCTCGTTCGGCACGGCCTCAGCTGCACCGCCTGCCGCCTGCCCGATGTGCGGCGGTGGCATCTGGCGGCACGGACGGAACGGCTACTCCGTCACGGTGAGCCTTCTCTCGGGCTCCACCGTCGTGATCACCCCGCCCGAAGATCTCGACGCGCCGGCCAGCGCGCTGCTCGCCGAGACGGTGGTCGAGCTCGCGGCCGAGACACCGGAGCTCGTCGTCGACCTCACGAACGTTGCACTGCTCGAAGAGTCGACGGCCCAGCTCCTGCTGCGGCTCGGCGCGCTCGCCCACGGATCGGGTGGGCGGCTACTCGCGGTCTGTCCGACCTTCGGCACCGACGAGATCGAGTTGCACGAGCTCGACGGTCCAAGTCCGTTGCCCGCGGACCGGATCGGTGGCTGCTTCGGCCGGGCACTCCGTGCGCTCGCGCGCACGGAAGCGAGTCAAGAACCGCTGTAACGGGCTGCGGCACCCCAAGGCCTCCCCGGGCCACAGGCCCGTGGCCGGAAACGCGTGTTTTCGGCCACGGGCTCTCACTCCTCGCCGAAAAGCGCGCGGCCGACGATCGCTGCCTCGGCGCCCGCGGCGGCGAGCGCGGCGACATCCGCGACGGAGCGGATCCCTCCAGCCGCGAGCACGCGGCCGCCGGCGTCGACCGCGTGTCGCACAAGGTCGACATCGGGGCCGCTCAGCGTTCCGTCGCGGTCGATCGCGGTCACCAGCATGCGGCGGCCCGCGGTGCGCTCGAGCGCATCCTCGAAGCGCAGGCCGGTGCCGACCGTCCAGCCGGTGGTGCGCACCTCACCGTCTCGCACGTCGAGCGCCAGCACGAGCGCCTCGCCGAGTTCGAACCACGGCGTCGGATCGGGCCAGGCGGCGGTCCCCACGATCACGCGGTCGGCGCCCGCGGCGAGCAGCGCGTGCGCGTCGGCGACGCTCCGAATCCCGCCCGAGGCCTGGACCGGGACACCGAGCTCGGCGATCGAGCGCACCAGCTCCGGTCGCACCCGGCCGCTGCGGGCTCCGTCCAGGTCGACGAGATGGATCCGCGTCGCCCCGCTTTCGATCCAGCGTTTCGCCAGGGAAACAGGGTCGCCGCCGCGCTCGACGACGGAGTCGTAGTCACCGCGCTCCAGGCGCACCGCGCCCTCGCCGAGCACGTCCACGGCGGGGATCACCTCGATCGACTGCTCGAACCACATGACCGCATGTTAGCGTGCTAACATAGAAGCATGAGAGAGAGAACGCGACATCCATGGCGGACCAAGGGAATGAAGGAGCTCTTCGGCGCGATCCAGTCGCTGGAGAGCAAGGAAGAGACGGAGCGATTCTTCCGGGATTTGTGCACGCTGTCGGAGCTCGAGGCAATGGCGCATCGCTGGGAAGTGGCGCGCCTGCTGGAGCAGGGGCTGCCGTACCTGGAGATCGCCGAGCGAACCGGCGCCTCGACGACGACGGTGACGCGGGTAGCCCACTGGCTGCGTCACGGCGAGGGTGGCTACCGGCAAGCGCTCGATCGCGCGACGTCCTGAGGGTCGCCGTCCCGGTCAAGGGGCGTTTGCGCGAACCGTCGTTCCATCTCCTCGAAGACGCAGGACTCGGCCCGGAGCAGCCGGGCGACCGCGCGCTCGCGTTTCCGTGCCGCAACGCACCGGTCGAGGTGCTGCTCGTTCGCGCATCCGACGTGCCGGAGTACGTGCAGGACGGCGTCGTCGATTGCGGGATCACTGGCATCGACCTCGTGCGAGAGCGTGGGGCGGACGTCCTCGAGGTGCTGCCGCTCGGCTTCGGGTCGTGCAAGCTCGAGGCGGCGGTTCCCGAGGAGTCGCCCTACCGCGAGCTGGCAGACCTGGCCGGCGCCGCCGTCGCAACGGTCTATCCGCGCCTGGCCGCCGAGCTGCTGCCGGTCGACGTGACGCTCGTCGATGTGAGCGGCTCCGTCGAGATCACGCCGCGTCTCGGGCTGGCCGACGCGATCGTCGACCTGGTCTCCTCCGGCAACACGCTTCGCACCAACGGCCTGCGCTCGATCGCGGTGCTGCTCGAGTCCGAAGCGGTGCTGATCGCACGTGACGAAGAACGCGCCGGGCCGCTCGTCGCGATGCTGCGCGCCGTCGTCGAGGCACGGCGTCACCGCTATCTGATGCTGAACGCACCCGAGAGCTCGCTTCCGGCGATCAGCGAGCTGCTCAGCCCGCGCGTTCCGAGCGTGCTGCCGCTCGCAGCTCCCGGAACGGTCGCGGTGCACGCGCTCGTGCCCGCGGCCGATGTCTGGCGCCTGCTGCCCGAGCTCGAGGCGCTGGGTGCGTCGTCGATCCTGATCGTGCCCGTCGAGCGGATGGCTGCATGAGGGCGATCGCGCCCGCGTTCAAGCCGTACTCGTTCGCGGCGCCGTCTGATGAGGTCGCGCGCCTCGCAGGTATCGACCCGTCACAGGTACTGCGGTTCGACCAGAACACGCCGCTGCAGCCGCTCGCCTCGACGCGCCCCGCAACGGTCGCGGGCGCGCTGGCGCGAATCAGCGGCTATCCCGCCGGCGGGTACCGCACTCTTCGCCGCGCGATCGCCGATTACGCAGGCGTCGAGCCGGAGAACGTCGTGCTCGGCGCAGGCGCCGACGACCTGATCCTGCTGTGTGCGCGCGCCTACGCCGGGCCGGGCGACACCGTCGCGATCCCCAAGGCGCCGACCTATCCGCTCTTTCGCATTGCGGTCGAGCTCGCAGGAGCCGAGGTGGGTAGCGAGGACCCGGTGCTCACGTTCGCGTGCCGTCCGAACAACCCCACCGGCACGCTCGGCGCACTGCCCGACGCACGGCCGCTCGTCGTCGACGAGGCGTACTTCGAGTACAGCGGCGAGACAGCGCTCCCGCTGATCGACGAAGGCGTGATCGTCCTGCGGACATTCTCGAAGCTGTTCGCACTCGCCGGCGCGCGCATCGGTTATGCGCTCGCCTCGAAGGAGGTCGCCGCGGAACTGAACGCACGCCAGGCGCCGGCCCCGATCTCCGACTTGTCGGCGGCGCTCGCGATCGCCGCGCTCGCAGCGCGCCCCGACCCGCGTCCCGTGCTGGAGGAACGCGAGCGCTTCGCGGACGGCCTGCGCGCCCTCGGCTTCGCGCCGCTCGAGTCGCACGCGAACTTCCTCTACATCCCGACCGACGACGCAGACGCGATCGTCGCCAAGCTGCTCGAGCAAGGGATCGTCGTGCGCTCGTTCCCGGGCGCGTTTCGGGTCTCGGTGCTCGACCGCGAAGACGACGACCGGCTCCTCGAGGCGCTCGGTGGGCCCGCCGTGTCGGGTGGGCGCAGCGTGCGCACGGTGCGCGCCACGGCCGAGACGCGCTTCTCGACCCGCCTTTCATTGGATGGCCAGCGTCGCATCCGCGTCGCGACCGGCGCCGGGATCTACGACCACTTCCTCGAACAGCTCGGGTTCCATGCGGGCTTCGACCTCGTGCTGGAGGGTGCGGGTGATCTCGAGACGGGTGACCATCACACCGCTGAGGACGCCGCGCTCGCCTTCGGTGAGGCACTGGACGCGGCGCTCGGCGACCGCGCGGGAATCGCCCGGTACGGCAACGCGGTCGTGCCGATGGACGACGCAATCGCGCGCGCGGCGGTCGACCTCGGCGGCAGGCCGTTCGCCGAGCTGCAGTTCGAGCACGACCCGGGGATGGCGGTGCACATGTTGACGAGCCTGGCGCAGGCCGCGCGCGCGACGATTCACGTCGAAGCCTCCGGGCGCGACGCGCACCATGTCGCCGAAGCGGCGTTCAAGGCCGTCGGCCGCGCGCTTGCGATTGCGGTCGCCCCGGCCGGCGCAGGCATCCCCTCCACGAAGGGGATCCTGTGAACGTCGCGATCTGCGGCTACGGCGCCGGCAACGTTCGCTCCGTGGAGATCGCGTTCCGCAGGCTCGGCGCGCACATGACTGACGATGTCGCGGGCGCCGATCTCGCGGTGCTGCCGGGCGTCGGCTCGGCGCGCGCGGC
>JBKJQL010000087.1:0-7350 GCA_046594035.1 Gaiellaceae bacterium
GAGGATCGTCTGCCGCTGCTCCTTGCGCTCCTCTTCGAGCACGGCGCGGCGTGAAAGGACGACGTTGTTCCGCGAGCGGTTGAGCTCGATCACCTTGGCGCGCAGCTCCTGGCCCAGGAACTCGTCCAGGTCCTGCACGCGGCGGATGTCGACGAGCGACGCCGGCAGGAAGCCACGCACGCCCAGGTCGAGAATCAGACCGCCCTTGACGACCTCGATCACGCGGCCGTTGACCGGCTCGCCGGACTCGGCGGCCTGCTCGATGTTCTTCCAGGCGAGCTCGAACCGTGCGCGCTTCTTCGAGAGGATCAGGCGCCCTTCGGCGTCCTCCTTCGTGAGCACCAGCGCGTCGATCTCGTCGCCGAGCGAGACCTCGTCGGCCGGGTTGACCGAGCGGCGGATCGAGAGCTCCGAGACCGGGATGACGCCCTCCGACTTGTAACCGATGTCGACCAGGACTTCGTCCTTGTCGACCCGCACGACGGTGCCGTGGACGACCTGCCCCTCGTTGATTTCCGGGAAGGTCGAGTCGTAGTCGGGGATCAACTCGCCGTCGGGGCCTTCGACCCAGACGCCGGGCTCGAGCTGCATGAGATCGTTGGTAGCCAAAGCGGGCGGAAGTATAGCCACGGCGGAAGGAACGGCCGCACTGGCCGCCCCTTCCGCCGCAGAAACGCGCTAGCCGGTGCGGGTAACCCGGTTCGCGGGCCCCGGGCTGACCGGAGAGTGCTTGGTCAGGTACGCCGTGAAGGCGTCGATGTCGACGTCGCCACCGAGCGCGTTCGTGCCCTCCTTGAAGACCGAGAAGCCGTCCCCACCGGTGGAGAGGAAGTTGTTCATCGCCACCCGGTACTGCGTGGTCGGGTTGATCAGCGTCCCGTTGAGCTTCATGGTCGAAGCATCGACACGGCTGCCCTTGGGCTTCGTGAAGTCGTAGGAGTAGGTGAACCCGTTCGAGATCTGCAAGAGCCGGATCTGCCCCGTCGCGGGCTGGTCGAACTGCTGCTCGAGCAGCCGCTTGATCATGTCGCCGGTCATCGTGAGGACCGTCATCACGTTCGAGAACGGCTGAACGGTGAACGCCTCGCTGTAGGTGACCTGCCCGGTCTGTTCGCCGCCGGAGATCTGGCTCGCCGTCAGGTCGGCACGGATGCCGCCGGGGTTCATGAAGGCGATGACGGCAGTGCCCTTCGCCGGGTCCTTCGTCGCCTCGAGCTGCGCGTCAGCGATCACGTCGCCGAGCGGAGACTCACCGGCTGCGTTCGCCGCCCGGACGATGTCCGAGCTGACCGTGCCCACCACCTTGTTGGCGAGCGGCGCATAGAAGGGCCGGTAGTGGTCGAGGATCGCGGTCTCTGCCGGGTCCTTCGCGACCGTCCGCGTCGCGATCACGTTCCGCGCGGCCTTCGAGACGACCTCACCGGTCGTCGTGTCGATCGTCAGGTTGATGTCGGTGATCAGCCGACCGAACGACGAGGCGCTCGTGACCAGCTTGCTGCCGAACATGCAGTTGTAGGCCTGATGCGTGTGGCCGCTGACGATCACGTCGATGTCGTTCGACATCAGATCCGCGATCTGGACGATCGGGCCCGAGATGCCCTTGCACTCGTTGTAGGTGCCGGTCTGGAAGCCGCCTTCGTGCAACAGCACGACGATCGTCTTCACGCCCTTCTTCTTCAGGTTCTGCGCCCAGTAGTTCGCCATGTAGGCCTCGGGGTAGAAGTTCAGCCCCTGGACGCCGGTCGGCGTGACGATGAGCGGCGTGTTTTCGAGCGTCATGCCGATGAACCCGATCTTGACGCCGCCGATCGTCTTGATCGTGTACGGCGGCAACAGCGGATGCGGCCGCTTGTCGGTCGCGTTCCAGCCGAGCTTCTTCAGGTTCTCCTTGTCGGCGACGCGCGGGTTGAGGAAGACGTTGGCCGAGAGGTACTGGAACTTCGCGCCGCCGAACGGCGTCTTGTCCTGGCACCCGTCCGTCGGGTGACAGCCGCCCTTTTGCATGCGGTAGAGCTCCGACCAGCCCTCGTCGAACTCGTGGTTGCCGACCGACGTGACCTGGAGGCCGGCTGCGTTCAGGCCCTCGATCGTCGGCTCGTCGTGGAAGAGCGCGGAGAGCAGCGGTGACGCGCCGATCATGTCCCCCGCGCCGACGATCAGTGTGTTCGGATTGGTGGCCTTGAGCTGCTGAAGCTGTGTCGAGAAGTACTCGATGCCGCCGGCGTCGGTCGTACCGATGCGGCCGTTCGAGCCGGTCGGCGGCTCGAGGTTGCCGTGGAAGTCGTTGAAGCTGAGCAACTGCACGTCGACCGTGGCATGGCCACGGGCATCGGCGGTGCCGCTCGAGCCGAGCCCAACGAACACCGCGGCGAGCACGGCGAGCGTGAACACGAGCAGTGCGGAGATGCGGGTCTTCACTGTGATGTTCCCCCTATATCTGACGTGACGTCTTGGTCGATGGGACCTGCCCGGGCCGGCCGCGTCGGCCAGGCCGGGGCAGTGTGACGGTTAGAGCCGGCGGACGAGCCGGGTGAGTGACGCGGCCTTCCGGCGGTTGCCTAGGGCGGCCTCTAGCTCTTGGCTTCGGCCCAGTTGTCACCGACGCCGACGTCGACGGCGAGCGCCGGATCGAGGTCGTAGGCACCGCACATCTCGGCGCGGACGAGCTCCTTCACCTGCGAAATCTCGACGTCCGGCACCTCGAGCAGCAGCTCGTCGTGCACCTGGAGGACGAGGCGCGCACCTCTCCCCTCCTCACGCAGGCGGCGCGCGATGCGGATCATCGCGACCTTGATGATGTCCGCGTTCGAGCCCTGCATCACGAAGTTCACCGCGACGCGCTCGCCGAAGCCGCGCGTCTGGCGGTTCGACGCGCGCAACTCGGGCACCGGACGCCGCCGGCCGAGCAGTGACGTCACGTATCCGTCCGCAGCGGTCTGCGCGATCGTGCGGCCGATGAAGTCCTGCACGTGCGGGAAACGTGCGAGGTACGCGTCGATATACCGCTGCGCCTCGTCGCGCGGGATCTGCAGGTTCTCCGACAGGCCGAACGCGGAGATCCCGTAGACGATCCCGAAGTTGATCATCTTCGCGATCGAACGCTGCCCCGACGTGAGCTTCGCGGGCTCGACGCCGAGCACCTCCGCTGCGGTCGCGGTGTGGATGTCCTCGCCGCGCGCGAACGCCTCGCGCAGCTTCGGCTCGCCGGAAACGTGGGCGAGAATTCGCAGCTCGATCTGCGAGTAGTCGGCCGAGAGGATGCGGTGACCTTCCTCGGCGACGAACGCCGAACGGATCTCCTTGCCGAGGTCGGTGCGAATCGGGATCGACTGCAGGTTTGGATCGCTCGTGGAGAGCCGACCGGTCGCGGCGACGGTCTGGTTGAACGTCGTGTGCAGGCGGCCGTCGGTCTCCGAGAGCAATGACGGCAGTGGGCGCAGGTACGTGTTCAGGAGCTTTGAGAGCTCGCGCCACTCCTCGATCACCGGCACGACCGCGTGATCGTCGCGGATCGTGCGAAGCACCTTGGCATCGGTCGAGTACCCCGTCTTGCCCTTGCGCCCCGCGGTCAGGCCGAGCTTCTCGAACAGCACCCGCCCGACCTGCTGCGTGGAACCAATCATGAACTCCTCGCCCGCGAGGTCGTACGCCTGCGTCTCGAGCTCCTCGACGCGGTCGGCGAGGCGCGCGGTGATCTCGCCCATGCGATAGGTGTCGATCTTCACGCCCGCCTCCTCCATCGAGGCGAGCACGGAGGTGAGCGGCAGCTCGATGCTGCGGTACAGGTCGGTGACGCCGCGCTCTTCGAGTCGCTCCAGCAAGGGGCCGATCAACCGCCGCGGCGTCTCCGCGCGCCGCACGAGTGCCGTCGTCTCCTCTTCGGCCTCGGGCGTCGGCAAGAGCTCGACGCCGTACTCGGCCGCGAGATCGTCGAGCTCGTAGCCCGAGCGACCCGGATCGATCAGGTAGGCGGCGAGCAGCGTGTCCTCCTTGGCATCGACGCGGAGCGCCTTCGCGTCGTGCACGACGAGATCGCCGACGACACTCGCCGGGCGCGGTGCGATCACGACGCCGTCGTTCCTCGCCACGGCAGCACGGTCGCCGTCGGCGCCGTAGCCGACCACGCCGCGGAAATCGAGCTCGCCCTCCCGCCACGAGACCTCGATGCCGGTCGCCTTGATCGGCGCCTGCGCGGGGACCGCTGCGTCGAGCTCGTCGACGCGGTTCAACAGATTCCGGAACTCGAAGCGCCGGAAGATCTCCTTCAGCCCGTCGCGGTCGGGCGGGTCGAGCACGAGCTGCGCAGGGTCGCACTCGATGTCGAGGTCGCGGCGCATCGTCGCGAGCTCCTTCGAGACGCGCGCGATGTCTGCGTGCTCGGTGATGTTCCGCGAGCGCGCCGGCGAGAGCTCGGATGCATGCTCGATCACGGCCTCCAGCGATCCGTACTGCGCGATCAACTGGCCGGCCGTCTTGTCGCCGATCCCGGGGACGCCCGGGATGTTGTCGCTCGTGTCGCCTTTGAGGCCGATGAAGTCCGGCACCTGCTCCGGGGTCACGCCGTACCGCGCTTCGACACGCTCCGGCGTGTACACGTTGACGTCGGCGACGCCGCGCGGCGTCATCATCAGCACGATGTTCTCGCTACAGAGCTGGAACGCGTCACGGTCGGTGGAGACGACGCACGTCTTGATCCCCTCCATGTCGGCGCGCGTGGCGAGTGTGGCGATCACGTCGTCGGCCTCCCAGCCCTCGAACTCGAGGTTGCGGTAGCCGAAGGCCTCGACGATCGGCCGGAAATGCGGGAACTGCTCGCGGAGCAGGTCCGGCATCGGCTTCCGTCCCTCCTTGTAGACGACGTCCGCCGCCTTCGCGGTCGCGGCGCGATGGGTCGGACGCGAATCCCATGCGACCGCGACGCCCTTCGGCCGGTAGTCGGCTAGCAGCTTGAAGAGCATGTTCGTGAAGCCGAGCAGCGCATTCGTCGGCTGGCCGTCGGTCGTCACGAGCTCCTCGGGCAGCGCGAAGAACGCGCGATAGGCGAGGTTGTTCCCGTCGACGATGAACAGATCGGACTCGCGCGCAGGCGCGTCGTCGAGGTCGAGCTCTGCTCCAGTCAGCGTTTTGGGCACAGCTCAAAGGTATCGTCCGGCACCGATGGCGAGCCTCGAGATTCACCCACTTTCCGACCTTCGCGAAGAGGCCGCGCGGCTGCTCGCCGAGCGGTTCGCGCGCCAGCGCGCAGCGGAGCCGCTGCTACCGGAGATCGACGACTTCGCGGCCCACGTGCCGGAGGGCGACGGCCTCGCGGCGACCCGCGGCGGCCGGGTCGTGGCGTACCTCGCGGGGGAGCTGAAAGGGGACATCGCGACCGTCGGGCTCGGTGGCCACGCCGCCTCCGAGCCCGAAGCGCTGCGCGACCTCTTCGCGGTCTTCGCCGAGCAGCTGCAAGCGACCCGCTTCGCCGTCCCCGTTCCCGCCGCCGACGACGGGCTGATCGACGCCTGGTTCCGGCTCGGCTTCGGCCGTCAGTTCGTCTGGGCGGTCCGCGAGGTCGAGCCTGCCGAGGACGTCGAGTTCGGCGGCGTGATCCGCGACAGCACGCCGGACGACCTCCCGTCGGTCGCCGGCTTCGACCGTCTGCTCTATACCCACCAGGCGGGAACGCCGAGCTTCTCCGGCCTGGACGTCGGCACACAACAGGACTTCGAGGACGAATGGCGCGATCTCTGGCAGGAAGAGGAGTACCCCTGCCACCGCGTCGCCGAGATCGACGGCCGTGTCGTGGGTCACGCGCTGCTGTACGACCGGCCGCGCGGCGATCTCCGCGTGCCCGAGCAGAACATCGACCTCGGTCACGTCGTCACACTTCCCGAGGTGCGTGGCAGCGGCGTCGGGCTCGCGCTGAGCGCCGCGGCGATGAACTGGGCGCACGAGCACGGCTACCGCTCGATGACGACGGACTGGCGCTCGGTCAACCTCCTCTCCTCGCGGTTCTGGCCGAAGCGCGGCTTCCGCGCGCAGTACCTGCGGCTCTACCGGGCGGTTCCGTAGTGGGAGAGTCATGCCAACCGCCTCGACCTTCGCACTGTTCATGCTCGCCTCGGTCGCGCTCGCGATCGTTCCGGGGCCGGCCGTCGCCTATATCGTCACGCAGAGCATCGACCAGGGCCGCCGCGCGGGAATCGTCTCCGCGCTCGGCATCGCCACGGGCGGTCTCGTGCACGTCGCTGCAGCGACCGTCGGCCTGTCGGCGCTGATCGCCTCGTCGGCGACGGCGTTCACCGTCGTGAAGCTCGTAGGCGCGGTCTATCTCGTTGCCGTCGGGATCCGGCGCATCCTCGCGGGAGACAGTGAGAAGATCGAACGGCGCGCTCTTCGTGCTCCGCTCGCACGCATCTACCGGCAGGGCGTGATCGTCAACATCCTGAATCCGAAAACGGCGCTCTTCTTCCTCGCGTTCCTGCCGCAATTCGTCGATCCCGGCCGCGGCGCCGTCTGGCCGCAGGTCGCAGTGCTCGGCATCCTCTTCGCGACGCTAGCGGTGCTCTCCGACATGACCTACGCGCTCGTCGCGGACGCGATCGCGGGGCGCATCCGGCGGACCGGCACGGGTGCGAAGGTGCGGCGCTGGCTGACCGGCGGCATCTTCATCGCGCTCGGGATCACGGCGGCTGCCGCCCGGCGCGGCACGTGACGCGCATCCCGCTGCTCTACGACGCGCGCATCGTCGTTGCAGAGCCGGGCGAGGACGACCTCGTGCTGCGCCCGCCGGTCCCGCGCGAATCGCTCGAGGACGTCGGGCAGGCGGTACGGGACGCACTGCAGTACCCGCTTGCCGGCCCGGCGCTCGAGCGTCTCGTCAAGCCTGGCGGCACCGCGACGATCGTGATCGAACAGCCGTCACTCCCGATCCCCGCGGTGCAGTTCGGCCCGCGCCACGTTGCGATCGCGACCGTTGCCGACGAGCTCGAACGGCTCGGCGTCCGGCAAACGACGATCCTCGTGGCAGGTGGGCTGATGCGCCGCACCACGCCACGTGACATCGGGACGCTTGTGCCGCCCGAGTTCCGCCGTCGCTTCAAGGGGCGCGTGATCGTCCACGACGCGGAGGCGGAAGACCTCGTCGAGCTCGGCCAGGAGGGGAACGTCACGTTGCGCGTCAACCCGGCGCTCGTCGAGACCGACGTCGTCGTGACGGTCACGGCGGCCGAGACGGTGCTGCATGGCGGCCCGGCTGCGTTGCTCGCCGCGAGTGGGCGCGAGCAACTGCGCGCGGCGGGCGCGTTGTCGCTGCTCGAGACGAGCGGCTCGCAGGGGTGGCGTCTGGCGGTCGCGATCGAGCGTCTG
>JBKJQL010000037.1:0-8682 GCA_046594035.1 Gaiellaceae bacterium
GGATCAGGCCGCCGGGCCGCGGGCCGGCGAGCGGGGCGCCGACGAGCTCGCCGCCGCCGAGTCGACCGAAGACTCGGCGCTTCGCGGTCACGAGCTTCACGAACCCGACGGACCGACGTTCGATCCGTGCCCTGTCGACCTGCGCCATCGGGTAGGTCGCAATGCGCACGCCGCGATGTCGCTCGCGCGCTTCCGCCTCGGTCAACCCGACGTGCGCGACCTCGGGATCGGTGAACGTCACCCACGGGGCGACTCGCAAATCGAGCTTCGTCCGTTTGCCTGCGGCGTTCAGGCCGGCGACGCGCCCTTCGTGGGCTGCGACGTGGGTGAACTGCAGACCTCCGGTGACGTCGCCTGCGGCGTAGACGTTCTCCAGACTGGTTCGGCCATGCTCGTCGATCGCGATATATCCGCGCTCGAACGTGACGCCGAGCAGATCGAGGTCGAGCCCCTCGATGTTGGCGCGTCTCCCGGCTGCAACAAGCAATGCGTCGCCACGTACCTCACCCTCTTCGAGTATCAGCACGACATCGCTGCCGTCCTGGCGCGCCGAGACCACCTTTGCCCCCAGGCGCAGATCGACTCCTTCGCCGACAAGGACATCGGCCACAAGCGCGCCTGCCGCCGGCTCGTCGCGCACGAGCAGCTGACCGAGCTGCTCGACGACCACGACCTCACTGCCGAAGCGCCGGAACGCCTGCGCGAGCTCGAGCCCGATCGCACCCCCACCGAGGACAACGAGCCGCCGCGGGAGCTCGGTCAGCGCGAAGACCGTGCGGTTCGTCAGGTAGGGCACCGACTCTAGACCTTCGATCGGCGGGACAGCCGGCTCACTGCCGGTCGCAATCACGAACGCGGCCGCAGTGACCGCTGCTCCGTCGACCTCGAGCGACGTCTGCGAACTGAACCGTGCTTTGCCGTGCAGCACATCGATGCCTGCATCGGTGAAGCGCTCGTCGCGCTCGTCGTGGGAGATCTCTTCGACGATCCGGGCGCTTTCACGCTGAACAGCGGCAAAGTCGAGCGCCGGCGCGCGATCGAAAACACCGGCGGCGGCGGCCTGGCGCGTGTCATGGGCAAGCTTTGCGAGCTCGATCAGCGCCTTCGACGGAACGCAGCCGTAGAACGTGCAGTCGCCGCCAAGCCGCGGATCACGCTCGACGAGCACGACGCGCTTGCCGCGCGAGCTCGCGGCCAGCGCAGCCGTCATCCCGGCGGTGCCGCCGCCGATCACGGCGATGTCGTAGCTCGGCATCCGAACGTCCGATGCCGTGACGCCGACGATCGTTGCATTCACGACGGGCCGCGCTCGGCCAGCCACACCTCGAGATCCTGCCGGATCTTCATCCGCGCCCGGTGGATGCGGCTTTTCGCGGCCGACACCGACAAGTCGAGCAGGTCGGCAACCTCCTGATTCGACCAGCCTTCGAGGTCACGCAGAACAAGCGGCGCTCGGAAATCGAGCGGCAACAAGGCAAGCCGCTCCGCCAGGAACTCCTGTACCTCGCGATCCTCGGCCGCGACATCGGGCGCGACGAAGCGCGACACCGACGGGTCGACGGCGCTGTCGAGCACGTCGGCGAGACCGTCGTCCAGCGTCTGCGTGTCGAGCTTCTTTCGCCTGGCGCGCTGCAGCGCCTCGTTCACGGCGATCCGGTACAGCCACGTGAAGGGCGCCGAGTCGCCGCGGAAACGGTCGAGATGTCGCCAGGCCTGGACGAAGGTGTCCTGCGCCGCCTCGTCGATGTCGCGGTCGTCGCGCAGAAACCGCGAGAGCAATGCGCGGATCCGCCGTTCGAACAGGCGCACGAAATCCTCGAACGCGGCCAGGTCTCCGGCCTGCGCTCGGAGGAGCAGATCGCGCTCGTCGGTGGCGGCCACGTCGGCTGACCGTACATCGACCTGACGTTCGGACGCATCTAAGCTGGCATGACGATGAAAATGACGATCCCGATGGTTGCAAGCTGCGTGGAGACGCGGGAGGCGCTGTCCGATCTCGCCGACGGCGAGCTCGACCCGCGCCGTCGCGGGCGCGTCAAGCGCCATCTCGTGATCTGTCGGCACTGCCGCGCGGTCTGGAAGGCGCTTCAGACGACGATCCGCGGCCTCCAGAACCTCGGTGCCCTCGAGCCGGAGCTCAGCCCGAACCCGGCGCTCGCTGAAGCGGTCGGCCGCACGATCCGCGCCGAGCATCAAGGCCCGGGCGGCTGACGAACCGAATCCTGGCGGAACCTGCGGCGCGCGATCGCTGCCCCGAGCACCACGACGAGCAGCGTGCCGAGCACCAGCCCGGCGAGGCCGAACGCCCAGGCCGCGGCCCGTCCGAGCAGATAGGCGCCCCCTCCGACGGAGGTCGACCAGGCGATGCCTCCGACGACGTTCCAGAACGCGAACACGCGCCAGCGCATGCCCGAGCCGCCGGCGAACCAGGCGCCGAAGAGCCTCAGCCCCGGAAGCCAGCGTGCCAGGAGGACCGCTTTCGGTCCGTGGCGGGCGAAGAATCGCTCACCCTCGCCGACAAGCCACGCGCGCTCGCGCGGCCAGCGGCCGCCGGTTGTCAGTAGCCAGCGCAATCCCCGTCCACCGACGAGGAAACCGATGTTGTCTCCGACGATCGCACCCGCTGCACCGCTGGCAATGACGAGCGGGAGCGAAAGGTCACCACGGCTCGCGAGCGCTCCTGCGACGATCAGTGCCGTCTCGCCCGGCACGAGCACACCGGCCGTCTCGCCGGCGACGAGCAGAAAGACGCCGAGGTAGCCGATCTCTGCTGGGACCCCGAAGAGCATCCGTCCTCAGCCGGTGCCGGGGAAGGCCGGTTTGAATGCGATCACCGGCGCGAGGCGATCAGGGAGCCGTAGCCGAGCGTCCCAGCAGTGACCGCGTTCCGCGCGAGCGCCGCGAGGTCCGAGCCGCGCTCCAGGTCGCCGGGATTCAAGGCCGCGGTCATCGCGAGCACCTTCAGCCGCGCCGCGACGCGGTCGAGGAGCTCAACGAGCGCGTCGTCGTGCCGGTCGACTGACTCGACGGCGAATCCTTCGTCGCCGAGCAGTTCGGCGATCTCGTCGAGCGGGCGGGCGTCGGCGATGCATGCGACCCATGCCTGCACGGTGCAAAGCTCGTCGGGCAAACGCGCGATGTCGGCGGTCATGTCGGAGAGCGCGAGCCGTGCTCCGGGCTTCAGCACACGGGCGAGCTCGCGCACCGCCGTGCGTTTGTCCGGGAACGTACACAGCGCACACTCACAAAGTGCGCCGTCGACGCTTCCGTCTTCGAGCGGCAGAGCCTCCGCATCACCGACCAGGAACGAGATCTGCTTGGCGAGCCCGGCTGCGTCAGCGGCCCGCTGCGCTTCGGCGACATTCGCCGGGGAGAGGTCGATGCCGATGACCGCGCAGCCGGTTTCCCGCGCGAGCTCGAGCGCGCTTGTTCCCGGTCCGCACGCCACATCGACGGCGACCGACCGCTCATCGAGACTCAGCGGGCGAATCAGTTGCCGGGTGAGGCCGACGCCGCCGGGATGGAAGCTCGCGCCGAGCAGGATGCGGGCGGCGGGACTGCCGTAGGCGGCTGCGCAACAGCTCTTGATCTCGTCGGTTGCGAGCGTCATTCGCTCACGGTCTTCGATCCGAAGCGCGTCGGCTCGAGCAGCGGCTGTAGCGGCCGTGCGTTGGGAACGACCGGCGCAATCTCGGCACCGCTCATCTGGGCGCGCACTTGCTCGCGGTAGCCGACCGAGTTGTAGGCGCAAAACGGGATCAGCCGCCCGTCCGGGACGATCTCGGCGACGCAGCACTTCATCAGCTGCCGCACGTTCAGCGTGTACGGATCCTGGAAGTCCTGGACGATCAGCATGAACACCTTGTCCTCGAGGTGCGCGAGCTCGGCCGGGAGGTCGATGCCGCAGCTCTCGCAGGCGAGGAGCGCCTTCTCCGCGCCGGGTGTCGCCGACGAGGAGAACATCTGCTCGAGCGCGTGCCGAACGTCGTAGTCCGGGACGACGCGGTTCGACAGGTAATCGAGGTAGTCGTCGATCTCGAGCAGCCGCGTGAACGGGACGACGGTGTCGCCGTCGACGAAGGCGTAGCTCATCGAACGACAGGTCGGGAAGCAGCAGGGCACCGGCACGAAGTCCTCGAGCGCAAACCACTCCGGCACCTGTGCGGCGACGAGCTTCATCACGTCGGCGTTTGTCAGCCGCTGCAGGGGGTCGAACTCGATGTGGCGACCCGAGTGGGTGACCGGCTGGAACGCGATCGAGCGGACAGCAGGGTGCCGCACGCCGAAGCGGACGATCTCCCCGACCTCGTGCTCGTTGACGCCCTGCTCGATCGCCGCGACGAGCGTCACCGTCAGCCCGAGCTCGGCGGCACGGTCGAGACCACGCTGCTTGTCGGCGCGGAGGTCCTTGCCGCGGATCGCGAGATGCGTCTCCCGCTCGAACCCGTCGAACTGGAAGTAGAGGTGTGGCTTCAGCTTCGCGAGCTCCTCGCCGAAGCGGCGGTCGCGCGCAAGCCGGATCCCATTCGTGTTCAGCATCACCGAACGGATCCCCTTCGCCTGCGCGAGCGCGACGAACTCGAGGATCTGCGGATGGATCGTCGGCTCGCCGCCGGAGAATTGCACCACCTCCGGCTCGCCTTCGGCGGCGATGAAGCAGTCGAGCATGAAGTCGACCTGTTCGAGTGTCAGCGAGTACCCGTCGGCGGGACCGTGGTGGCCCGAGTCGGCGAAGCAGATCGGGCAGTCGAGGTTGCAGGAGGTGTTGACTTCGATGATGCCGAGACATGAGTGCTGTTTGTGCTCCGGGCACATGCCGCAGTCGAGGGGGCAGCCGTCCTTGACCTCGGTCTGGAACTCGAGCGGGATCGTGCCCGGCTTGTTGTAGCGCTGCTGTGCAAGATAGAGATCCGCATCCGAATAGACGAGCGCCTCGAAGAGACCGTGCTCGGGACACCGTTTGCGCATGATCACGCGGTTGTCGCGGGCATTGATTTCGGCGTCGATCACCCGCTTGCAAACCGGACAGATCGACCGTGTCAGCTCCAGGAACACCTCGTCCCGGTCGACCTTGCGCACCGGTGTGACAGCCATCAAGTCTCCTCTGCTCGTAGACGGCGAGTTCGATGCGTTCTGCCGCGGTTGCGTTTCCGCGAATCCCGCTGCGCCGTGAGAGCATCGGATAGGTCTCACATGACGCTTCCGATCTCTGCCTACGGCCTGCTCGCCGACTGCAACTCCGCCGCACTCGTAGGGACGGACAGCTCGATCGACTGGCTCTGCCTGCCCCGCTACGACAGTCGTTCCGTCTTCGCACGGATCCTCGACCCGGACGCAGGTCACTGGTCGATCCGGCCCGCCGGCCACTTCGAGAGCTCACGCCGGTACGTCCCGGGCACGCTCGTGATCGAAACCACCTTCACCGGCGCCGGTGGAACCGCCCGTCTGACCGACGCGATGCTCTTCGCCCAAGGCCAGCGCGGACACGCGCTCGGTCTCGACGCACCCCACGAACTCGCCCGGTTGGTGGAAGGGCTCGCGGGGCGAATGGAGTTTGAACTCACGCTGGCGCCGCGGCCGGAATACGGGCTCGGACGGCCGTTGTTCAATCTCCGCGACGGCGGCGCTCTCTCGGTCGGCGGTCCCGACCGGTTCGCGCTCAGCGCCGACCCGCCGCTCGAGGTGCGTGATTCGGCCGTGCGCGCGCGCTTCGTGGTCGCGGTCGGGGAGCGCCAAGGCTTTGCGTTCCGCTGGGCGCCGGCCGAGCATCCCGAGCCGCAGGCGACTCGCTCCGACGAGGTGGGGGGCCGGATCGACGACACCGTCGCCGGCTGGCGGTCGTGGGAGGCCGATCATGACATTTACCAGGGGCCGCACCGTGAGCTGATCCGGCTCTCCTCGCGTGTCTTGAAGGGACTCACCTACCGGCCGACCGGCGCGATCGTCGCCGCGCCGACGACATCGCTGCCGGAGGCAATCGGCGGCGCCCGCAACTGGGACTACCGCTTCAGCTGGATCCGCGACGCAAGCCTGACGCTCGACGCGCTCTGGACCGGCACCTGCTCAGACGAGATCGAAGCGTTCGTCGACTGGATGGTCGGCGCCGCCGGCGGGCACGTCCACGGCGAGAAGCCGCTGCAGATCATGTACGGGATCGCAGGCGAGCGGGACCTCGCCGAACGCGAACTTCCACACCTGCGCGGCCACCGTGGCAGCGCACCTGTGCGTGTCGGAAACGGTGCCTGGAACCAGACGCAGCTCGACGTCTACGGCGAGTTCCTCGACGCCTACTGCCGCTACATCGATCACCTGGGCGAACCCGACGAACTCGTGTCGCACTTCCTCTGCGATCTCGCCGACGCCGCAGCCGACCGCTGGGAGCAGCGCGGATCCGGGATCTGGGAGGCGCGCTCCGGGCCGCAGCACTACCTCTCCGGCAAGGTCTACTGCTGGGTCGCCCTCGACCGAGCGGTCCGGCTCGGGTCGCGGATCGGCGCGGGCGACCGAGTGAAACGCTGGCAGGTCGAGCGCGAACGAGTACGCGAAGCGATCCTCACTCGCGGCTTCAGCGACAGCAAACGCGCGTTCACGCAGGCCTTCGGCGTCGACGACCTCGACGCCTCCGCGCTTCTGATCCCTCTGACCGGCTTCCTGCCCGCGACCGACGAACGAGTCCGCTCGACGATCGACGCGCTCGAACGCGAGCTGATGCAAGACGGCTTGCTGCTGCGTTACCGCTCCGATGACGGCCTCGACGGTGACGAGGGAACGTTCGTGATCGGTTCGTTCTGGCTTGCAAGTGCGCTCGCCCGCGCCGGCGAGCTCGAACGGGCCGAGGTGCTGTTCGAGCGGGTCGTCGGCTATGCGAACGATCTTGGACTGTTGGCGGAGGAGATCGACCCGGTGAGCGGCGAGCTGCTCGGCAACTTCCCGCAAGCGTTCAGCCATGTCGGCCTGATCAATGCGGCCGCAGACATCGACCGCCATAGCCCACCATGACGGACGCCGCAGACCTCGGCAGAGTTGCGGCGGCCGTGGATCGCTGTCTGTTCTGCGCTCGGCCGGAGAACCTGAAAGCGACGATGAGGATCGCCCTCGTTGTCGGCGTCGTGCTGACCGCCATCAACGAGGGCGACGCGCTCACCGCAGGGCACATCAGTGGCGTCCTGGCCGCGAAGGTGCCGTTCAACTTCGTCGTGCCGTTCGTCGTCTCGAACCTCGGCTTGCTGGCGGCGCGCCAACCGCCGGTCAGCCGTCGCGGGCCGCGATCTTCACCGCCTCGCTGAGCGTCGGGTGCGGGTGGATCGTCGCGAGCAGGGGCGCGAGTGTTCGGCCGTCCGCGTGCATCGCAACCATTGCGCCGGGGAGGAGGTCGGCGCCGTGGCGGGAGAGGATGTGTGCGCCGAGGATCTCACCGCTCCGCTCGTCGAGCACGAACTTGACGCGCCCACGCCGGTCTCCGAGCGCCCGCGGAATCACTCGGTAGTCCGGCTTGATTCCGGCGCCGTCGAGCATGTTCGCGATGGCGATCGGCGCCTCGTAGGTGGCGACGTGGGTGAACATCCAACCGCCGATCGCGTCGCCGATCGCATAGACGTGCGGCAGCGTCGAGCGCAGGCGTTGGTCGACCACGACCCCGGTCGGGCGCGTGTCGATCCCGATCTCTGCAAGGCCGAACCCGTCGACGACCGGCACCCGGCCGATGCCGACGAGCAGCGTGTCGCCGGTGATGCGACGGCCGTCCGCGAGCAGGAGCACCGGGCGCCCGCCATCCGTCTCGGCCCGCTCGACCGCCGCCTCAGTGATCACGGCGATGCCCTCTTCCTCGAGGTAGCGGCGGAGCAACCCGGACAGCTCCGGTTCCTCGAGACTCGCGATCCGCGCTCCGCGCTGAACGACTGTCACCTGCGCGCCGAGCCGGCGGTAGATTTGGGCGAACTCGAGCGCCACCGCACCGGCACCGAGGCAGACGAGGTGCTCCGGCAGTTCGGTCGCCTGGAGCAAATCGTCGCTCGTCACGTACGGCACACCGTCGAGGCCTGGGATTGTCGGGATCCGCGGTCGCGCGCCGGCCGCGATCAGCGCCTGCTCGAATTCGACCTGCTCGCCGTTGCACTCGATCGCATGCTCGCTGACAAAGCGTGCATGCCCGCGGAAGAGAGTGACACCGTCGTCCTTGTCGAGCTGATGCTCATAGAACGAGACGCCGTCGTCGATCACCTGACGGACACGCGCCATCACGGCGGCGAAGTCGACCTCGACTGAGCCGACCCTGATCCCGAACTCATCGGCCCGGCGTACGTCCTCAGCGATCTCCGCAGCTCTGACCAGAGCCTTTGTCGGGATACACCCGCGTGTGATTCAGGTACCGCCGACCAGGCCGCGCTCGAACAGCGCGACCCGCTTGCCGCGGCTGCGAGCGGCACGGACGCCGGCCCAGCCGCCCATGCCCGCGCCGATCACGGCGACGTCGAAGCGCGCACGCGCCACGACTACGCGGCCTGCTCATGCTCGTTGAAGGCAGCGGCGAGCTGAGCAGCCTGTTCGGCTGACCCGGCCGGGAATCGCCCGACGGGCTGTCCGTCGCGCTCGAGGATGTCGACCCTATGCCGCCACACCCCGCAGGTCCCGCCGAACGGCGCGGTCAACAGCGCGACTGGGTTGAGGCGCCGCGTGGCGACC
>JBKJQL010000263.1:0-8558 GCA_046594035.1 Gaiellaceae bacterium
CGCCTGCGGATCTTCGAGAACGACGAGGGGAAGTTCGACCGCTCGCTGCTCGACACCCGCGGGGCAGCCCTGGTCGTGAGCCAGTTCACGCTGCTGGCCGACACGACGAGGGGCAACCGGCCGAGTTTCTCGAGCGCAGCGCGGCCGGAAGTCGCCGAGCCGCTCTACGAGCGCTTCGTGGACGTGTTGCGCACGCTTGGCGTCGAGGTTGCAACCGGTGTCTTCGGAGCACGGATGGCGGTCGAGCTGGTGAATGACGGACCGGTCACGATCATCCTGGAATAGTGCCCATTCTGGTACCCTGCACCCAGCATTTCGGTGGGTTCGAGATGGGCGCGCGGCGCCCATTTTTGTTGATGGGGGTAGTTCGTGGCATCGGCTCAGCTCCAGAAGGAACAACAGCTTCAGCGTGAAGTAGCGCGCCTCGTCGGGGCCGCGGTACCAGGTGTGGAAGTGCTCGCTCTCGAGCTGACGGGCAAGGAACGGTTTTGTGTGTTCGTCGACCACGCGGAGGGCGTCGACCATGCATTGTGTGTACGGGTGACGGAGGCTCTTCGGAACTACCTCGACACCTACAGCGTCGAAGTCTCGTCACCAGGATTCGAACGTCCACTGAGAACGAAGCAGCATTTTGAGCGTGCGGTCGGGCAGACCGTGCAGGTGAAGACCGAGACAGGCCGCGCACGCGGCGAAGTCGTCTCCGCCGGCGAGAAAACCGTGCAGATCCAGAACGGAACGGATTCAAAGGAACGCACCCCGGTGGAGATCTCGTACGACAGCATCGTGCGGGCCAATCTGATTGATGAAGGGACGAAGGGATGAGCCAGGAGATCGTTGACGCCGTTCGCGAGATCGAGCGCGAGAAGGGCATCGAGAGCGGGACGCTCGTCGCTGCGCTCGAAGACGCGCTGCTTGCGGCGTACAAGAAGACGCCGGGCGCGTCCCGGCATGCAACCGTCGTCCTCGACGACAAGGGCGACTTCCGCGTGTTCGCGATCGAGATCCCTGAAGACCTCGAAGTGCGCCTGCTCGAAGAGGCGCGCGAGCGCGCCCTCGACGACCTCGAGCGCATCGAGGAGGAGACGGGCGAGAAGAACCACACGCTGCTCTCCGACGACGATCTCGAGATCGACTGGACGCAGGTCCCGGACAGCGAGGTCAACCGGCAGGACGTGACGCCGGACAACTTCGGCCGCATCGCCGCGCAGACCGCGAAGCAGGTCATTCTGCAGCGGATCCGCGAGGCGGAGCGCGAAATGATGTACGACGAGTACATCGACCGCGTCGGCGAAGTCGTCACCGGCATCGTCCAACAGACCGGCGACCGCCGGAACATCCTGGTCGACCTCGGCAAGGTCGAGGCCCTGTTGCCCGGCCCCGAGCAGGTTGACGGCGAGCGCTACGAGCAGGGCTCGCGCATCAAGGCAGTCATTCGCGAGGTGCGCACGGGCACGAAGGGCCCGCAGGTCATCCTCTCCCGCCGCGATCCCGAACTGATCAAGACGCTGTTCGAGCTCGAAGTGCCCGAGATCGCCGACGGGCTCGTCGAGATCCGCGGCGTCGCGCGCGAGCCTGGCTACCGCTCGAAGATCGCCGTCGAGTCGCACGCCCAGGGCGTCGACCCCGTCGGCGCGTGCGTCGGGCCACGCGGTTCACGTGTCCGCATGGTCGTCTCGGAGCTCCGCGGCGAGAAGATCGACATCATCCCGTGGAACAACGAGCCTGCACGCTTCGTCGCGAAGGCGCTGTCGCCGGCCCGTGTCCGCGAGGTCTACCTCGACGACGAGGGCAAGGAAGCGACCGTTGTCGTCCCCGATGACCAGCTCGCGCTGGCGATCGGCAAGGAAGGCATGAACGCCCGCCTCGCCGCCCGCCTCACCGGCTGGAAGATCGACATCACCTCCGACTCCGAGTTCGCGCAACAGGAGGCCGACGCAGCCTTCGGCGGCGGCGAGCCCGGCGACGAGAACGACATCTCGGGCCGTTGCGCAGCAGTACTGTCGAACGGCAAGCGTTGCCCGAACGGGTCGCTCGCCGGCTCGAAATATTGCGGCGTCCCGGCACACCAGGAGCTCGCGCTCCACGAGCCGGACGACGAGGCCAACCCGATCCTCACCGAGTCCGACCCCGAGCTCGAGGCGCTGTCCGACACCGCCGAGCCCGAGGCCGTGACCGAGGACGGCGCTGCCTTCCCGGACGCCGAGCCGGAGGAGTTCGCGGCCGGCCCGGGCGATGCACCGGTGCCCGGTGAGGACGAGACGTTGGAGAGCGGTTCCGCGCACGTTCATCACCAGCACGTCGAGGACGATCCGCTCGGCGGCGTTCCGATCGAGGCCGCAGCGGCGGACGACGCGAAGGAGACCACGTAGCGCAGCCGATGCGCACGTGCGCCGGCTGCGGCCGCAAGGCGCCCCAGGATGAGTTGCAGCGTTTCCACGCGGAGGCCGGCCGGCTCGTTCCGGGCGCCGGTGCGGGCCGGGGCTCGTACACGTGCCCTCGCCCGCAGTGCTTCGAGCGCGCAGCGTCACGGAACGCCTTCCACCGGATCCTCCGGATGAACCTCAGTATCGACCCCGATCTCGCCCGTCTCTACACTGGAAGCTGACCAATGGCCAACGGCAAGCCAAATAGACCGATCAGACCCCGCGCGGGCGGCCCCAAGGGCCGCCGTCGTGTCGTGATCGATCAGGGCGGCGGCCGTCCCGGCCAGGGACAGCGCCAGCGCCCCGGCGACCGTCCCGCAGATCGCGGCCCCAGGGCCCCGCGCGAGGTCATCGCACCGACCGGACCGGTGACCGTCGAGTCGGGCGTGACGCTGCGCGACTTCTCGCAGGCGCTCGGTGTCGCGATGCCGCAGATCATCAAGCTCCTGATGAACCTCGGGACGATGAAGACAGCGACGCAGTCGCTGAACGACGACGAGGTGCAGCTGATCGCGGCCGAGCTCGAGCGTGAAGTGACGATCAAGCACGCCGACGACGACGACATCGAGACCGAGGTCTTCGAAGACGCGGAGGACACGCTGACCGCGCGCCCGCCGGTCGTCACGATCATGGGCCACGTCGACCACGGCAAGACGACGCTGCTCGACGCGATCCGCAAGACGTCCGTCGTCACGACGGAGGCCGGCGGCATCACGCAGCACATCGGTGCCTACCAGGCAGACCACAACGGTCGCCGGATCACCTTCCTCGACACGCCGGGCCACGAGGCCTTCACCGCCATGCGCGCCCGCGGCGCGAAGGTCACCGACATCGCGGTGCTCGTCGTTGCAGCTGACGACGGTGTCATGCCGCAGACCAAGGAATCGATCTCGCACGCGCGCGCGGCCGAGGTGCCGATCGTCGTCGCGGTCAACAAGATCGACCTTCCGGGGGCCAATCCCGACAAGGTGCTCGCCGAGCTGGCAAATGAAGGCCTGCAGCCGGAAGAGTGGGGCGGCGACGTTCAGGTCGCGCGCGTCTCCGCCAAGGCCGGCGAGAACCTCGACGATCTGCTCGAGCGGATCCTGCTCGTCGCCGACGCAGAGCTCGACCTGCGCGCGAATGCGAACGTCGAAGCATCCGGCCCGATCATCGAATCGCGCCTCGACGTCGGCCGCGGCCCCGCCGCGACGATGCTGATTCACCGCGGAACGATCAAGGTCGGCGACGCGATCGTCGCCGGCGATGCATGGGGCCGCGTACGAGCGCTCTACGACTACCTCGGCGAGCGGGTCGAGGCTGCAGGGCCGGGCGAGCCCGTCGAGATCCTCGGTTTCGACAAGCCGCCGCCCGCGGGCGAGCTCGGTCGCGTCGTGGAGAACGAGCGTCGTGCCCGCGAGCTCGCGCAACAGCGCGGTGAGCGTCTACGCCGCGAGGCGATGGCGAAGCAGGCCCGCGGCAGCGGCGTCTCGCTCGACAAGCTCTTCGAGCAGATGCAGGCCGGGGGCGTGCAGGACCTCAACATCGTGATCAAGGGCGACGTGCAGGGCTCCGTCGAGGCGATCGTCTCCGAGCTCGGAAAGATTCAGCACGACGAGGTCCGCGTCAACGTCATCCATACGGGCGTCGGTGGCATCACCGAGAACGACGTCAACCTCGCTGCGGCTTCGACCGGCATGGTTGTCGGCTTCAACGTGCGGCCCTCCGCCGAGGTTCGTGCGGCTGCCGAGCGCGCCGGGGTCGAGATCCGCCTCTACCGCGTGATCTACCAGTTGACCGAGGAGATCGAGCAGGCGCTCGTCGGCATGCTCACCCCGGTCGAGACCGAGGCGATCATCGGTGAGGTCGAGGTTCGCGCGCTCTTCAAGGTCTCCCGGCTCGGCACGATCGCCGGCTGCATGGTCACGAGCGGGCTCGTCCGCCGCAACTCGAGCGTGCGCCTCTTCCGCGAGGGGACACGCATCCACGAGACGAGCGTCGCCGCGCTGAAGCGCTTCAAGGACGACGTGCGTGAGGTGACCGAGGGATTCGAGTGCGGGATCCTGCTCGACGGATTCAACGATCTCCGCGAGGGCGACGTCCTCGAGGTCTTCGAGACGCGGGAGATCGAGCGGACGTCACTCGACGAAGCACCGGGCGGCGACTCAGCCTCTTAGGCCTCTAGCCTTGGGCTCCGGCTTCGTCGCGATTCTCACCGTCGAGCTCCACTTTCCGGAAGCAGCGTCCCTGAAAGGGAAGCGCCACTTCGTGCGCTCCGCGAAGGACAACCTGCGCAACCGATTCGGCGCCGCCGTCGCCGAGGTCGACCACCACGATCTCTGGCAGCGGGCCACGCTCAGCGTCGCCTGCGTCTCCCGCTCGGCGCACGAGGCGGAGGAGTTGGCCGCCGGGGCGGAGCGCTGGCTCGCCTCCGGGGACTGGGTGCTTGTGCGGTGCGACCGTCTCCTTGTCTCCGCGGACGACTAGGGTCCGGCTCGTGTCCGCACGCATGCGCAGAGTCAACGAGTCCGTCCGTGCCGTCGTCGCGGAGGGTCTCGGCGAGCTCAAGGACCCGCGGATCGGGATGGTGACCGTGACCGGTGTGCACGTGACGCCCGACCTGGGGGAGGCGCGCATCTTCATCTCGGTCTTCGGCAACGAGAAGAAGCGCGCGGCAACGCTCAAGGGACTCGATTCCGCACGCGGCGTTCTGCAGGCGAAGCTCGGCCGTCAGCTCAGTCTGCGGCGGACTCCGATGTTGACGTTCACCTATGACGACTCGGTCGAGCGGGGCGTGCGCATGACGAAACTGATCGAGGACGTGCTCGCGGATCTTCCCGCGGATCTTCCCGAAGCGACCGCACCGGACGAGGATGCGCGCGATGCAGAACGCTGAGCGCAGCGGGGTCGACGTGAGCGAGGTGGCCGACGCGATTCGCGCGAACGGCCGCTTCGTCGTGGTCACGCACGAGAACCCCGACGGCGATGCGCTCGGCTCGATGCTCGGTACGGCCCTCGGGCTGCGCGCGCTGGGGAAAGACATCGTGATGTACCTGGCAGGCAGCGCGCCCACTCCCGCGGAGTACCGGTTCCTCGATCTCCGCGACGTACACCGCGAACTGCCGGCTGATCTCGGGGAGCGCGTGCTGCTCGCAGTCGATTGTGCGAACGAACGGCGAATCGGCGAGACGGATACCGGTGTCGATGGCGCAAAGCTCGTGGTGAACGTCGATCACCATCACGACAACTCGAAGTTCGGCAGCGTGAACCTGATCGTCGCCGAGGCGTCGTCCACATCGGAGATCGTGCGCGATATCTTCCGCGAGCTCGACGTCGCGCTCACCCCCGAGATTGCAGCCGCGCTTTACGTCGGGCTCGTGACCGATACCGGGCGTTTCCAGTACTCGAACACCACCCCGAAAGCGCTGCGGCTGGCGGCCGAGCTCGTCGAAGCGGGCGCGGACGTGCACGGGATCTTCCAGCACGTCTACGAGACCGTGCAGTTCGCGAAGCTGAAGCTGCTCGCACGCGCGCTCGAGCGCGCGCAGCTCTTCGAAGGCGGCGGGTTGGTGGTCTCGTACCTCGTCAAAGAGGACTTCGGCGACGTCGGCGCAGAGGAGCCGTACTCCGAAGGCATCATCGACTCGCTGCGCGCCGTCGAAGGGTCGGAGATGGTCGCGCTCATTCGTGAGCCGCCACGCAACGAAGGCCCTGCACGGCGCATCTCGCTGCGCTCGAGTCACGACGAGGTCGATGTCTCGGCGATCGCGCGCAAGGAGGGGGGCGGGGGCCATCGTCAGGCCGCAGGCTTCTCGTCCGAGCGGTCGATCGAGGAGATCACCGAGTTCCTCCGACGCGAGTTCGCGCTCGTCCCAGGCCGTGCCGGTACCGAAGGCGCTTAACCCCGTCGGGATCGCGCTGGTCGACAAGCCTGCCGGTCCTTCCTCCTTCGGCGTCGTCGCGGCGCTTCGCCGGCGGACACGTGCGCGGACCGGTCATGCGGGGACGCTGGATCCATTCGCCACGGGCCTACTTGTCCTGTTGTCCGGTGCGGCAACTAGATTGGCACCATGCTTCGTGGGACTCGACAAGCGCTACGTCACCGACGTCGATCTGACGTCGACCACCTCGACCGGGGACCCGGAAGGGGACGTCGTCGAGCAGCACGCGCCGCCGTCACGCGCAGAGTTGGACGACGCACTCGAGCGCCTCCGCGGTGAGATCGAACTGCCGATTCCCGCGGCTTCCGCGGTCAAGATCGGCGGTGGGCGCGCCTACAAGCTGGCCCGCCGGGGTGTCGAGGTCGAGATGCCCCTGAGGCGCTCGCTGGTACACGCGCTCGACGTCATTGCGTATAGCGGCGACCCCACCGCTGTTCGCGCTGTGCGGATCGAGCTGCACGTCAACTCCGGAACGTACGTGCGCTCGATCGCGCAGGCACTCGGCGGCCACTGCACGACGTTGCGCCGCACCGCCGTCGGCCCGTTCTCGATCGACGAGGCCGGACCGGTCGACGACGCGACGCTGCAGCCGGTCGCAGACGCCCTCGCCCGTCTGCCTGCCGAGGCGCTGGAGCGGGTGCCCGCTGCGGTGCGCGCCGGCGTGCTCGCGCTCGAGGCTCCTGTCGGCAACGGGAGCGCGGCTTGAAAGCGGCACGGTGAAGGTCGCGCGGAGCCCCGGTGAGCTCGGGCGGAAATCGCGTGCGGTCGCGATCGGGACGTTCGACGGGGTCCATTTCGGCCACCAGGCGGTGATCCGCGCCGCGGCGGACGCCGGCAGCACCCCGACGGTGGTCACGTTCCATCCGCACCCGCGGACAGCGTTCGGAAACCGGGTCTCGCTACTCGCCACGCTCGAACGCCGGCTAGAGCTCCTTGCGGAGCATGGGATCGAAGAGACGCTGGTCGTCGAATTCACGCCCGAGCTGGCGTCGGTCTCCCCCGAGGACTTCGCGCGGGACTACCTGACAGCGATCGGCGCGGAGGTCGTGATCACGGGGACGGGGTTCCGCTTCGGGCGGGAGCGCTCGGGCGACTGCGCGCTGCTGCGCTCCCTGGGCTTCGACGCCCGTGAAGTCCCGCTCGTCGAGGGGATCTCCTCGACAAAGATCCGCCTCCTCGCAGCCGCGGGTGAGATCGAAGGCGCGGCCCAACTCCTCGGCCGGCCGCTGGAAATGGATGGCACGGTCGTCAGCGGGGATCATCGCGGCGGAACGCTCGGTTTTCCGACCGCGAACCTGCGCGTCGATCCGGAGATGCTCGTCCCCGAATTCGGTATCTACGCGGGCGCCGTCGGTGACAGGCGCGCCGCGATCTCGATCGGGGTGAACCCGCACTACGGTGGGACCGAACGGCGGATCGAGGCCTATCTGCTCGACTGGACTGGCGACCTGTACGGCGACCGGCTCGTCGTCGAGCTCTGGCGGCGCCTCCGGGAGGAGCGGGCCTTCGCGAGCGAGGCGGATCTCGTCGAGCAGATCGCCCGGGACGTCGACGAGACCAGATCTGCGGTCCGCCCGGTCGGGTAGCGCGCAAGTTTGGGCTGCGAACGGCGTCTTTCGTCGTATGGGGGAACCGAACAACAACGTGATTCAAATCGACCGTGTCCGGTGCCTGGAATGCGGTGCGAAGTACGTCAAGCCTGCCGACGGTGGAACAGTGCACGAGAATCCCGGGTGCCCGAAGTGCGGGTACGTGGGCTGGATTTCGACGACCATCCCGGCTAGCTCGAACGGACTGCGCCGCCTCGCCGGGGATCGGCGCCGCCACCAAGTCGTCCCAGCGCGCTGACGCCGCCGAAGTAGTGGTGCCGCCCGGGCCAGCGCCGGACTGTGCGGCCGTGCTGCTCGAGCGTCGCCAGCCACTCCGCGTCGACACCCGGTTCGGCGTTCACGACGTCGCCGGCAGGGTGGAAGCGCGGCCGGTCGATCGCGGCTTGCGGTTCCGCGCCCTCGTGCAGGACTGCACCGAGGACGCCGACAAGCGCGGTGCGGAGACGGGTGCCGCCGGCGGCGCCGAGCGCGAGCTCGAGTCCGCCGTCCCGGGCGAACGCGAGCGTGGGGGCCATCATGCTCGCCATCCGAGCGCCTGCCCGAAGCGGCTCTCGAATCAGGTCGGCTTCGCCAAGCATGCTGTTCAGGTGCAGGTCGAGCCCCGG
>JBKJQL010000069.1:0-10933 GCA_046594035.1 Gaiellaceae bacterium
GGCGGGCGCGTCGCTATCCCCCAGCAGTTGTCCCCAGCTTCTCGCCATGAGCGGGGCACGTTAGCGGCGAGACGAAACTCTTGAACCTGGTTGGAAGGCGAACCAGGTTCAGATCTAGATCCGAACCTGGTTTGCTCTTTAACCAGGTTCGAGAGTCTCGGGGCTAGGCGACGTCGCGTTCGTCGACGCGGTAAGAGTGCCGGTAACCCGCGAGCGCCGCGGTGCTTGCGACCGGCACGCGCCCCGTTCCCGAGAACACGTTTGCCGGCCAGTTGTGTCGCCGCCGCTCGAGCTGCGTGTACCAGCCGCGCGCGTCGTACTGCACGAGGAACAGTTCGACCCTGATCCCCTCGAGAATGAACGCGCGCTTCCAGTCGAAGCGCTTCGACTCGTCCCAGTCGAGGTAGAGGTTGTCGACGATGCCCCAGTCTTCGGCCGGATAGAGCAAATCGACATCGACGTGCTCCCGTGCCTTGATCAGCCCGCGAAGCTCTTCGCCCCAGCCTCCGAAGACCCACACATCGACTCCCTTCGATGCAAGCAGCGAGACCGCGCGTTCGACGAAGGCGAAGTCGTTCATGCCGTGGCGGCTACCTCTTCGTCACGCGGCAGGCGGCGCGAGACGATCTGTGAAACACCGTCGTTGCCCATCGTCACGCCGTAGAGGACGTCGGCCGCCTCCATCGTGCGCTTCTGGTGCGTGATCACGATGAACTGCGCGCGATCGGCGTAGGTACGCAGCAGGTCGGTGAAGCGGGCGATGTTCGTATCGTCGAGTGCTGCCTCGACCTCGTCGAGCAGATAGAACGGACTCGGCCGCGCGAGGAACAGCGAGAAGAGGAACGCGATCGCGCCGAGCGCCTTCTCACCGCCCGAGAGCAGCGAGAGCCGCGTGACGCGCTTGCCGGCGGGACGGAGCTCGACCTCGATACCGGCCTCCTCGCCTTCCTCGTCAGCTTCGGTCAGCCGCAGCCGACCTTCGCCGCCCGGGAACAGGGTCGCTGCGACTTCGTGGAAGTGCTTCTCGACCGCCTCGAACGTCTCGGCGAACCGCGTCTCGACCGTCTTCGTCAGATCGTCACGCAGCTTCTCGAGCTCGGCGAGGCTCTGCTCGAGATCGACGCGCTGCACGGAGAGCTCCTCGAGCCGCACCTTCTCGGCGTCGTACTCTTCCTTCGCGAGCGGGTTGACCTGGCCGAGCTGCTCACGACGCTTCTCGTAGCGCGCGAGCTTCTCTGCGAGCTCGTCGCGGTTCTCGCCGTCGAAGTTGGCAACACCGTCGGGTTCCGAGTCCGCAGCGTCGAGGCGGCGCTGAGCCTCCTCCCGCTCGGCGTCGGTGCGCGCGAGCTCGACGTCGATCGCGGAGAGCTTCTCGCCTGCCGTGGCTGACGTCTGCCGCAGTTCGACCTCCGCCGCGCCGAGTGTGCGGAGCGACGCGCCGAGCTCCGTCGTGCGTGCGGCCTGCGCTTCCGCGCGCTCGCGTACCGGCGCCTCGAAGCGATCGACGTCGACAGCGAGTGCTGTCTCGAGCCGGTTGGCGCCGGCCAGGAGATTCTCGAGCACGAGCTCGCTGGGGCGCCGCGTGCGGCCAGGGTCGGCAGCTGCGAGGGCGCGGGCGGCAGTACGAGCACGCTCGGCTGCGTCGTCGGCAGCCTTCGCGGCTTCCGCGGCGCGCTCCGACAGATCCTCCGCTTCCATCCGGAGCGATGCGACCTCACCCGAGGCCTCGGCGTTACGTCCGTTCGCGCGGCGCTCCGCGGTAAGCGCCCGTGCATCCGCGTCGGAGACCGAGCGGCGGAGCTCGGCCTCGCGCGTCGCGATCCCGCGCAACTCCCCGGCGAGCAATCCTGTGCGCTCGGCGAGCGGCGCTTCGAGCCGGCCGGCGGCCGCTGCCACAACCCTCAAGGTCTCATCGAGGCTTTCGGCCCCGGCGACCAGCCGCTCGAGCCGCGCCGGGTCGGCACGGCGCACGTTCCGCAGGTGGGCGACCGGTGCGAAGGCCTCGGAGGCGGCACGTGCGCGCTCGCCTGCCTCATCAACCGTCCGCCCCGCCTGGTCGGCGCGCTCCGCCAGTTGCTCCACCTCTGCCACGAGCTCGCGCCGGCGAGCGTCGAGCTCGAGCAGCACGGCCTCCGCTGTCTCGCCGGCGAACCAGAGCTCGCCGCGCTGCGGGTCCCAGCCGATCCCTTCCTTCGTCACTGCGGGCACCTTCGAGGCGAGCAATTCGTTGCGCGCGAGGACCGGCAGCTTCACCAGGTCGCGCGGGTCGCGCCCGACGAGCACGAGAACGGAGCCGAGGCCGGAGGCTTGTGCCTTCTCGACGAGCTCGAGCCCGCGCTCCGGACTTCCTGCGAGCACCGCCGCCGCCAGATGTCCGAGCGCCGCGGCCGTGGAGCGCTCGGCGCCCGCCTCGACCTGAAGCATCTGCAACACGAGTTGCTCGCCCTCCTCGGCGAGCGCGCGCGCCGCCGGCGGCAAACCTTCCCGCTCGGCCAGTGACTGCTCGAGCGTCGTCAGACGTTCGCGCGCGAGCCGAACGCGAGCTTCGAGGTCCTCACGCTCGCGCAGTGCCGTGCGTGCCGCCGCATCGGCTTCGTCTGCCGCACGGCCGAGCTCGGCGGGAGACGGGCCGGCTGGCGCCTGCCGCGTTTCGACGAGCTCGAGCCGCAACTCGGCGAGCAGCCGCTGAGCGGACTCGTGCCGCACCGCGAGGCGCTGAGTCGCGCCGCGCAACGCAAGCAGCGCGTCGCGGCTGCCACCCGTGAGGTGCGACTCCGTTTCTGCGCGACGCTGTAGCACCGCATCGAGCTCGGCGGCCAGCGAAGACTGGGTGCCCCGCTCGATCGCGGCGACACGCGCCCAACGCTCTTCGGCCTCGACCTGCAGTCGCGCGCGCTCGCCGGCGGCCGCCTGCGCAGCCGTCGCGGCATCGCGGGCAGCGGATTCCATCTCCACCGACGCAGACGGATCGTACGAACGCGCGGCTTCGAGCTCGGAACGGATCGAGGCGGTGAGCGAGGCAGCGGACTCGCGTCGGAGCACGATGCGCTCACCACCGCTCCGTAGCCGGTAGAGCGCAGCGGTTGCCTGCTCGCGCGCACCGGCAGAATCCGTGAGCTCTTCCTCGGCGCGTTCGCGCTCGGCGACGAGTGCGTTGATCTTCTCCTCGAGCAGGCGACGTTCGTCCGCTGTCGCCGCGCGGCGCGCCTCTGTTTCGACGCGGCGTTCGCCGAGCCGCGCAAGGTCGAGCGTCGCGATCGCGGCCTGCAGACGGCCGATCTCGACGCCGAGCTTCTCGGCGCGCTCCGCAGCCGTCGCCTGCAACGCGAGCGGGCGCAGGCGTTTCTTCACCTCGTCTTCGAGATCGCGCGCGCGCTCGACCTGGATGCCGACGCGCGCGAGCTTCAGCTCGGCGCGATGGCGGCGGCGTTTGAAGCGGCCGAGACCGGCCGCCTCCTCGATCAGCTCGCGACGCTCGGACGGCTTGGAGTTGAGCACGGTCTCGACGCGTCCTTGCGAGATCACGGAGCGAAGGCCGCCACCGAGGCCGACGTCGGAGAGCAGCTCGACGACGTCGATCCGGCGCACGGGCGTCTTGTTCACGAGGTACTGACCCTCGCCACCGCGCGTCAGGCGCCGCGAGATGGAGACCTCGCTGTAGGGCAGGTCGGGCCACGCGTTGTCCGAGTTGTCGAACAGCAGGTCGACCTCGCAGAAGTCGGACGGGTTACGGCCCGTCGTCGAGCCTGCGAAGAGGACGTCGTCCGGCTTCTCGGCCCGCAGCTCGCCCGGGCTCATCGAGCCGGTCGCCCAGAGGATCGAGTCGGAGACGTTCGACTTGCCGGACCCGTTCGGGCCGACGACGACGGCGACGCCCGACTCGAGGTGGATCTCGACCGGGTCGACGAACGACTTGAACCCGCGCAGCTTGATCGCTTTCAGGTGCACGGAAAGGGAGGCTATCGGGCGACTAGGACGCCGCCCTACCCCGATGGAAACGTCCCTGCTCGGTGCGGATTTCGCTTTCCGAAAGGAGAGGTCGCGGGCGGCGCGAGCCGCCCGCGAAGGCTCATTGGGCGGGAACCGCCGTCCCCACGCCGACCAGCAATTCGCAGGGGCCCGCGAAGCCGCCGGGACCTTCGAACTCACGCAACGCAACCTCGATCTCTGCCCAGGTCGCCTCGCGGTCTGCTTCTGAGAGGCCGGCGAGCATCTGGTGCAACGCCCCGAAGGACTCGCGTTCGAGTTGCGTGCACTCGGCTGCGTCTGCGAGCTGGAGCGGCGCGACAACGCGATGTACCTCGACGTCGAGGAAGCCCGCCGTTTCGAGCAGATCCCCGAGTCCGACCGCGGAGAACGGGCCTGGTAGTCCGGGTGCCGGCGGCGGAAGCTCGGCCTTCGTGCGAATGATCGAGATCGGCACTGAGAAGAAGCGGTTGCGGTCGGGCTCTGCGAACACGAGCGCGGCGTAGCGTCCGCCGGGGCGGAGTGCAGAGGCCACCTGGGCGAGCGCGACCTGCTTGTCGGGCAGGTACATCAGGCCGAGTCGCGAGATCGCCGCGTCGAACGAGCCGGGCTCGACGTCGAGCGACTCGCCGTCCATCACGCGCGTCGCGACGCTCGCTACGCCGGCCGCCCGTGCCGCGGCCGCCGCCTCGTCGAGAATGTTCGATGAGATGTCCGTCGCAAGGACGGTCGCGCCGCGGCGCGCTGCCGCGATCGATTGCCCGCCCGAGCCCGCGGCGATGTCGAGCACGCGCGAACCGTCGTGCACGCGCGCGAGATCGAGCATCAGTTCCGTCGCCGGACCGAGCCAGCGGTCGAAGACTGGGTCCCAGCGGTGCCATGCTTCGGCCGCGTCCTGCCATTGGGAGCGCGTCGTCTCCTTGTAGGTGACCGGGTCGAACGTCGTGGTCGCCACCTCACACCTCCTCAATCCAGCCCTGGAGGTCCGCGTCGGAGACCTTCTCGAGCAGGTCCGGATGATCCGCGCGCATGTGATCGCACGCGCCACCCATCACCTCGCCGTCGGTCTCGCCGCGAATCACGACGCCGCATTCGCATGTGATCTGCTTCGACATTGCTGCTCCCTTCGCCACTGGTTGGTCTCGTTGTACGAGGTGATGGTTGGGGCTATGTTGGCGCGAAGTTGGCGCAAGCGAAAGTGCAGCTTTGTGGTCGGTTCGTCTTCGAGCTCGACGGTCGCCGCGTCGAGGACGAGCTTCCGGGACGTCAAGGACGCATGTTGCTCGGATTCCTCGTTGCAAACCGCGCTCGGACGATCTCCCGCGACGAACTGATCGGCGCGCTATGGCCCGAGGGCCACGACGGCGGCCTCGCCCCGCTGCTCTCGAAACTGCGCCGTGTCGTTCCGCTCGACGCGCTGCGTCCCGCACTCGACGAGCTGTGGGTCGATATCGAGGCTGCGGCCGCCGCCCTCCACCGCGCGGAGAGTGCCCTTGTACTCGGCGATCCGCATGCCGCTTGGGGCCCTTCCCAGGTGGAGATGTTCGTTGCCGGCCGACCGTTCCTCGCAGGCGAGGACGCGTCCTGGGTCGACGAGGAGCGCCGACGGCTCGGTGAGCTGCACGTTCGCTCGCTCGAGGCCTACGCGGGAGCAACTCGGGGTCGGCGGAACCGAGCTCGGGGCAGCGGTGCGGACGGGCCGCGAGCTGGTCCGGCTGGAGCCCTACCGGGAATCCGGCTACCGGATCCTGATGGAGGCGCTCGACAGCGAGGGGAACAGTGCCGAAGCGTTGCGCGTGTACGAAACGCTGCGCGTCCGGTTGCGGGACGAGCTCGGCGTCACGCCGTCGGAGCAGACGCAGGCGCTTCACCGCCGCCTGCTCCGCTAGCCAGCGCCTGCTGCGCCGCAGCCTGCTCGGCGTCCTTCTTCGAGCGGCCGGATCCCTGGCCCGCCAGCTCGCCGTCGATCATCGCCGCGGCCGTGAACGAGCGGTCGTGCGGCGGCCCCTGAACGTCGAGCACCGTGTAGGTGACCGCCCGGCCGAGACGCGCGAGCTGCTCCTGCAACTCGGTCTTGTGGTCGACGTGCGTCGTCAGCGCGTACTCGATGCGGGGATTGAAAGCATCGACGATCGCCGGCTCGACCACGTCGAAGCCGTGCTCGAGATACACGGCCGCGATCGCCGCTTCGAGCAGCGCGGCGAGCACGTTCCGGTTGCGCGAAAGGCGCTCGACCTCGTCCAGCTGTGGTCCGGCCGCGTCAGCGCGCATGCGCTCACCAAGCCCGAGCTCACGCGAGAGCACTGCGCAGCTCGCACGCGAGACGACGTGCGAGCGCACCTTCGCCATCCGCCCCTCCGAGAAGTCCGGGAAGCGGTCGTAGAGGGTGCGTGCGATCGCCAACTCGAGCACCGAATCCCCGAGGAACTCGAGCCGCTCGTACGAAGCACTGCGGTCGGCGGCCCACGACGAATGCGTGAAGACCGCCGCCGCGAGCTCGGGCGGGAGCCCGTCGATCAGCTCCCGAAGCGTTCGGGCCTTACTGATGCGAGGTGACGTAGTCGACGGCCTGCCCAACGGTCGTGATCTTCTGGGCGTCTTCGTCGGAGATCTTGATCCCAAACTGGTCCTCGAGCTCCATGATGAGCTCCACCAGGTCCAGCGAGTCTGCATCCAGGTCGTCCTGGAACGACGCCTCTTCGGTGATCTGATCCTCTTCGACTCCGAGCTGTTCCGTCAGAACTTCCTTGACGCGCTCGAGGACTTCTTCACGCGACGCTGCCATGTCACCTCAATCGTTTCGGGGGGGTCGGAAATGGTTGCCGTAAAAGCCGCGCGATCATACACGGACGCGCTCGGGCAACCGCTCGGAAAGCCGCTCCACCACACGGTGGTCGGCGCCGCGAGCGGCCAGGCGAATCGCGTTTGCAACCGCCTGACGCCCCGAATTGCCGTGGGCAATCACCGCGAGGCTGCGCAGGCCGAGCAGGTAGGCGCCGCCGTAGGTGTCCGGATCGAGCCTCGCCCGAAGGCGCCGGGCGGCGGGGCGGATCAGCAAGCCGCCGAGCTTGCCGTAGGCGGTCGCGGTCAGCTCGTCGCGCAGCGCGTCGAGCAGCTCTCGGATCGTTCCTTCCAGAAGCTTGAGCGCGATGTTGCCGGTGAATCCATCGGTGACCACGACATCGGCTGCGCCGCGGAGCAGGTCGCGGGACTCGGCGTTCCCGGTGAAGTTCAGCCGGCTGTCCTCGCTGAGCAACCGGTGGGTCTCGATCGTCAGCTGGTTGCCCTTCTCCTCTTCCTCGCCGATCGAGAGGAGACGCACTTCGGGGTTCGCGACGTCGAGCAGCTCCTGACCGAAGACGGCGCCCATGTGGGCGAACTGGTGCAGGTGCTCGGGCCGGTTGTCTGCGTTGGCGCCCGCATCGATCAGGACGGAGGGCCCGCGCCGGGTCGGGATCGGCACCGCGATCGCGGGCCGCATCACGCCGGGGAGGCGACGGAGGTGCAGCAGCCCGGCAGCGAGGATCGCGCCGGTGTTGCCGGCGGAGACCACGGCGTCGGCCTGGCCCTCCGAGACACCGCGCACGGCGGCGACGAGGCTGGAGTCCGGCTTGGACCGCACCGCCTCGGTCGGCTTCTCTGCCATCGCGATCACCTCGGTCGTCTCGACGAGCGGCAGTCCCTGCGTGTCGAGCCCGGCCGGGCCGTAGAGGACGACCTCGATCCCCTCCGCGGCAGCGTCGAGCGCGCCGAGGAGCACCTCGCCCGGCGCGTTGTCACCACCGAGGGCGTCGACCGCGACGCGCGTCACATTAGAGGCTTGATGTGGATTTGAAGGGCACTCGCGGATGGTGGCTCAGATGCGGCGCAGCTCGACCCGGGTCGGGCTTGAACGTAGACACCGCTATGCCCTGCGCCCGCCCCGTGCGACCTGCTTGGTCTGAACCATCCCCGCAAGCACCCCAATCCACATCAAGCCTCTTAGGGAGCGAAGCGGAGCGGCTCGACTTCGCGGCCCTTGTAGGTGCCGCAGGTCGGGCAGATGCGATGCGCGCGCTTCGGCGCCCCACACTGGGGGCACGTGTTGACACGCGGGGCCTCGATCTTGTGCGTGGCGCGGCGCTTGTCGCGGCGCGCTTTGGAGGTTTTCCTCTTGGGGACAGCCATGAGCGGTCGCCATCATAGCTATGATCGTTCGCGAGTCCTCCGGGGCTCGTCCCATGACGGATCTCTAAGTCGAAAACCCGCTTCTCGCCTTTCGACTTGTAAGGAGGTCCGCCCCATGCCGGGCTCACTGTCAGCACGTGATGTGTCCAAAAGCTTTGCCGCCGTCCAGGTGCTGGACCGCGTTTCGCTGGTCGTCGCGCCGGGTGACCGGATCGGAATCGTCGGCCCAAACGGGATCGGCAAGTCGACCCTGCTCCAGGTGCTCGCGGGCCTCGAGCAGCCCGACTCCGGGAGGGTCCTCCGCTCCGGCGCCGTCGGCTACCTGCCGCAGGAGCCGGAGGCGCGCCGCGGCGAGACCGTGCGCGACTACCTCGCGCGGCGGACCGGCGTCGGCGTCGCGGAGCAGGAGATGGATGCGCTTGCAGACAGGCTCGGCAACGAGCCGGAGCTCGTCACCGCCTACTCGGACGCACTCGAGCGGTTCCTCGCTCTCGGCGGCGAGGACTTCGGGGCACGGGTGGGCGCGGTGCTCACGGACGTCGGTCTCGGACGGCGCGCGGACCGCGAGGTCGCAACCCTCTCGGGCGGCGAGGCCGCCCGCACCGCGCTCGCGGCGATTCTCCTCGCACGCTTCGATGTCTTCCTTCTGGACGAGCCGACGAACAACCTCGACTTCGCGGGGCTCGAGACACTCGAACGCTTCCTCCGCGAGCTCAGCGCGGGTGTCGTCCTCGTCTCGCACGACCGCGCGTTCCTCGACCGGACGGTGAAGCGCGTTGTCGAGATCGAAGCGGAGACGCGTCGCATCCACGAGTACACCGGAACCTGGTCGGAGTACGAGGCGGCGCGCGAGCGCGCGCGGGCGCAGCATGAAGCGGCGTACGCGGACTACCTCGACGAGAAGCAGCGGTACTCGACGTTGCTCGCAGACCGCCGCCGGCAGGCGAATCAGCTTGGCGGCGAGCGAAAGCTCGCGCGGCAGACGGGCGGCTCGGATCGGCGCGCGACGAACGCACTGCGCGGCAAGGTGAACCAGGCGAAAAATCACCTCGAGCGGCTGGAGGAGGTCGAGAAGCCCTGGCAGCCGTGGCGGCTCGCGCTGGAGTTCGCGTCTGCGCCGCCGGCTGGGACGATCGCCGAGCTGTCCGGCGCCGTCGTCGAGGTCGGCTCGTTCACGCTCGGCCCGGTCGACCTCGAGCTGCACTGGGGCGATCGGCTCGCGGTCGTCGGCCCGAACGGCTCCGGCAAGACGACTCTGATCCGTGCGCTCACCGGCGAGCTGCCGCTCGCGCGCGGCGCCCGGCGCGTCGGCTCAGCAGTCGTGTTCGGCGAGCTGACCCAGGCGCGCGACCTCTTCTCCGGCGTGCTGCTGACGGACTTCACCGAGCTCTCCGGGCTGACTATCACCGACGCGCGCACGCTGCTCGCGAAGTTCGCGCTCGGGCCTGACGACATCGAGCGGCCCGTCCAATCCCTCTCTCCCGGTGAGCGCACCCGCGCCGGGCTCGCGCTCCTGAGCGCACGCGGCGTGAATTGCCTGATCCTCGACGAGCCGACGAACCACCTGGACCTCGAGGCGATCGAGGAGCTCGAGACCGCGCTCGAGACCTACGAAGGCTGCCTGGTCGTCGTCACGCACGACCGGCGTTTCCTCGAACGGCTTGCGGTCACTCGTACGATCACGCTGTGACGATCGACGCGCTCCTTCCGACCGACTGGCCCGCCGTGCGGAGGATCTTCGAGGACGGCATCGACATCGGCACCTTCGAGGAGCTGGTTCCGACGTGGGACGAATGGAATCGCGGCCACCTGGTCTGGCCCCGCCTCGCCGCTCGCGACGACGGCGAGGTGATCGGCTGGGCGGCGCTCGCGCCCTACTCCGAACGCTCGTGCTACCGCGGTGTGGCGGAGAACTCGATCTACATCGCGCGCAGCGCACGCGGACGCGGGGTCGGGCGGATGCTGCTGGCGCGGCTCTGCGCGGAGGCGGACGCCGCTCAGATCTGGACGCTGCAGGCAGGGATCCTGGCCGCGAACGACGCGTCGATCGCCTTGCACACGGCTTGCGGGTTCCGGCTCGTCGGCGTCCGCGAGAAGCTCGCGCGCAAGCGCGGCATCTGGAGCGACGTCGTCCTGATGGAACGCCGCACGCCAATCATCTAACTGGTCTCGTCGCGAAGCGCTTCGAGGGCGGCCCAGCGCGGGTCGGTGTGCTGCTCCTCGTGCACGTGCGGCTCGTCGTTCAGGTTCTTGCCGCACACGTCGCACAGGCCGGCGCAGTCGGGGCGGCAGAGAATCTTCTCCGGCAGCGCGAGCGCGATCGCGTCGCGGGCCCAGGCCGAGACGTCGAGCATGTTCTCCTCGACGTACTCGGTCTTCATCTCCTCGTCCTGCGGCTGCTCGTCCTGGTACTCCGTCGCACGGATCGGCAACTCGAGGACGGCGTCGTCGAGGCAGCGGTAACAGGGACCGAGCAGGCGGACGGTGAACGCCAGGGTGAAGACCGTCCCGGTGGTCGCCCGCGTGATCTCGAACGCCGCCGGCACCTGCTCCGGCACCGGGAGGTAGCGCTGTCCGCCGTAGTTCAGCGGGGACAGCTCGACCTCGAGCTCGTCGCGGTACTGCTCGCCCGGACGGAGCTTCACCTGACGCAGGCTGAAGCTCGTCATGCGCTCCAAAGTAGCGCCTCGAAGGCCGCTCACGCGAACCTGATTCGCGCGCCCTTTGCGCGAACCAGATTCGGGCTAGAGGCTTGATGTGAAATGCCCGCGCACCCGCGGATGGTGGCTCAGACGCTGCG
>JBKJQL010000310.1:0-22712 GCA_046594035.1 Gaiellaceae bacterium
GCAGCTCGACCCGGTTCGGGCTTGAACGTAGACCCCGCTATGCCCTACGCCCGACCCGAACGACCTGCTTGGTCTGAGCCATCCCCGCAGGCACGCAATTCCACATCAAGCCTCTAGCGCGACCCGCGTTTTCCTTTCAGGCGCAAGGATCCAGGCCCCTCTTCGGGCTTGATCTGATTTGCAGTTCAGTTCCGAGTTGCAGTTAACAGAGAACTAACTAAACTGCCGCCGCCTCGTCACACGTGCCGAGGATGCGTTCTGCGCCTGAGTCGGCGGGCCCACCATGCCGTCGGCTCAACCCCAAGAAAGGAGCAAGTCAGTTGAGTAGAAAGCTCTGGCTTTCAACCGTGACTGTCGTTATCGCCCTGCTCGCAGTGTTTGCGACCAGCGCCGTTGCCAAGTCGGGTAAGACCGGCGCCGTTGGCGGCACGCTGAGCGTGGACATCTCGACGGACGTCGACTACACGGACCCCGCCCTCGACTATCTGTCGACTGGCTGGGAGATCGAGTACGCGACCTGCCTCAAGCTGATGAACTACCCGGACGCCAATGGCCCGAAGGGTGCACAGCTCGTCCCCGAGGCAGCCGTTGGCTTCCCCAAGGTTTCTGCGGGTGGCAAGGTCTACGACTTCAACGTGAAGGCTGGCTTCACGAAGTTCTCGGACGGCTCCGCCGTGACTGCCGCGAACTTCAAGGCTGCAATCGACCGCGACGCGGATCCGAAGATGCAGTCGCCGGCTGTCCCGTTCTTCTCGGACATCGTCGGCTCTGACAAGTCCCCGGTTTCGGGCGCGAAGGTCAAGGGCTCGCACCTGATCATCACCCTGTCGCACGCCGCGCCGGACTTCCTGGCCCGGATGGCAATGCCGTTCTTCTGCGCCATCCCGACCAACCTCCCGCACGACCCGAACGGCGTTCTCGCCCCGGCGTCCGCGGGCCCGTACTACATCTCAGATCGTGTTCCGAACAAGTCGATCACGGTCAAGAAGAACCCGAACTACAAGGGCAAGCGCCCGCACAACGTGAACCAGATCAACTACGTGATCGGGAACTCGTTGGACGCGACGTACCTGCGCACCCAGCAGGGCGCGACCGACTACGCCGCCGGTGGTATCCCGCCCGCGTCGTATGCGGAAGCAGCTCAGAAGTACGGCATCAACAAGGGCCAGTTCTATGTGAAGCCGCAGATCGGCGTCTCCTACCTGGCCATGAACCACGACCGCCCGCTCTTCAAGGGCGCTGCCGGTATTGCACTTGCCAAGGCCGTGAACTATGCGATCGACCGCAAGGCGATGCTCGCGCAGGGTGGTTACCTCGCTGGTAAGCGCACCGACCAGATCCTGCCCCCGGGCATGGCCGGCTTCCGTGACGCGAACCTGTACCCGCTCAAGGGCCCGGACCTCACGACCGCCAAGAAGTGGGCGGGGAAGTCCGGCGTCAAGGACGGGACCACCGTCGAGTACTACACCTCGAACCGTGGTTCTGCTCCGCTCGTGGCGCAGATCGTTCAGTTCAACCTGAAGCAGATCGGCCTGAACGTGAACTCCCACCTGTTCGCTCGTGCCGTCCAGATCGACAAGGAAGGCACGCGCGGCGAGCCGTTCGACATCACGTCTGAAGGTTGGATCGCCGACTACGCCGATCCGTACGACTTCATCAACGTGCTCCTGTCGGGCGACAGCCTGCACGCTGCGAACAACAACAACGTGGCGTACTTCAACGACCCGAAGTACAACAAGGCCATGAGGGCTGCATCTCTGATGTCGGGTGCCGCTCGCTACAAGGCGTACGGCAACCTCGATGTCGGAATGATGAAGGACAACCCGCCGTGGGCAGCCCGCAGCAACTTCAACGACCGCGTTCTCGTGTCGTCGAGGGTTGGCTGCTTCACGTTCAACTCGATCTACTCGGTCGACCTGGCTGCGATCTGCATCAAGTAGCCGACGGCTGATTGGAACGGCAAGGGGCGCCCCGTTCGCGGGGCGCCCCGGCCGCTCTTTTGAAGTGCGGTTCTCAACACCGACTCAACAAATTTATGGTTAGAGTCCCCGCGTCTTGCTCAGGTATCTAGTCCGCCGGCTGATCTGGGCGTTCGTGCTGTTCGTCGCAGTCACGATCGTCACCTACGTGATCTTCTACGCGATTCCCGCGGACCCGGCGAGGCTCGCCTGCGGCCAGCGCGCGACAGCCGAGTGCATCAAGCGTGCGGCGCACTACCTGGGCACCGACCGGCCGCTGTACGTCCAGTACGGCAAGTTCTTCGGTCGCCTGATGCCGGTGGCTGGACTTGCGCCAACCAAGTTCTCACCCCATTTCAAGACGCCGAGCCTCGGCCGCTCCTTCACGAACCGCCTCTCGGTCAATTACGTGGTGATCAATGCCGCGCCCGTCACCGCTTCCCTGGTGTTCGGCGGCGCCGTGTTCTGGATGTTGGTCGCGTTGCCCGTCGGGATTCTCTCGGCGCTGCGACCGCGATCCTTGCTCGACCGAATAGCCATGGTCTTCGTCCTGATCGGGATCAGTGCGCACCCGGTGTGGATCGGCCTGCTCCTCGCCTACTTCCTGGGCTTCAAGGCGGGCATCTTCCCGATCACCGGCTACTGCGACTTGATCAACCCATCCGGGAGCTGCGGTGGTCCGGTCCAGTGGGCGTATCACCTGATCCTTCCGTGGGCGACGTTCGCCTTCCTGTTCTCCGCCCTCTACGTCCGCATGATCCGTGCGAACGTGATGGAGGCGCTCGGAGACGACTACGTGCGCACGGCCCGCGCCAAGGGCGCGCCCGAGTGGCTCGTCATGCGCTCCCACGTCCTCCGGAACGCCCTGCTTCCCGTCGTGACCATGCTCGGGATGGACATCGGCCTTGCGCTCGGGGGCGCGATCTTCACCGAGTCCGTCTACGGGCTGCCGGGGCTCGGCAAGACCGCCATCCAGGCGATCGAGGGATTCGACTTGCCCGTGACTCAGGGAGTGGTCGTCTTCGCGACCCTTTGCATCATCGCGTTCAACCTGCTCGTCGACCTCCTGTACGCCTGGATCGACCCACGAATTAGACTCACGTAAATGGATCACCATGCGGCAACTAGGGCGCCTCTCGCGTCCGCTGACCTGCGCGATGCCGCGTCCTCGGTTGCGCCCGTGGCCACCGCCACGAGCGCGCCCTGCGTCCTTGCGTCGCTTGGTCATCGAACCCGAGTGACGGACAGCCGCCACATGGAGACCCATTAACTGTGGCACTCCTCGAAGTCACCGACCTGAAGACGCACTTCAGGACAGACGACGGTGTCGTACGCGCCGTGGACGGCGTCTCGTTCACCGTCGACAAGGGCCAGACGCTCGGGATCGTCGGCGAGTCCGGCTCCGGGAAGAGCGTCACCTGCCTGACGATCATGGGCCTGAACCCGAAGCGGACCGCGATGACCACGGGCTCTGCGATGTGGAAAGGCGAGAACCTCCTGACGGTGCCGTCGAAGCGCCTGCGCGAGATCCGGGGCAACGAGATCGCGATGATCTTCCAGGACCCCATGACCAGCTTGAACCCGGTGCACAAGATCGGGGACCAGCTCGCAGAGGCGATGCGCCTGCACGAGGACGTCACGAAGAAGACGGCTCGCGCCCGGGCACTCGAGCTCTTGAAGGCGGTTGGCATCCCGCGCGCAGAGCGCCGGCTCGACGACTACCCGCACCAGTTCTCCGGCGGTATGCGTCAGCGCGTGATGATCGCGATGTCGCTGATCAACAACCCGGACCTGCTGATCGCCGACGAGCCGACGACCGCGCTCGACGTGACGACCCAGGCGCAGATCCTGACCCTGATCGAGAAGCTCCAGGAGGAGTTCGGTAGCGCCGTGATCATGATCACGCACGACCTCGGGGTCGTGGCGGAGATCGCCGACGACGTCGTTGTCATGTACGCGGCCGAGGTCGCCGAGAAGGGCGGCGTCGAGCAGATCTTCAAGAAGCCGCACCATCCCTACACGTGGGGCCTCATGGGCTCGCTGCCGCGGCTCGACGCCGACGTCGAGCGCCTCGTGCAGATCCAGGGCCAGCCGCCGTCGATGTTGCGCCCGCCGTCCGGCTGCCGCTTCCATCCGCGCTGCCCGTACGTGATGCCGATCTGCAAGGAAGTCGACCCGGCGCTCGCTCCGGTGTCCGACGACCCGGGCCATCTCCAGTCATGCCACCTCGACGAGGAGACCAAGAACCGCGAGGCCGCTAAGCTCCTCGCCGGCATGATGGCGGTGTCTCCCTAGTGTCTGTGCCCGAGCAGGAGATGCTGCGCCAGACGCAGCTCGAGCTCACCGGCGACGAGCTCCTCGTCGTCCAGGATCTCAAGAAGTACTTCCCCGTCACGCGCGGGATCATCTTCCAGAGGGAAGTCGCATCGGTGAAGGCGGTCGACGGCGTGTCCTTCGCGGTGCACGAGGGCGAGACCCTCGGTGTCGTCGGCGAGTCCGGCTGCGGCAAGTCGACGATGGCGCGCTGCATCATGAAGCTGCTCGAGCCCACCGGCGGTTCGATCAACTTCCGCGGCCACGACCTGACGAAGCTCTCGCGCGCGGAGATGCGCCCGTTCCGCCGCGAGATGATGATGATCTTCCAAGACCCGTACGCCTCGCTGAACCCGCGCAAGCGCGTCGGCTTCATCGTCGCCGAGGCCCTCCAGGTGCACAAGCTCGGCACCGAGGCGGAGATCAAGCGGCGCGTCCAGGAGTTGCTCGAGGTCGTCGGCCTGAACCCGGAGCACTACAACCGCTTCCCGCACGAGTTCTCCGGCGGCCAGCGCCAGCGCATCGGTGTCGCACGCGCGCTCGCGGTCAACCCGAAGCTGATCGTCTGCGACGAGCCGGTCTCTGCACTCGACGTCTCGGTCCAGGCGCAGATCTTGAACCTGCTCAAGGACTTGCAGCGCGACTTCGGCCTCACCTACATCTTCATCGCGCACGATCTCAACGTCGTGCGCCACATCTCGGACCGCGTGATGGTCATGTACCTCGGCCAGGTTTCCGAGACCGCCGATCGCAACGACCTCTACAAGGAGCCGAAGCATCCGTACACGGGCGCTCTGCTCTCCGCCGTCCCGGTGCCGGACCCCACCGTCGGCCGCCACCGCAAGCGGATCGTGCTCGAGGGCGACGTCCCGAGCCCGATCAACCCGCCGAGCGGCTGCCGTTTCCACCCGCGCTGCCCGCGCTTCGTCGAGGGGAAGTGCGACGTCGAGGAGCCGGCGCTGATTCATCGCGGCGGTGCTCCGGACCACACTGCGAAGTGCCACTTCCCGCTCGAGCGCTGGCCGATGACCGAAGAAGAGATGGCACGTCCCGGTGTTGCCAGCCCCGGCGTCGCCAGTCCCGCCGAGAGCGTCTAGATGGCCGCGGCTGCACGCCGCTTCGCAATCGTCCTGTGCGCGCTCGCCGGCGGCACCGCCGCGCTCGCTCTGCTGCTCGGCCTGGCGTTCGGCTCGAGCGTTTCGCGCTCGCTCTCCCTCGGCTGGTACAGCATCGGCTGCACCCTGCTGATCAGCGGCTTCTTCGTCGGCAACCGCGGCCCGTCAAGGCCCGAGGGTGAGGGATGGAGTGCCTTTTCGCTGAAACGCTGGGTGCGCTGGGCGACCCCGGACGAGCAGCGGGAGTCCCTGTCGCTCTCCGCCGTGCTCGTCGTGCTGGGGTTCCTGCTGATCGCGCTGGGAGTTCTCGCGGACACCCGCTATACGCTCGTCTGATCGTTTTGATCAGCGTTCGTCTCTAACTGTCTTCGGCCCGTATCGTCTGTAGTAGCGATGCACCAGAAATCTCACCTGTGCGAGCGCGCCAGGGCCTGGGCCTCGCTGCGGATGGACGGCGAGCTCTCGGAGCTCGAATCCGCGCTGCTCGAAGCCCATCTCGGCCGCTGCGACGCCTGCAGCACGTTCGCCGTCGGCACCGAGCGGGTCGCGGGCGCGCTGCGCGCCGCGCGCCTGGAGCGTCCCGTCCCGCTCGTGCTCGCCCCTCGGCGTGTCCGCCACGCGGGGCTTCGCGCCCTCCAGGTCGCGGCCGCCGTGGTCGTGGTCGTCTCGGCCGGGATCGTCGCCGCCGTGTCCGGCCCATCCGGCACCCCCGCCGCGGCGAAACCGGTCTCGATGGTCGCGAGCGTCGATTCGCCCGACCGTCTCCGCGAGCTCCGCCGCCCGGCGCTCGTCACGCAGTGGCGCCCGGTCCCGCGGAACCGTCAGGGCGAAGCGGTCTAGAGGCTCTAGCTACGCTGCCCTCTGGGTGCAGCCTTCCTTCATCACCTCGTACGTCTGAAGCCTCGACCACGCCGACCGTGTGTCGGCGGCTCTGAGGGAGAACGACCTTCGTCGGCAGCTGCGCGCTTCCAAGCGTCATTCCGCTAATCTCCGGCTGCCCAGCCTGCTGGCGCGCGTTCTCCGCGCCCGGCGCCGGGACGACATCGCACCTTCACCAGTTCAGGAGCTCTAGACACGTGGCGACCAACGGCCAAAAGACCGGACAGCTGCTCGAGATCAAGGGCGTCGTGGTTGACGCTGTCTTCCCGAACGGGCTCCCCGACATCTATTCGGCAGTGCGCATCCCGCGCCCCGATGGGAGCTTCCTGATCGCAGAGGTGCAGCAGCACCTCGGCGACGACCGCGTGCGCGCGGTCGCGATGGACGCGACGGACGGAATTGCGCGCGGCACTGAAGTGATCGACACGGGTGGCCCGATCTCGGTGCCGGTGGGCGACGTCACGCTCGGCCGCGTCTGGAATGTGCTCGGCGAGCCGGTCGACGAGAAGGAAGCGCCCGGCCCCGACGCCGAGCGCTGGTCGATCCACCGCGATCCGCCGCACTTCTCCGACTTGACGGCGAAGATCGAGATCTTCGAGACGGGCATCAAGGTGATCGACCTGATCGCCCCGTACGTCCGCGGCGGCAAGGTCGGCCTCTTCGGCGGCGCCGGTACCGGCAAGACGGTGCTGCTCCAGGAGCTGATCCACAACATCGCAAGCCAGCACGGCGGCGTGTCGGTCTTCTCCGGCGTCGGCGAGCGCACCCGGGAGGGCAACGACCTGCTCCTCGAGATGGAGGAGTCGGGCGTGCTCGACAAGGTCGCCCTCTGCTACGGCCAGATGAACGAGCCTCCGGGAGCGCGCCTGCGCGTTGCTCTCTCCGGCCTGACGATGGCGGAGTACTTCCGCGACCAGGGCCAGGACGTGCTGCTCTTCATCGACAACATCTTCCGCTTCGTCCAGGCGGGCTCCGAGGTCTCGGCGCTGCTCGGCCGCATGCCGAGCGCCGTCGGCTACCAGCCGACGCTCGCGACCGAGATGGGGCAGCTCCAGGAGCGCATCACCTCGACGACCAAGGGTGCCGTCACCTCGGTGCAGGCGATCTACGTGCCGGCCGACGACCTCACCGACCCGGCGCCGGCGAACACGTTCGCCCATCTCGACGCGACGGCGACGCTCTCGCGCGCGATCGTCGAGCAGGGGATCTACCCGGCCGTCGATCCGCTCGACTCGGTCTCCCGCGCACTGCAGCCGGGCATCGTCTCGGAGGAGCATTACTCGACCGCGACGCGCGTGCAGGAGATGCTCCAGCGCTACAAGGACCTGCAGGACATCATCGCCATCCTCGGGATCGAGGAGCTCTCGGACGAAGACCGCGTGATCGTGCAACGCGCGCGCAAGATCCAGCGCTTCCTGTCGCAGCCTTTCTACGTCGCCGAGCAGTTCACCGGCACGCCCGGCCAGTACGTGAAGCTCGAGGACACGATTCGCGGCTTCACGGAGATCCTCGACGGCCAGCACGACGACCTGCCCGAGCAGGCCTTCTACATGGTCGGCCCGATCGAGGGCGCGATCGAGCGGGCGAAGCAGATGTCCGGCGCCGCCGCCTAGGGCTCGTGGCTCGCCCCGCCCTGTCAGCCGGTGCTCGGCCCGCGATCACGCGGCGCCCTGCCGCGTTCTCAGTCGTCCCGATAGAACCCACTATCGGGACTCCCTGCGTCCTTGCATTGCTTGGTGCTAGCGACCCGATCATCCGGCAACAGAGCGAGACGAACCACTAATGGCGGACCGCAAGGAGTTTTCGGTCAGCGTCGTCACGCCGGACGGTCCGGCGTACGAGGGCGACGCGCAGATGATCATCGTTCCCGGCGCCGCCGGCGAGATCGGCGTCCTGGCCCGTCACGCGCCGCTGATCGCGACACTCAAGGCAGGCTCGACCCGCGTGCACCTGAGCGAGACCGAGATCCTCGAGTTCGCGACAGGCCCCGGCTTCTTCCAGGTACTACAGGACCGCGCGATCGCGCTGGTCGACGACGCCGTCGAGGCGGCGAAGATCGATGCCGCTCGTGCGCAGGAGCAGCTCGACGCTGCGCGCTCCGAGCTCGAGGCGATCGAGAGCGGCGAGTCGACTGCCGACCGCTGGCAGGTCGAGCAGCGCATCAGGCACGCCGAGAACCAGCTCGCCGTCGTCGGCCGCTAGGTCTCGGCCGGCGCAGGCGTCCGGACAGCTCGATCCTTCTTCCGCAGGAACGGGAGTTCCACGACGTAGTAGCTGAGCGCGCCCGCGGCGACTGCAACGACGAGGGCCGGCACGAGCAACATCGCTGCGCGCGAGACCGGCGCGCCGTCGTGCAGTCGGGTCTCGAGCTCCTGCGCGAGCGGAAGGTGCCAGAGGTAGAGGCCGTACGACACGAGCCCGAGCCACGCCACGGCCGGTGTGCCGAGGACGCGCGCGGGCACTGAGCTTTCGCTGCGCGCGATCGCAGGCAGGAACGCCAGCGTGGCGACGACGGCGAATGCGAGGTTCAGCTGGGTGCCGCCCGTGACAACGTTCGCCGCGACGAGCACGGCAAGCGCGGCCAGCCAGATGAGGCCGCTGTGCCTGCTCAGCCGGCCAAGTCGCGTCGACCAGGCCGGGTCGACGGTCAGTACGGCGAGCAGCATCCCGATCGCGAACCAGTCGAAGGTGCCGAGCGCGGAGTAGGTGAGATACGCGTGTCCGCTCGTCAACACCGCTTGACCGACGGCGATTCCTGCAACGCCGAGGGCCGAAAGCGTCAGGAGCTCGGTGCGCGTGCGCCGCAGCCACCGGTCTGCGACAAACGCGTACAGGGGCAGGAGGAGATAGAACGACATCTCCGTGCACAGGCTCCACGCAACGGGGTCTCCGTCGAAGACGTGGCGCGCGCTGTACACCTGCCCGAAGAACGCGAACAGCGGCCAGTTCGACCACGTGACGCCGTTCACTCCGGGCTAGATGGTTGATGCCACGGGGGCGTGGGTGTGGGGGCGGATCCAGACCAAGCAGGACGTTCGACTCGCCCGCAGGACAGCCGGGATGGCTGTTCAAGGGCGAGGCGGGCGTCCTGCGCCGCGTCTGGGCCGTTCCCGGACGGGCGCAACCGTGGCATCAACCATCTAAGCCTCTAGGCCGCTGCGGTCGAGGTTCCGTAGGGCCCGAGGTACTGCTCCCAGCGCTGCGGGATCTTCGGCGTCGCGAGACGGATGAAGAGCACCGGCGCCGGCGGCCGCGGACGCGCCGGCAGCACCATGTGCACCTCGTGCGGCAAACGGTTGCCCTTGCGCAGGTTGCACGGGGCGCACGACGTGACGACGTTCTCCCAGGTGGAGTCGCCGCCCTTCGACCGCGGGATCACGTGGTCGAGCGTCAGGCGCCCAGCCGTAGTGCCGCAGTAGACGCAGCGCCAGCCGTCACGGGCGAAGAGCGCCCGGCGGGAGATCTTCCGCTGCACCATTCGGGGCACTCGGACGTAGTGCACGAGCCGGATCACGTGTGGCCACTGGTAGGTGTCAGTGGCCGAGCGAAGTGGTCGGTCCAGTTCCTCGATCACCTCTGCCTTGCCCTTGAAGACCAGCACGTGGGCGCGGCGCAGCGAGCACACATTGAGCGGCTCGTAACTCGCATTGAGAACGAGAACCTGCTGCACCGTGGGCGGAATGTACCCCACGACGCGGACCTGACGCCTCGCCGCGCTAGCGCCCCATGGCTCTGTCCACGGCATCCTGCTCCTCGGGCGACAACGCCACAGACGCGCGGCCTCGCTCGAGCTCCTTCATGTAGATCCGGGCGTAGTCGCGGCCCTGGATCGCAGTCAGGACGATCCCGCTGCGGGCCGAGTCGAGCATCGCCACCGAGGCCGACTGATGGCCGCCCGTGTCCTCGTAGGCGTCGTAGCGGACGATCGAGGTGTTCGCGAGGGTGCCGTCGACTCGGCGGTCGATCCGGGAGAGGCCTGCGGCCACCTCGTCCACGGCCCGGTTCAGGTCGTCGATGCGCCCCTGGAGCGAGACTGCGAAATCGACGAGGTCGCGCCGGCCGCCTCCGAGCAGCAACCGCTGCGCATCGCGGACGCGCTTGACCTTGATCCACGTCCACGACGCGAGGCCGATTCCGATCGCGCCGACCGCAACTCCCGCGATCGCGACGACCAGTGCCTGTGTCGCGGTCGGGCTCATGCGTCGACGTTAGCTCAAGTCTCTAGATCAACCCAGCGAGAAGATGACCGGGTACGAAGCCTTGTTGTTGTCCGTGTTGCGCTCACCCGGAACCGGGGCGACGTCGACCAGCACGGTCGTCTTCTGCGCGAACGGCACCTGGCCGAGGTTCGCGAACGTGACCGCTTTCGTCTGGCCGGGGTTGATCAGGTCGATCGTCTGCGTCTTCACGATCGCGCCACCGGGCTTCTGGATCGTCAGCGTCACCTTGATGCCGACCTCCTGCGAGTCGCCCGAGTCGGCGACCGTAACGACGAACGCGAGGTCGGGCGCCGCCGTGACGGTGTTCTCGTTCGCCTGCGAGAGCGTCTGGCCACCCGACTGCACCTTCGTCTCGGCGATGTTCGTGCCGTGGATCCCGGTCGGCGTCCCGCCGCCCGTTGAGGCACCGCGTAGCCGCTGCAGCACGAGCGTCATCGAGCGCTCCGTGATCAGGTCGTGGTTGGCGACGAATTTCGAGTCCGGAACGTTGACACCGCTGACGCCCGCGCTCTTCATCACGCTTTTCGAGGGCTCGAGGAAGAGGTCGTCCCAGAGCACGTCGCTCGCGAGCAGGCGGTCGGCCTGGGCGGAAAGGAGCGCCGCATCCGTTGTCGCCTTGGAGGTCGCGGTGGCGCGGAAGGTGTCGGCAAGGCCCTGCACACCGTTGACGCGCAACTGCAGCGCCTCGATCAGGTCCTCGTGCTGTGGGCGCAGCGGCCCGGGCGGGTTGAGCTTCTGGGCGGCGGCCAGGGTCTGGCGCTCCTGATCGGCGATCCCGATGAGGCTCGACTCGAGGTCGGTGAGCTTCGCGCCGGAGGTCGTCATCGCGCTCGCGACTGCCGCGCCGTTCGACTCGGAGCTCTTCGCGACCGTTGACACCTTGTCCATGTAGTTCTTGTAGGAGTCGTGCTTCGAGGTCGAAGCGCAGGACTGGATCAGCAGCCCGAAGAAGACGAGAGCGGCGACGATCAGCGCGATCAGGGCCAGCAAGCGCAGCAGCGGCGTGAGCCCGCGCGCCTGGCCTGACGGGCGATCCGTCCCCGGTCTGCGGCCCCCGCGGCGGGGCAGGCGCACGCGCGACCCCGAGGACTGAGCCTCGGTCGTGGCCGGCTCCTCCTCGAAGAAGTCGAATTGGATGTCGTCGTCGCGCGGGTCCATAGCAGGGCGAATGTACCTCGTTCTTTCGTCCCGAAGAGGAAATGTCCTGGCGGGGCCGTAACCCCGGAGGGTGTCTTCGTCGGCGCTCGCGCACGATCTCTTCCTCGACCGGTATCGCCCGTTGCGCCCTCTGGGCTCCGGCGGGATGGGCCAGGTCTGGCTTGCGCGTGACGAACGGAGCGGCCTCGACGTCGCACTGAAGATCGTCCCCCGCGAGGGCAAGACTGGCCACCGCGCCGAGCGTGAGGCCCGGGCGGCCGCGTCTCTGCGCCACGACCGCTGCCAGCGCATCCTCTCGCTCGCTCGCGATCCGTCGCACGTCTACATCGCCTACGAGTACATCCCGGGGCGCACGCTCCGCGAAGCGATGCGCGCCGGCGAGATCGACGACCGCGCGGCGCTCCAGGTCGCCGCGCAGATCTCCGACGCGCTCGCCCACGCCCACGGCAAGGGGATCGTGCACCGCGACGTCAAGCCTTCGAACGTTCTGCTCGCGGAATCCGACCGCATCGACGTGCGGCTGCTCGACTTCGGCCTCGCACAGATGGCGGAGTTCGACACGCTGACCGCGCTCGGCGACATCCCGGGCACGCTCGCCTACATCGCACCGGAGCGCCTGCAGGGCCTGACGGCGACCAGCGCGGCCGACGTCTGGGGCGTCGGTGTCCTGCTCTGGGAGGCGCTCGCCGGCGAGCACCCGTTCTGGGGCGGCGACATGGTCGAGACCTCGAGGCTCATCCAGCAGGGAGCGCCGGGCCTCGAGACGCTGCGCCCCGACCTTCCTCCCTACGTCCTGGAGACGGTCGCGAGCGCCCTGCTCGTGAACCCGCAGCGCAGGCCCTCGGCCGAGCGCCTCGCAGCGCAGCTCCGGGATCTGCCCAACAAGCGGCGGAAGAAGAAAGGCGGCTCCACGCCCACCGCGAGGGTTCGCCCTGACGGCGCCGCGCTCGCCGCGCGCGTGCTGCCAGGCGCGCTGACCGGCCTCGCCTCGGGCTGGGTCGCCGCGCGCCTCCCGTTCTATCCGCAGGGCTGGGCGCTCCCGATCGCCGGCGTCGGTGCGGCTCTCGGGTTCACGGCATCGCGGATCGGCCTGCTCTTCGCGCTGATCGTGGCGTTCTTCCCGCTCGCGAACATCTCGCTCGGCCTCGGCGTCCTCTACGCCCTCCTCGCGGCCGGATGGGTTGCCGTGACGTGGAAGGACGCGCGCGCGGGTCTACTGCTCGCCGCCGGGCCGCTGCTCGCGCCCGTGGCCGCGCTCGCCTTCCTGCCGCTCGCCGCGCAGCTCGCGCGCGGGCGCGCGAGGCGCGCCCTGCAGGCGTTCGCCGCCGTGCTCCTCGCGGCCCTGATCGCGGGCCTGCGCAAGGTTCCGCTCCCCTTCGACGGCTCCGCGCCGCCGCTCGGTCTCGGCGTCAGTGGATCGACGCGGCCGAGCGCCGTCGCGCACGCTCTCTGGGCGCAGCTCGCGGCGCACCCGGTGCTGCTCACCGAGGCTCTCGTGCTCGCGGCAGCCGCCGCGCTCCTGCCCTACGCGCGTCAGAGAGGCCCCTGGCCGGCGGCCGCATTCGGGGCTGCGCTGCTCGCCGGAACCGCGCTCACCGCCCCGGCCGCAGCCGTGGTTCCCTTGATCGCGGCTGCCTGGCTGACGGCGGGCACACTGGCGCTCCAGGCCAAGTCTTAGACTTTGGCTTCCGGGGCAACACCCCCGGGCCGCCCATGTCAGTTCTCCGCAACATCGAATCCAAGCTCGAGTCGCTCTTCGAGGGCGTCTTCGGCCGCGCGTTCCGTGCGAACGTGCAGCCGGTCGAGCTCGCGCGCAAGCTGATCAAGGAGATGGACGACCACCGCAACGTGTCGGTGTCGCGCGTCTACGTGCCGAACGAGTACACGATCTATCTCTCGCCCGGCGACCACGAGCAGTTCGAGAGCTACGAGAAGCAGCTGAGAGGCGAGCTGGCCGAGTACCTGAGCGAGCACGCGCGCCGGGAGAACTACGTCCTGCTCTCGCCGCCGCGCGTCCAGCTCGAGACCGACGAGGACCTCGACGTCGGCGTCTTCGGAATCGCCACGCGCATGGTGCAGTCGGGCGGGAAGGGCGCCGGCGAGCCGGAGGGCGACGTCGAGCCGAACGCCACGATGGTCTACAAGCCGACTGCCGCTCCGCCGCCGCAGGCAACCGAGGCGGCGTCCGCCGTCGATCTCGGCATCCAGCGGGAGATCGCCGTACTGAGCTGGGACGGCCAGCGTCATGAGATCTCGAAGCGCCGGGTGGTGCTCGGACGCTCGAAGGACGCCGACCTGCAGGTCGCCGACCCGAACGCCTCGCGCCGCCACGCGGAGCTTCGCCAGGAAGGCGCGACCTACTGGCTGATCGACCTCGACTCGACGAACGGCGTCGAGGTGGGCGGCAAGCGCGTGAAGCGGCTGAAGCTCGACGACGGGACGCGCTTCACGATCGGGTCGACCGAGATCTCGTTCTCCCGGGAGCTCCAATAGTGCAGACGGCAGCCACGAGGCCATTCGGCGGCCCCTCGCCCGCGATCACGCTGCGCGCTGCCGCGTCCTCGGTTGTCCCGATAAAACTCATTATCGAGACGCCCTGCGTCCTTGCATCGCTTGGTGCGCACGACCGAGGAATCCACCTATGACCCCCTGGCAGCCGTTGGCATCTGCGCAGGTCGAGACCACCCTGCTGGCGCTGAAGCTTGCGTTCCTCGTCCTCCTCTACCTCTTCATCTGGCGGATCGTCCGCTCTGCGGCCCGCGACCTTCGCCTGCCGCAGGAGTCGATGATCCTCGCGCCGCAGCAAGCCGCGGCCGCCGGCCTGATCCCGCAGCCGGCCGCTCGCGAGCTCGGCCGCCTGGTCGTCGTCGCGAGCCCGACCTTCCAGGACGGCGAGGTCTTCGCGCTGGATTCGCACGCCTTGACGATCGGGCGCGCCGTCAACAACGACGTCTCGATGCCGGACGACGAGTACGCGTCCGGCCGCCACGCGCGCTTCGAGCCCCGGCGCGACGGCGTCTACGTCGAGGACATCGGCTCCACGAACGGCACGTTCGTAAACGGGATCCGCCTGACGCGCGAGCGGAAGCTCACGCCGGGAGACATCGTCCGCGTCGGCGAGACAGATCTGCGGTTCGAGCCATGAGGATCGCCGCATCGCACGCTGGAACGGATCCGGGGCGCAAGCGCCGGATCAACGAGGACTCGTTCGTGATCGCACCGCCGCTGTTCGCAGTGGCCGACGGGATGGGCGGGGCGCAGGCGGGCGAAGTCGCATCCGCCCTCGCTGCAGAGGCCCTCGAGGAAAGCGGCGCGAACGACGGCGGCGAGAGCCGCGTCACCGAACTGATCCAGGAAGCGAACCGCCGCGTGCACGAACGCGCGACGACGGACGCCACCACGGCGGGGATGGGCACGACGATCACCGCCGCGCTCGTCGAGCCGGACGGTCGCGTCGTTTTCGGCCACGTCGGCGACTCGCGCGCGTATCTGTTGCGCGACGACACCCTCGAGCAACTGACGAACGACCACACGCTCGTCGCAGAACTCGTACGTCGCGGCGAGCTGTCGCCCGGAGAGGCAGAGGTGCATCCGCAGAGGTCGGTGATCACGCGGGCGCTCGGAACCGACCCGGACGTCGACGTCGACACCTTCGCCGTCGACGCACAGGCAGGCGACGTCTACCTGATCTGCAGCGACGGTCTGACGTCGATGGTCGACTCGCGCGACATCGAAGGCATCTTGCGGCAGAACCGCACCGACCTCGTGGGTGCGGCGAAGGCGCTCATCCAGGCGGCGAACCGCGGCGGCGGCGAGGACAACATCACGGCGGTGCTCTTCGCCGTGGAAGACGGAGACTCGGGCACAGAGATCGTCGCGTCTCCCGACGAGCACACGCGCGAATTCGCGCTGCACCCCGAGGAAGAGGACACGCTCCATCCGGAGGACGGGATCGCGCCGCCCCCGCCTGCAACGTCGGCACCCTCAGCGGTGGACACGATGGTCGTCCCCGCGTCCGACATCCAGGCGGCGATCGCAGCGCATGAAGGGCAGACTGTTTCGCAGGCGGGCATCGGACGTCGATTGCTGGCGCTGCTGGTCATCCTGGGCCTGATCGCCGTCATCGTCGTCCTCGTCTGGTGGGGGCTCGCGCGCTGAATCTGAGCTACCGCAACAGAGAGCTCTTCTACCTGTCGGTCGTGGGGATCCTCACCGGCCTCGGCTTCGCGTCGGTCTACATCGCGCGCCAGTCCGAGGTGAGCTGGGGCTCGCTCGGCTACGCGCTGTTCTTCTTCGCGCTCTATCTGATCGCGCACCTCGTCACGCGGTGGACGGTGCCGAACGCCGACCCCTACCTGATGCCGATGGCCGGCTTGCTGACCGCCGTCGGCGTGACAGAGATCTACCGGCTCGGGAATGCGGACGCGTTCCGGCAGAGCCTCTGGATCGTGATCGGCGTCGGCCTATACGCGCTCGCGCTGTGGGGACTGCGTCGCGACTACCGCGTGATCGAGCAGTACAAGTACCTCCTCGGGATCGGAGCGATCGCGCTGCTCTTCCTGCCGCGCGTTCCGGGCATCGGCACGACCGTGAACGGCGCGCGCCTCTGGGTGCATGTCGGCTCGTTCCGCTTCCAGCCCGGCGAGTTTTCGAAGATCTTCCTGATCGTCTTCCTCGCCGCGTACCTGCGCGAGAAGCGCGAGTCGCTCGCCCAGGCGCGACTGAAGGACGTCGGCCCCCTGCTCGTGATCTGGGGTGCCTGCATGCTCGTGCTCGTCTCGTCGAACGACCTCGGCTCGGGGCTTCTTTACTTCGGCATCTTCCTGTCGATGCTGTACGTCGCGACCGCGCGCCTGTCGTTCGTGCTCGTCGGCATCGGGCTGTTCGCGATCGGCGGCTTCGGGGCTTACGAGAAGATCCCGCACGTCCACGAGCGCGTCACGATCTGGTTGACGCCCTGGACGTCGGAGAAGGTGTTCTGCCCGTCGACCGGTGGCGCGGCACTGCGGCAGGACTGCGAGAGCTACCAGCTCGTGAAGTCGCTCTACTCGATCGGGAACGGCGGCTTCGGGGGGACCGGCCTCGGCAAGGGAACGTTCACGACCACCGACGGTCGCCAACTGATCCCGTACGTGAACAGCGACTTCATCTATTCGGCGCTTGCGCAGGAACTCGGGCTCGTCGGCGCCGCAGCGCTGCTCCTCGTCTTCATGCTCTTCGTCGCGCGCGGGATGAAGATCGCGCTGCAGGCCGACGACGGGTTCTCGAAGCTGCTGGCGGCCGGCCTGACGTTCGGCTTCGCGCTGCAGACGTTCATCATCGTCGGCGGCGTGCTGCGGATCATCCCGCTGACCGGCATCACGCTGCCGTTCGTGTCGTACGGCGGCTCGTCCGTCGTCGCGAACTTCTTATTGCTCGCCGGGCTGCTCCTCGTCTCGAACCGGGCGAACACCCAATGACGGCCCCCACCCGCACGGCTCGCCCATGAACAAACAGATCTCGCGCATCGCGATCCTCGCCCTGCTGCTGCTCGCCGCGTTGATCGTCGCGACGACGTACTGGCAGACGTGGGCGCCCGGCGGCCTGAAGGCGAAGCAGGACAACGCAATCCAGCGCGTGGCGCAGTTCCGCATCGACCGGGGGAGGATCTACGCCTCCGACGGTCAGACCGCGCTGGCCCGGAACGTGAAGAAGCGCTCCGGCGACCAGACGCTCTACTACCGCACCTATCCCACGCACGGGCTGGCCTCGCAGAGCGTCGGGTACTCGACGGTCGGCCGGTCGCGCGCCGGGCTCGAGCGCCAGGAGAACGCGTTCCTCACCGCAGGCAACGCAAACGTCGGGACGATCATCCAGAAGCTCACCGACACGTTGAAGGGCGTCACGATCCGCGGCAACAACCTCGTGCTGAACATCCGGGTGAACGCGCAGAAGATCGCCGAGACTGCACTGCGGGGGAAGTGCGGCGCGGCCGTCGTCGTCAACCCGAAGACCGGCCAGGTGCTCGTGATGGCGTCGGCCCCGGGTTACGACCCGAACAAGATCGAGTCGCCGAACGGGTTCGCGAGCATCCTTCACTCTCCGCCCGCGTGTCCCGGCTCGTCATCCGCCTTGCTCAATCGTGCGACCCAGGGGCTCTACGCGCCGGGCTCGACGTTCAAGACGGTGACCGCGGCGGCGGCCCTCGAGTCAGGGATCTACACGCCCGACTCCAAGTTCTTCGACCCGGGCTACTGCATCGAGTACGGGAAGAAGGTCTCCAACGCCGGAGACCCGGAAGCGCCGGAGCGCTTCGGCAACGTCACCTTCGTCCAGGCCTTCCAGCACTCGATCAACGCCGTCTTCTGCGAGCTCGGGATCAAGCTCAAGCCGCAGAAGATTCTCGACCAGGCCAAGAAGTTCGGCTTCTACTCGAAGCCGCCGATCGAGCTGCCCGCGAACGAAGTCGCCGCGAGCGGCCTCTACGACTTCCGCAAGCACAGCCTTTTCGACGATCCGACGATCGTCGACCCCGGCCGCCTCGCGTTCGGCCAGGAACGGATGCTGACGACACCGCTGCAGATGGCTCTCGTCGCTGCGGGAGTCGCCAACGGCGGCAAGGTGATGGTCCCGCACCTGGTGAACCGCGTCACGAACGCGAGCGGGAAGACGGTCGTGAAGTTCAAGCCGACGGTCTGGAAGAACGCGATGAAGGCCCAGACTGCCGCTGACGTGAACGTAATGATGCAGGCGGTCGTGTCGGGCGGGACGGGGACAGCCGCTCAGATCCCTGGGGTCAAGGTCGCCGGCAAGACGGGAACCGCGGAGACGAGCCGAAAAAGCGTCTACACCGCCTGGTTCATCTTCTTCGCGCCGGCCGAAGACCCGACGGTGGCCGGCGCAGTCGTAATCGAGAGCCAGCTGAACGGCTTTGGCGGCACCGTGTCCGCACCGATCGCGAAGCAGCTGATGCAGGCACTCCTCCCCCAGGCGTCGAAACCGTGAAGTTGGCCCCACCGTGACCACGACCGACACCCTGATCGACCGCGTCTTCGACAAGCGCTACGTGATCAAGCGCAAGCTCGGCTCGGGCGGAATGGCGGACGTCTATCTCGCGGAGGATCAGGAGCTCGGGCGCCGCGTCGCGCTGAAGCTCTTGAACGAGCGGCACGCGGCGGACGAGCAGTTCGTCGAGCGCTTCCGGCGCGAGGCGCAGAGCGCCGCCGGGCTGAACCACCCGAACATCGTCTCGATCTTCGACCGCGGTCGCGCGGAAGGTACGTACTACATCGCGATGGAGTACCTCGACGGGCGCACGCTGAAGGAGCTGCTCGTTCGCAACGGGCCGACGCCGATCCCGATCGCGATCGACTACGCGCGGCAGATCCTCGGCGCGCTGTCGTTCGCGCACCGCAACGGGATCATTCATCGCGACATCAAACCGCACAACATCGTGGTCGGCGGTGACGGCAGGCTCAAGGTGACGGACTTCGGCATCGCGCGCTCCGGCGCATCGCAGATGACAGAAGCCGGCTCGATCGTCGGGACGGCGCAGTACCTCTCGCCCGAGCAGGCGCGCGGCGCGCCCGTCGACCCGCGCTCGGATCTTTACTCACTGGGGATCGTGCTCTACGAGATGCTGACCGGCAACGTGCCGTTCACCGGCGACACACCGGTCGAGATCGCGATGAAGCACCTGTCGCAGATCCCCGAGCCGCCGTCGACGGAGCGCCCCGACGTGCCACACGACCTGGACGCGGTCGTGATGCGCGCGCTCTCGAAGGAGCCGGACCAACGCTACGGATCAACCGAGGAGATGGACGCCGACCTCGCGCGCGTCGCGCGCGGCGTCGCCGTCGCGCCTGAGACCGAAAACGCGATGACACAGGTGCTCTCCGGTGTGGGCGCGACCACCGCGCAGACGATGATCACGCGCCCACGCGCGGTCGCCCCGCCTCCGAGCTACCGGGCTCCAGGGGCGTACTACGACTACGAGGAGCCGCCTCGTGGACGCTCGATCTGGCCGTGGCTGCTCGCGCTCGGCCTGATCCTCGCGGGCGCGATCGGCGGCTGGTTCCTCTACACGAAGATCCAGGCGCAGCTCGACAGCAACCGCCCCGTGGCGGTGCCGGACGTGCGCCTCGTGCAGAAGGATCTCGCGGTGCTGAAGATCCAGCAGGCGGGCTTGAAGCCGATCGTCGTCAAGGCCGCCGACGACACGGTGCCCGCCGGACAGGTGATCGACGAGAACCCCGGCGGAGGGTCGAAGGTCGGCAAGGGTTCCACTGTCACGCTGCGTGTCTCGACCGGAAAGCCGAAGGTGCTCGTGCCCGACGTGCGCGGGCGCAGCCTGACGGACGCGATTACCGCCCTCGCCGGCATCGGGCTCAGTCCGAGGCCCGTTCACGTGTATTCGCCGCAGCCACCGGACACTGTGACGGGCCAGTTCCCGCCGCCGAACGACAAGGTGCTCAAGGGCTCGAGCGTGCGCATCAACGTCTCACGCGGCGCCAAGCCGATCCCGGTGCCGGACGTCACGGGTCAGCCGTACCTCAACGCGAAGTCCGCACTTGAGGGCCAGGGCTTCGTCGTCAAGCGCGTGGATGTCCAGTCGGACTCCCAGGCGCAAGGCGTCGTCGTCACGTCCGACCCGCCGCCCGGCACGGAGAGCTCGAAAGGCGCGACGATCACGCTCTCGGTCTCGAAGGGCCCGGCGACGACACAGGTGCCGATCGTCCTCAACCTGAACCAGGCTGAGGCCGAGCGGCGGATCGCCGACGCGGGACTGACGCCCTCGGTCGTCTACCAGCCGGTCACCGACCCGAGCCAGGACGGGATCGTGATCGACCAGAACCCCTCGGCCGGCGCCGATGCGAAATCGGGCGAGATCGTGATCATCACCGTCGGTCAGCTCCAGGGCGCCGCGCCCGGTGGCGATGGCACGACAACGACCACCAACAGTCCGCCTCCGTGAGACTGTTCCTCTAAATGCGGCGGATCGCCGTCATCCTCGGCGGCCGCTCCAGCGAGAACGCCATCTCACTCGCCTCGGCGGCCAGTGTCGTCGCGGCGCTCGAGTCGAGCGGCGACGAGGTCGTGACGATCGAGATCGACCGCAGCGGGCAGTGGCAACTCGGAACTCTCGGGCCCGGTTCAAGGAGCGAACCCGGTTCGGAACTTGCGCGGCTGCCATCGAAGGAGGTGGCCTCGGCTCTCAGCGATGTCGACGTCGTCTTCCCCGTGCTGCACGGGCCGTTCGGCGAGGACGGGACGGTGCAGGGCCTGCTCGAGCTGGCGAACGTGCCGTACGTCGGCGCCGGGGTGCTCGGCTCCGCGCTGTGCATGGACAAGGATCTCTTCAAGGCCGTGCTGCGTGATGCCGGGGTCCCGGTGACGCCGAACATCACGCTGCGGCTCGGCGACGAGCCGCGTAACCCATTCGACTATCCGGTCTTCGTGAAGCCGGCGCGTCTCGGCTCGAGCGTCGGGATCACCAAGGCGCACGACGAAGACGAGCTTCGCCGCGGTGTCGCGCTCGCGTTCGAGCACGACGAGAAAGTTCTGGTGGAGCAGTTCGTCGCGGGCATCGAGGTCGAGGTCGGCGTGCTCGGGAACCTGCAGCCGATCGCGTCGCTGCCCGGCGAGATCGTCGTCACGCACAACGAGTGGTACGACTACGAAGCGAAGTACGACGAGGGCGAGATGAACCTCGTCGTTCCTGCGCGGGTCAGCGACGCTCAGCTCGCGCGCGCGCAGGAGCTCGCCGTGCGTGCGTTCGTCGCATCCGACTGCGAGGGCATGGCGCGGGTCGACCTCTTCGTGCGCGCGGACGGCGAGGTGCTCGTCAACGAGTTGAACACCATCCCGGGCTTCACGTCGACGAGCGTCTACGCGCGGCTCTTCGAGGAATCGGGGATCGGGTACGCCGAGCTGCTGCAGCGGCTCGCCGATCTCGCCGTCGAGCGCTTCGAGCGCCGGCGACAGCTGCGGTTCTAGAAACTTGATGTGGATTGGCGTGCTTGCGGGGATGGCTCAGACATAACAGCTCACCCGGGTCGGGCACGCATTTCTGAAAGAGCCGTGCATAGCGGTGGCTGCGTCAGATCCGACCCGGGCGCCCTGCGTCCTTGCCTCGCATTCGCCGATCACGCCCGGATCGACGAACCGCATTCAGTTAGAGCTTCTTAGAGCTCCTTTCGTAATGAAGGGACCCGTTTCTCGTTGGCGAATGCCGTCGGCATCTGTCGTCAAGCTGGGAGGCGTCGGTGGCTGTTGCACCGTGGATCGTGTCGGATGAGTTGTGGGAGCTGGTCGGGCCGTTGTTGCCGGTGAAGGAGCGGCGCTTTCGTTATCCGGGTCGGAAGCGTCTTCCTGACCGGGAGGCGTTGCAGGGGATCTTGTTCGTGCTGCAGACGGGGATCTCGTGGCCGCATCTGCCGGCCGAGCTGGGCTTCGGTTCCGGCGTTACCTGCTGGCGGCGGATGGATGAGTGGCAAAGGGCCGGCGTCTGGGAGAGGTTGCACGAGGTGCTGCTCGCTCGTTTGCGGGCAGCGGGCGAGATCGAGTGGTCGCGGGCGGTCGCTGACGCGAGTCATGTGCAGGCGAAAAAGGGGGCTCTGAAACGGGCCCGAGCCCGGTTGACAGAGCCAGAAACGGCTCCAAGCATCATCTACTCGTCGACGCCACGGGGATCCCGCTCGCCTGGGCGCTCACGGGTGGCAACCGCCACGACAGCACGCAGCTGATCCCGCTGCTTGACCGTGTGCCGCCGGTACGTGGCAAGGTCGGCAGGCCGCGCCGCCGACCCGATCGTGTTTGCGCCGACCGCGGCTACGACTACGACGCTCGCCGCCGCGAGCTTCGACGGCGCGGCATCACACCCGAGATCGCACGCCGCAAGACCGAGCACGGTTCTGGCCTTGGCCGCTACCGCTGGGTCGTCGAGCGCACCTTCGCCTGGCTCCACCAGTTCAAACGACTGCTCGTCCGTTACGAGCGCCGCGGCGACATCCACGAAGCGTTCCTCGCGCTCGGCTGCTGCATCGTCTGCTACCGCCGACTCCGCAACACCTCATTGTGAAAGGAGCTCT
>JBKJQL010000177.1:0-36722 GCA_046594035.1 Gaiellaceae bacterium
GATCGCCGATGCGACCGCGCTCACCGAGGCCGGCTACGTCGGCGAGGACGTCGAGAACATCCTCCTCAAGCTGATCCAGGCCGCCGACTTCGACATCAAGAAGGCGGAGACCGGGATCATCTACATCGACGAGGTCGACAAGATCGCGCGCAAGGCCGACAACCCGTCGATCACGCGCGACGTGTCGGGCGAGGGCGTGCAGCAGGCGCTGCTGAAGATCCTCGAGGGGACGGTCGCGTCGGTGCCGCCGCAGGGCGGGCGCAAGCACCCGCACCAGGAATTCCTCTCGATCGACACTACGAACATCCTCTTCATCTGCGGCGGCGCGTTCGCCGGCATCGACAAGATCATCGCGAAGCGGATCGGCAAGAACGCCGTCGGCTTCGGCCGCGAGATCTCCTCGAAACGGGACGGAGAGAGTGCGGAGCTGCTCGCGGAGGTCATGCCGGAGGATCTCCTCAACTTCGGGCTGATCCCCGAGTTCATCGGCCGCCTCCCGGTGCTGTCCGCCGTGCACCAGCTGAAGCGCGACGACCTCGTGCAGATCCTGACCGAACCGAAGAACGCGCTGACGAAGCAGTACGAGCGCTTCTTCAATTACGACAACATCGACCTGCACTTCACCGACGACGCGTTGTGGTCGATCGCCGACAAGGCGCTCCACCGCGAGACCGGCGCGCGCGGTCTCCGGTCGATCATCGAGAACGCGCTGCTCGACGTGATGTTCGAGCTGCCCTCGCGCAAGGACGTCTCCAAGTGCGTGATCACCAAGGAGACGATCGAGAAGGGCCTGAAGCCGACGCTCGTCACGAGCGCGGGCGCCGACATCGGCGAGCCCGAAGAGCTGGCGGAAGAGTCGGCTTAAGCCCCGGCTGCGCGCAGGAAAGCAGTCCATACAGAGAAGAACCTGGTTCGCTCTTCAACCAGGTTCACAAGTTCACGAACCCGGTTTTGGCAAGCTCGAAACTCTTGAGCGTGGTTCACAAATCGACCAGGTTCAGTTCAAGCCCGCCACGCCTGACTCGGATTGCAGACGAACGGTGCGCGAGCTGCGCGTCGGCCCACGCGTCGGGCCCCCAGGGGACGTAATCCGCCTGCTCGGGCTGGGATGGCAAACCAAATCCGACTTTGCATGCGCTGGATCCTCTGGGGTGACGGCAAGCCGATCCCCGGCCACGTCTGGGACGAGCTCGAGCGCGAGATCCGCTGCATCCTCGAGGCGCGGCAAGCGTGAGGACAGTCGGTCTCATCGCCACCGCTTCGTACTTGCCGGAGCGGTGGATGACCGCTGCCGAGGTGGGGGAGCGCTCGGGCATTCCCGAGGACGTGATCGTCGAGAAGTTCGGCCTGCGGGGCAAGCACATTGCTGCGGCCGACGAGCACGTCTCCGACCTGTGCGTGGCTGCTGCCGAGAAGCTCTTCGCGGAGACCGGCATCGACCCGCTTTCGATCGACGTCGTCATGTCTGCCCGCTCCACACGAAGCGCTCGATGTTCCTGGCGTTGCTATCGGAGCTCGGAATGCGCGAAGATCAGGCCGTGTACCTCGACGACACCGGACACATGAGCGGCGTCGACTCGCTCTTCGGCCTCGACCGTGCCGTGCGCGACGGCCGTGTGAGCGACGGCGATGCCGTGCTGCTGCTTGCCGCCGGTACCGGTTACACCTGGGCGGCAACGGTCGTTCGTTGGGGTGCGGTCTAGGTGTTGAAGCCCGGCGATACCTTCGGCCCCTCGAGCTGGATCGAGGTCCCGCAGTCGAAGATCGATGCGTTCGCGGAGGCGACGGGCGACCACCAGTGGATCCACGTCGAGCCTGAGCGCGCCAAGGAAGGCCCGTTCGGCACGACGATCGGCCACGGGTACCTGACGCTCTCGCTCCTGCCGGCGGCCTCCTACGAGGTGATCCCGCGCCAGGGTGGCATGGGGATCAACTACGGCCTCAATCGCGTGCGGTTTCCAGCGCCTGTCCCTGTCGACTCGCGACTCCGCGCCTCGTTCGAGGTCGCCTCCGTCGACGAGTTCGACGGTGGCGCGCAGGTGGTGATGACGGCGACGGTCGAGCGCGAGGGCGGCGACAAGCCGGTCTGCGTAGCAGAAGTCGTCTTCCGCTACTACGGGTGACGCGCGTCGCCCTCGTTACAGGCGCCCGTGGCGGCATCGGCGCCGCGATCGTCGATCGTCTTGAGGCGGACCGCTGGACCGTCTACGCGGTCGACGTCGACGACGCAGACCTGACGACGCGCGAAGGGAACAAGTTCGTCGTCGACGCAGCTCTTGCGACGCACGGCCGCCTCGATGCGATCGTGCCGAACGCCGGCTTCCAGCACATCGCGCCCGTGCGCGACTTCCCGGAGGAGACATGGGACCGCTTGCTCGCGCTGCTGCTCACTTCGCCGTTTCTGCTCGCCAAGTACGCGTGGGAGGCGCTCGTCGCCTCCGGAGAGGGGCGCATCTGCGTGATCGCCTCCGCGCACGCGCTCACTGCATCGCCCTTCAAGGCCGGCTACGTCGCGGCAAAGCACGGGGTGCTCGGGCTCGTGAAGACGCTGGCGCTGGAAGGGGCGGAGGCGGGGATCACGGCCACCGCCGTCTGTCCCGCGTTCGTGCGCACACCGCTCGCCGAGCGTCAGGTCGAAGAGCGCGGCCTGGACGCGGTGCTCGAACGGCACGCCGTGAAGCGCATGCTCGAGCCGTCGGAAGTCGCCGACCTCGTCGCGTTCCTGCTCGGCCCGACGGGCCGAGGGATCACCGGCGTCGCCCTGCCGATCGATCTCGGCTGGACCGCCCGCTAGAGGCTTGATGTGGAATTGGGTGCCTGCGGGGATGGCTCAGACCAAGCAGGTCGTTCGGGTCGGGCGCAGGGCATAGCGGGGTCTACGTTCGAGCCCGAACCGGGTCGAGCTGCGCCGCGTGTGAGCCACCATCCGCGGGTGCGCGGGCATTTCACATCAAGCCTCTAGTCCTGCTCGTGGTCGCGCTCGCACCAGTCGGGGCACGCGCACTCCGCGAGCTCCCACCTCGGGGCCTGCTGCTCGGGCGCGTCCACCACGGGTGCTTCAGCGATCTCGGCCATCACGTGCTCCTTTCGGATCCAAGATTGAAAGACCAGGATAAGTGATTTGGGATCCAAAGTACAGCACGCTGTGGCGATGTTCGGCGCTTGACAGCCGATTCCTCTGGTATCTAGGATCCCAAAATGGTCTTTCGCCCAACAAGGAGCACCTGATGGACACCAAAGGTCGGATCCAAGAACAGACGGCACAACTGGAAGCGCAGTGGGCTGCGGACGAGCGCTGGGCGGGAATCGAGCGCACCTACTCCGCTGAGGACGTCGTTCGGCTGCGCGGCTCGCTCGTTCCCGAGTGCACCCTCGGCCGCGTCGGGTCCGAGCGGCTCTGGCGGCTCCTGACGGCCGGCGGCTACACGAACGCTCTCGGGGCGATGACCGGCGGCCAGGCCGTGCAGATGGTGCGGGCCGGGTTGCAGGCGATCTACCTCTCGGGCTGGCAGGTCGCAGCCGACGCGAATCTTTCCGGGTCGACGTATCCCGACCAAAGCCTGTACCCGGCCAACTCGGTGCCGCAGGTCGTGCGGCGCCTGAACAACGCTTTGCTCCGCGCCGACCAGATCGACTGGTCGGAGGGTCGTAACGGAACCGACTGGCTCGCGCCGATCGTTGCCGACGCGGAGGCGGGCTTCGGCGGCGCCCTCAACGCCTACGAGTTGATGCGGGGGATGGTCGAAGCCGGCGCCGCCGGAGTCCATTTCGAGGATCAGCTCTCGTCGGAGAAGAAGTGCGGCCACCTCGGTGGCAAGGTGCTGATTCCGACGTCGCAGTTCATCCGCACCCTGACCGCTGCGCGTCTCGCCGCGGACGTGCTGAACGTCCCGACGGTGCTCGTCGCGCGCACGGACGCGCTGAGCGCCAACCTGCTGACGAGCGACGTCGATGAGCGCGATGCCTCCTTCGTGACGGGCGAGCGGACGAGTGAAGGGTTCTTCCGGATCCAGGACGGCCTCGAAGCTGCGATCGCGCGGTCGCTCGCCTATGCGCCGTACGCAGACGTGCTCTGGTTCGAGACGTCGACACCGGATCTCGCCCAGGCGAAGGAGTTCGCCGCGGCGATTCACGAGCAGCATCCGCGCAAGCTGCTTGCCTACAACTGCTCGCCGTCCTTCAACTGGAAGAAGGCGCTCTCGGACGAGGAGATCGCGGGCTTCCAGCAGCAGCTCGGCGAATGGGGCTACCGCTTCCAGTTCATCACGCTTGCCGGCTTCCACTCGCTGAACGCCGGAATGTTCGAGCTCGCCCAGGGTTACCGCGAGCGCGGAATGAGTGCCTACGTCGACCTGCAGGAGCGTGAATTCGCGATGGAGGCCGACGGCTACACCGCCACGAAGCACCAGCGCGAGGTCGGTGCGGGATACTTCGACAAGGTGATGCAGGCCGTGTCCAAGGACTCCTCGACGCTCGCTCTCCACGGATCGACCGAGGAAGAGCAATTCGCCTAAGCCGTAGGCTTGACGGAGGCATGACAGATACAGAGACAGACGTGCTTTCGACCGAGGCGCTCGCGTTCGTCGACCGGCTCCATCGTGAGCTGAATCCTGAACGCGAGCGTCTGCTCGCCGACCGCGATGCACGGCAGGGACAGCAGCTTCGGTTCGTCAGTGCGCCGGAGGACTTCACCGTCTCTCCGGCGCCTGCCGATCTGCAGGACCGCCGCACCGAGATCACCGGCCCGGTCGAGCGCAAGATGATGATCAACGCGCTCAACTCGGGCGCGAAGGTCTTCATGGCGGACTTCGAGGACGCCAACTCGCCGACCTGGGACAACGTGCGCGACGGGCAGCGCAACGTGTACGACGCGGTGCGCCGCACGATCGAGCTCGACACGGGCGAGAAGCAGTACCGCCTGAACGAGGAGACGGCGACGCTCGTGATCCGCGCGCGCGGCTGGCACCTCGTAGAACGACATCACGAGGTCGACGGAGAGCCGGTCAGCGCCTCGCTCTTCGACTTCGGGCTTGTCGTCTTCAACAACGCACAGGAGCAGTTGGCGCGCGGGACGGGGCCGTACTTCTACCTCCCGAAGCTCGAGTCGCACGAGGAGGCGCGCCTCTGGGCGCGCGCGTTCCAGCTCGCCGAGCAGGAACTCGGATTGCCGCACGGCTCGATCAAGTGCACGGTGCTGATCGAGACGATCCTGGCGGCCTACGAGATGGACGCGATTCTCTACGAGCTCCGCGACCACTCGTGCGCGCTGAACGCCGGCCGCTGGGACTACATCTTCAGCTGCATCAAGAAGACCGGCGCGGTGCTGCCGGACCGGGGACAGGTGACGATGACCGTCCCGTTCATGCGTGCGTACTCACAACTGCTTGTCAAGACGTGCCACGACCGCGAGGCGCATGCGATCGGGGGCATGGCGGCGTTCATCCCGTCACGGCGCGATCCCGAGGTCAACGCCGTCGCACTCACCAAGGTCGCCGAGGACAAGAGCCGCGAGGCGGGCGACGGCTTCGACGGCACGTGGGTCGCGCACCCCGATCTCGTCCCCGTCGCGATGGCGGAGTTCGACGCGGTGTTGGGCGACCGGCCGAACCAGGTCGACCGCAAGCGCGCCGACGTGCACGTCACGGAAGAGCAGCTGATCGATTTCGACATTCCCGGCTCGGAGATCACAGACGAGGGGCTGCGCGTCAACGTCAGCGTCGGAGTCCGCTACCTCGACGCCTGGCTGCAGGGCGTCGGCGCCGCAGCGATCGACAACCTGATGGAAGACGCGGCGACGGCGGAGATCTCGCGCGCTCAGGTGTGGTCGTGGGTGCAGGCCGGGCGGTTCGACGAAGCGCGCGTCCGCGAGGAGATCCAGGCAGTCGACGCCTCCGAGGCGGCAAAGGAGGTCTTCGCGAACGTCGCGCTCAGCGTGCCCTTGAAGGACTTCCTCACCACCGAGGCGTACGGTCGATTGTCGTGACCCTCGAAAGCACCAAGGCAGATGACATCGCCGTCCTGATCGAGGAGGCGATCGTCTCCGGCGAGCTGGCGCCCGGATCGGTCCTTCGCCAGGAGCAGCTCTCGGAGCGGTTCGGCGTCTCGAGAACGCCGGTGCGGGAAGCGCTGCGCAAGCTCGCGGCCCTTGGGCTCGTCTCGTTCGAGCCGAACCGCGGCGTCCGTGTCCGCACCCTGTCGCATGACGATCTGCGCGAGGCGTTCCTCGTTCGCGCCGAGCTCGAGGCGCTGGCGACCGAGATCGCGGCGCGGAAGATGACGCCGGAGGCCCTCGAGGAGCTGGGGGAGTGCGAGTCGCGCTTCTCGCGGCTGACGAAGGAGGTGCGCTCGCATGAGCCTGGTGGCGGCCGCCGTTCACTGATGGCGGAGTGGATGCGCGCGAACCACGCGTTTCACGACGTAATTTACGGCGTCGCCGACGTGCCCTACATCGAGTCGGTCTCGAAGGCCGCGCGCCGCACGTTTTCCGGCCCGGCAGTGTGGGCTCCGTCGGATGACCAGCTCGACCAGCTCTACGAGCGCAACCAGGCCGAGCACCGTGCGATCCGCCAGGCGCTTGTCGCCGGCTCGGTCGCCGGCGCGCGTGAGCTCGCACATGAGCACGTGATGCACTCGTTCGCGCTCCTGACGACGATCCTGGAGCACGTCGGCTCCGACTGGGCCGCTAAGGCCTAAAGAAGCTCTAACTGAATGCGGTTCGTCGATCCGAGCGCGGCCGGGCGACATAATCCTCATTTGGTTAGAGCTTCTACGTCGTCAGACCGTCGTGCAGCAGGCGCACGGCGACCGCGGCGAGTAGGAGAGCGAACGCGTAGCGGAGCACGTGCGCCGGGAGGGCGAGCGCGGCCAGCGCGCCGAGCACTCCGAAGATCGCGCCGAGCGCACCCGTGCGTAGCGCAAGCCCCGTGTCGCCGAGTCCGTTCCGGCGCAGCACGATCGTGGCGACGATCGCGGTGGGAAGGATGACGAGCAGCGAGGTCGCTTCGGCCTGGTGCTGCGACACGCCGACGGTGAGCGTGAGGAACGGGATGATCAGCATCCCGCCGCCGACGCCGAGCAGCCCGGCGGCTGCGCCCGTGAACAGGCCGAACGCGACGAGCCCCGCGTAGAGCACGAGACCGCTCACCGCACGACCAGCAGTGTGGCGGCGACCGCGCAGAAAAGCCCGAACGCGATCTTCAGCAGGCGCTCGTCCACCCGGGCTAGGGCTCCCGCGCCAACTCGCGCACCGACGATCGAACCCAGCGTGAGCGCGACCGCGTAGCCGACGCGCACCTCTCCGGCCGCGCCGAACGTGATCACGCTGGCGAGGCTGATCGGAATGATCGCGCCGAGCGACATCGCGTGGGCGTCGCGCTGCCGGTAGCCGGCCCAGAAGACGAGGAGCGGCACCATGATCAGGCCGCCGCCAACGCCGAGGAGCCCGGAGAGCAGCCCGCCGACGCCCCCGATCGTCGCGAGCCGGCGGTCGAGCCGTCCGCGCGGAGAAGCGTCGTCGGTCACCCACGTGACTTTAGTGCCGCGCCCGCTCGAAGGAGACAGGTCCCGGGGACAGTCCCCTTGCAGAGCGCGGTCGGAAAGTCCTGGCGCGGGCGCAGCAATTCCCGCGGAAAGATCGGCCTGGTCGCTGCCTGACCCGATCCCTCGCACGCGTACGATGGGCGCCCGATGGGTGGAATGAGCAGCGGCATGGAGCCCAGGTACGAGCCCCACGGGGTCGAACAGCGCTGGCAGCAGACGTGGGAGGCCGACGGTCTCTACAACGCCGACGTCGATCCGTCGCGCGCGCCATACGTCGATGCGCACCCGCCGCCCAACGTGACCGGCGAGTTGCACATGGGACACGCGCTGCAGCTTGCGATCGGCGACACGATGATCCGCTGGAAGCGGATGCAGGGCTTCAACGCCCTCTTTCAACCTGGCTACGACCACGCTGGGATCTCGACGCAGAACGTCGTCGAGAAGGTGCTGATCGCCGAAGGCACGTCGCGGCAGGCGCTCGGACGCGAGAAGTTCGAGGAACGCGTCTGGTCGTGGCTGCACGAGTATGGCGGCAAGATCCTCAACCAGTTTCGCCGCCTGGGCGCGTCGCTCGACTATCGGCGCACGCGCTTCACGATGGACGAGGGATACGTCCGCGCAGTGATGCGCTGGTTCGTGCACCTGTATGGCAAGGGCTACATCTATCGCGCAAACCGGATCATCAACTGGTGCCCGCACCACGAGACGTCGCTGTCCGATCTCGAGCTCGAGCACGAGGACACCGACGACACGCTCTCGACGATCCGCTATCCCCTTGCAGACGGTGACGGGTATATCGCGATCGCCACAGTTCGCCCCGCGACGATCCCGGCCGACGTCGCGGTCGCGGTGCACCCGGACGACGAGCGCTACAAGCACCTGGTCGGGCGCGAGGTGATCGTGCCGTGGACCGAGAATCGCGTCCCGGTGATTGCCGACGAGCGCGTCGAACGCGACTTCGGGACGGGCGCGCTGAAGATCACGCCGGGTCACGACCCGACGGACTTTGCGATCGGCCGGGATCACGACCTGCCCGAGCCGAGCTGCATCGGGCCGGACGGGCTCGTCACCGCCGAGGGCCTCGAAGGGCTGACCCAGAAAGAAGCCGAGGAGAAGATCCTCGCCTGGGTCAAGGAGCGCGGCCAGCTCGAAAAGCGCGAGCACTACCGGCACAGCGTTGCGTTCTGCGAGCGCTGCCACTCACGCATCGAGCCGCTGATCTCACTGCAGTGGTGGTGCTCGATGGAAGAGCTCAGGCAGCCCGCGCTCGAGGCGCTGCGCAGCAACACCGTCACCTACCACCCGGAGAGCCAGCACCGCTTCGCGATCCGCTCGCTCGAGGACGCGCCCGACTGGAACATCTCGCGGCAGATCTGGTGGGGACATCAGCTGCCCGTGTGGTACTGCCCGAACGAGCACATCACCGTCGAGGAGACCGAGCCGGCCGCGTGTGCGGAGTGCGGGTCGACGGAGCTGACGCGTGAGACCGACGTGCTCGACACGTGGTTCAGCTCGGCACTCTGGCCGTTCGCGACGCTCGGCTGGCCCGACGAGACGCCGGACCTCGCGTACTTCTATCCGGGCAATCTGCAGACGACGGCGCGCGAGATCATCCGGCTCTGGGAGAACCGCATGATCTTCTCGGGAATCGAGCTGCTGGGCGAGATCCCGTTCACCGATGTCGTCATCCACTCGACCGTGCTCGCGCCCGACGGCCGGCGCATGTCGAAGTCGCTCGGTACCGGCATCGACCCGATCGAGATCATCGACAAGTACGGCACCGACGCCACCCGCTACGGCCTGATGAAGAACTCGCTGACGCAGGACGTGCGCTTCTCGTACTCCGCGATCGAAGAAGGCGGCAAGCTCTCGAACAAGCTGTGGAACGCCGCGCGCTTGATCGTCACCGCGTGCGAGGGCGCGCTGCCGGACGAGCAGCCCGCGTCGCTCGAAGAGCGCTGGATCCTCGCGCGTCTTTCTCAGACGCAGCGCGCGATCGAGTCGATGCTCGACGACTTCGACTACGCGCACACGATGGACGAGCTCTACCACCTGACGTTCGACGACTTCTGCGACTGGTATCTCGAAGCGGTCAAGGCGCGCCTCTACGACGGGGACGCCGCGGCGCGTGGCACGGCGACGGCCGCGCTCGAGCGGCTCCTTAAGCTGCTGCACCCCGCGATGCCGCACGTGACGGAGGAGATCTGGTCGAACCTGCCGGCGCGCGAGTCGCGGCTGATCGTCGCGTCGTGGCCCCAGGCCGGGGACGAGGCGGAGGCCGGCGCGCTGACGCGCGTGCAGGAGGCGGCGACGGTGTTCCGCCGCTCCGGCGTGATCCCGCAGCTGGAAAGCGAGGAGCGGCGGATCTTCGATGCGGTCGTCAAGCCCGAGCGTGCGAAGGCAGGCGGCGACGTCGACGCCGAGCGCGAGCGCCTGCGCAAGGAGATCAAGCGTTCCGAGGGCATGCTCGCGAACGACCGCTTCGTCGCGAACGCGCCGCCCGACGTCGTTGACGCCGAGCGCGAGAAGCTCGAGCGGTATCGTCGCGAGCTCGATGCAATCGCAGGTTGATTGGATCGAATCGCTCAGTCCCTGGCCGACGGACGGCTTCGGGACCGAGCGCATGTTGGCCCTCCTCGACCTGCTCGGCAATCCGCAACGCTCCTTCGAGGCGGTGCACGTCGTCGGGACAAAGGGCAAGTCGACCGCGACGCGACGGATCGCCGCGACCATCGAGGGTGCGGCGTACACCTCACCTCACGTGTCGGGCTGGCACGAGCGGCTGCAGACGGACGAGGCCGGGTTCGAGCGTGCGGTCGAACGGGTGCGGGACGCCGCGGAGCAGGTCGGCGCGACTCAGTTCGAGACGTTGACCGCCGCGGCGTTCAAGGACTTCCAGGTTCGTGGCGTCCCCGCGGCGGCCGTCGAGGCGGGACTTGGTGGCCGGCTCGACGCTACGAACGTGATCGATGCGCGCGTCGTCCTCCTGACGAACGTCGCGTTGGAGCACACCGAAGTGCTCGGCGAGACCCGCGAGCTCATTGCCGCCGAGAAGCTCGCGGTCGCCGGGCCGCGCGCGATGGTCGTAATCCCCGACGACGAGTTCGCGCACCTCGTTACCGGCAACGAGGTTCAGGTCGGGGGAGCGCGAGAGGCCGCCGAGGCGTTCCTCGGCCGGCCGGTCGAGTTGGCCGAGGCGTCGCTGCCCGGGCGCCTCGAGGTGCGCAACGGCGAGGTGCGCGACGGCGCCCACACGCCCGACGCGGCCGACTGGCTGCTGGAGCGGCTCCCGGAGCCGCACGACTACGTCGTCGTCGCCTCGATCCTCGGCGACAAGGACGCCGACGGGATCCTCGAGCGGCTGTCCCGGGCGGGTCGGACCCTGGTCGCCACCCGCTCTTCGAACGAGCGCGCGCTGCCTGCGGGGGAGGTCGCCGCTCGAGGGCGAACGTGGTTCGAAGTGGTCGAGGCGATCGATGATCCGCGCGAGGCGCTCCGCCGTGCCCATACTCTGGGGCCTCGCGTCCTGGTCACCGGATCCCTCTATCTGCTTGCCGATCTGCACGTGCTTGCCGAAATCAGCCGGGATGAGTGAAATGTTGCCTACGATGTCTCGCTCCAGTGACCGGATCACCGTCTTCCTGTTCGCCCTCTTCCTCCTGGTGGCGTTCGTCGTGATCGCGTTTGCGGCGGGCTACGGACTAGGAAGGATCCTTTTGTGATCGGAGCATCGGCTTTCGGCGGCGTCCACGACTTCTTCCAGTCGTCGACCTGGTACGTCATCCGCAACCTCGCGATCTTCTTCGTGCTGGTCTTCTGGATCGCGACCGTCTACTGGGTGAACAAGGACGCCAAGCGCCGGATCGAGGATCCGCTGATCGTGTGGGTCGTGACCGCGATCGGTGTCGTGCCGTTCATCGGGCCGCTGATCTACATGCTCTTCCGCCCGCCGGAGTACCTGGACGACGTCCGCGAACGTGAGCTCGAGATCAAGGCGATGGAAAAGCGCCTCGGCGGTCGTGACCTGCACTGCCCGGTTTGCCGCGCCGATGTCGAGGAGGAGTTCCTGATCTGCCCGGTCTGCACGACGAAGCTGCGCCAGGCGTGCGTGAGCTGCAACCGGCCACTCGAGGCGCTCTGGCAGGTCTGCCCGTACTGCGAGACGCCGATCGAGCACGACGCCACCGTGGCGCTCGCCGAAGTGAAGCGGCCGCCGCGCCGCAAGCAGACGCGCTAACCATCTAGGCGGTTTCCGCTAACCTCCGCGGCCGCATGGCCGTCGAACGCACACTCATCCTCGCCAAGCCCGACGCCGTCGAGCGCAACCTCGCCGGCGAGATCCTCGCGCGCTTCGAGCGCCGCGGACTGAAGCTTCGCGCTGCCCGCTTCGTGCAGGCCAGCCGCGAGATCGGCGAGACGCACTACGCCGAGCACAGCGAGAAGCCGTTCTTCGGCGAGCTCGTGGACTTCATCACCTCCGGCCCGACGCTTGCGTTCGTGCTCGAGGGTGAGGGCGCGATCGCGACGTGCCGCAAGACGATCGGTGCGACGAATCCGGCCGACGCGGACCCCGGCTCGCTGCGCGGCTCGTTTGCGCTCGCGATGCCGAACAACCTCGTGCACGGCAGTGACTCGACCGAGTCCGCCGAGCGCGAAATCGGGATCTGGTTCCCCGATGGCATCGTCGACGCCTAGCAGAGGTTTGCTTCGAGTCCCGAGTGCTTTCGGGGATGCGTCAGACCAAGCAGGTCGTTCGGGTCGGGCGCAGGGCATAGCGGTGTCTACGTTCAAGCCCGACCCGGGCGGGATGCGCCGTGTCTAACGCACCATCCGGGAGTGCTCGGGGGTCGGAGCAAGCCTCTACCGACGCCGCCAAGAACGTCGCGCTCTGGACGCAGGCGAACGCCGAGTACTCGGACGCCAACGCGACCACGAACTGGGCGGTCGGCGAGGTCACGTGGGGCATCTGGACGATCGACGAATCGGAACTGAACGTCCTCGGGGACGTCAAGGGCCTCGACGTCGTCGAGCTCGGGTGCGGCACCGCGTACTTCTCCGCCTGGCTCGCGAAGCTCGGTGCGCGGCCGATCGGCGTCGATGTGACTCCTGCGCAGCTCGAGACAGCGCGGAGGATGATGGCCGAGACGGGCATCGAGTTCCCGCTGATCGAAGCCGACGCGGCCGAGACCGGTCTGCCGGACGCGAGCGCCGACCTGGTCGTCTCCGAATACGGCGCGTCGATCTGGGTCGACCCGTACCGCTGGATCCCCGAAGCCGCTCGCCTACTGCGTCCCGGTGGACGGCTCGTGTTCCTGCGCAACTCGACGCTCGTCATCCTCTGCTCGGAGGACGAGGTGCCGGCGACAGAGCACCTCGTGCACGCGCAGTTCGGGATGAAGCGCTTCGAGTGGCCCGAGGGCGGCGTCGAGTTCCACCTCCCGCACGGCGAGTGGATCGACCTGCTGCGCGCGAACGGCTTCGAGATCGAACGGCTGATCGAGATTCAGGCGCCCGCGGATGCGGAGACGCACGACCGGTACGCGTATGTCACGGCGGAGTGGGCGCGCAAGTGGCCGTGCGAGGAGATCTGGGCGGCACGGAAGCGGTGAGCGTCCCGCCGGCGCCGCCTTTGATCCTTGCGTCGACCTCGCCGCAGCGGCGCGCGATCCTGACGCAGCTCGAGATCCCGTTCGAGGCGGTCGCGCCGAACTACGAAGAGCTTCCGGGAACGGGACCGCTCGAGCGCGCAGCCGGCAAGGCGCAGTCGGTCGAGCCCGACGTGCGGCCGGTCCTCGGCGTCGACACGGAGGTTCTCTTCGACGGCGAGCAGCTCGGCAAGCCGGAAAACGAGGGCGAGGCCGAGGCGATGCTCGAACTGCTCGCAGGCAAGACGCACGCGGTCGTCTCCGGGCTCTGTCTGCGCACGATGGGCTGGGAAGAGCTGCACGAGGAGACGACGCTCGTGACGTTCCGTTCGTTGGCGCCGCGCGAGCTCGCCCACTACGTGTCGTCGCACGAGTGGGAGGGGCGCGCGGGCGGTTATGCGATCCAGGGCCTCGGTGCGAGCCTCGTCGAGCGCATCGAAGGTGACTTCCTCAACGTGGTCGGCCTGCCGGGGTCATTGCTGGTGCGCGTCCTGGCCTCGCGTTTCCCGGGTACCTACGGCTTCGGCTAGTTTGGGCGCCCAATGGGCCTCTTCAATTACCTGACCGGCTTCGGCGGCCGCGACATGGCCGTCGACCTCGGGACCGCGAACACGCTCGTCTACGTGCGCGGTCGCGGGATCGTGCTTTCCGAGCCGTCGGTCGTCGCGATCGACCAGCGCACGGGTGAGGTGCATGCCGTCGGCCTCGAGGCGAAGCGCATGCTCGGGCGCACCCCGGGGACGATCAGTGCGATCCGGCCGCTGAAGGACGGAGTGATCGCCGACTTCGACGTGACCGAGCAGATGCTCCGCCACTTCATCCAGAAGGTGCACCAGCATCGCTTCGCACATCCGCGTGTCGTCGTCTGCGTTCCGTCGGGCGTCACCGGCGTTGAGAAGCGCGCGGTCGAAGAGGCAACGCTCTCGGCAGGTGCGCGCAAGGCCTACCTGATCGAGGAGCCGATGGCCGCCGCGATCGGCGCCGGGCTCCCCGTCGCAGAGCCGACCGGGAACATGATCGTCGACATCGGCGGCGGCACGACCGAGGTCGCCGTGATCTCACTTGGTGGGATCGTCGTCTCGCAGTCGCTGCGCGTCGGCGGTGACGAGATGGACGAGGCGATCATCAATCACATCAAGCGCGAGTACAAGCTGCTGATCGGTCAGCAGACCGCGGAAGAGATCAAGCTCGAAGTCGGCTCCGCGTTCGCGATGAAGGAAGAGGTGCAGGCGGAGGTGCGCGGGCGCGACATGCTGACCGGCCTGCCGAAGACCGTGATCCTCTCGAGCGAAGAAGTGCGTCACGCGCTCGAGGAGCCCGTGAACCAGATCATCGACGCGATCAAGTCGACGCTCGACAAGACGCCGCCGGAGCTGGCCGCGGACATCATGGACCGCGGGATCGTGCTCGCCGGCGGCGGGGCGCTCCTGCAGGGCCTCGACGAGCGCTTGCGGCACGAGACGCACATGCCGGTGCACCTGGCGGAGTCGCCGCTCACCTGCGTCGCCGTCGGCTCGGGGCGCAGCCTCGAGGAGTTCGACGCGATCCACCGCAGCTCACGCGCTCGCAAACGCTCGCGCAACAGCCGCCGCCGCGGCTACTAGAGGCCCGACGGGCCTCCAGTCATGCGCATCCGGGAAGTCGACGCGTCGACGGCTCCGGACGAGGAGTTGCTCGCGCTGCACGCGCTCGAGGAGGCGTGCGCGCCTTCCGGCGAGCCGTTTCGTCCACCGAGGCTCTCGCTTGTCTACTACCGGCACAGCTCGGCGAAGATCCAGCGGCACTTCTTCGCCGAAGAGGACGGTGCGCTTGTCGGCGCAGGGACACTCTCCGTTCACGGGCCGGGGTTCGTCTACGCGGATCTCGCCGTGCTCGTGGAATATCGGCGGCGGGGAATCGGGACGGCGCTGCTCGACCAGCTCCGCGCGGCCGCGCGCGACGCGGAAGCGAGCTCCTTCTTCGGTCACCACTGGAGTGAGGAAGGCGGGGCGTTCGCCGCGCACGTCGGTGCGCGTGACGACCACCGCGACGTGCGTGCGACGCTCGATCTGCGGAGTGCGACGCTGCCCGAGCCCGTTGTGCCCGAGGGGTGGCGCCTGATCACCTGGGTGGGCGCCGCGCCCGAGGACATCGTCGAGTCGTACGCCCGGGCGCGTGATGCGATCAACGACGCTCCGATGCCCGAAGGTTCAGAGCCGCCGACCATCACCGTCGCCGACGTTCGGGAGTTCGAGGAGGTTGCAGCGAAGCGCGGTCGCGAGCTGCGCGCCACCGTCGCGATCGACGAGCGAAACGAGGTCGCCGGCTTCACAGATCTGCGCATCACCCCGGGTGATACCGCGGCGTCGACCGACGACACCGCCGTCGCCGCCTGGGCACGCGGGCACGGCATCGGCCGCGCCGTCAAGGTCGAGTCGCTCCGTCGTCTGCGCGCCGACCATCCGCAGGTCGAGACCGTGTCGACGATGAACGCGGAGCACAACGCCGCGATGCGCCACATCAACACGAGCGTCGGCTTCGTCCCGACCGTGATCTTGACCACGACGGTGGTGACGCTGTGATCGAAACAGAGCGCCTCGTGCTGCGCCGCTGCACCGAAAACGACCTCGACACGATCGAGCGTTGGAACGCCGACCCGGAGTTCACCCGCAACCTCGCGGGCGTGCAGACGCGTCAGCAGACCGAGGAGGCCTACGAGCGCTGGGAGCGGCACTGGCAGGAGCACGAATTCGGGATGCTCATGATCGAGTGGCGGGAGACCGGCGAGCTGATCGGCCGTACAGGCCCGCAGTTCCACCGTTCCTGGCCCGACGACCCGGAGGTCGGCTGGGGCGTCGACCCGGCGTGGTGGGGCAAGGGTATCGCCACCGAGGCGGGTGCAGCAGCGGTTGCGTGGGGGTTCGGTGAGCTCGGCTTCACGCGGCTCGTCTCGATCGCGACCGCCCCGAACACCGCGTCGCTCAAGGTGATGGTAAAACTCGGCTTTCGACTCCACCGGCAAATCCCCAGCGAGTGGGGCGAGCTGCTGGTGCACGCCCTCGACCGGAAATAACCGGAGTGGGGACTCCGTTTCGTGTATCGTAAACGGAGTCCTGAGTCCGCTTGAGGGCGGATGTTCGCTTTAGGAGGTCGTGTTGAGGTCGGAAACAAACCGTTGGCTCGTGCTCGTCCTGGTCTGCATCGCGCAGTTCATGGTCATTCTCGATGCCACCATCGTCAACGTCGCCCTGCCGTCGATTCAGCATGGGCTGCACTTCTCGGCTACGAGCCTGCAGTGGATCGTCAACGCATACGCACTCGTCTTTGGCGGCTTCTTGCTGCTCGGCGGGCGCGCGTCTGACCTGCTCGGCCGACAGCGCCTGTTCATCGCGGGCGTCATCGTCTTCACCATCGCGTCGCTGATCAACGGCATCGCGACGTCGTCCGGTGTCCTCATCGGCGGGCGCGCGTTGCAGGGCCTCGGTGCCGCACTCGTCTCGCCCGCAGCGCTCTCGATCGTCACGACGACCTTCGCCGAAGGGCGTGAGCGCACGAAGGCGCTCGGCATCTGGAGCGCGATCGCCGCCGGCGGTGGTGCGTTCGGCCTGATCATCGGCGGCCTGCTCACCGAGACGCTGTCGTGGCGGTGGGTCTTCTTCGTCAACCTGCCGATCGGGATCGCGGCTGCACTGCTGTCGCTGCGCTTCATCCCGAACACGCGCTCCGAGAAAAGGCCGGAGACGGCCGACGTCGCCGGCGCGGTCACCGTCACGGGCGGGCTGTTGCTGCTCGTCTACGCGATCGTCAAGGCGCAGTCCTACGGCTGGGGGGACGTCAAGTCCTTCGGTCTCTTCGCTGCTGCGATCGCACTGCTTGCGTCGTTCATCGTGATCGAGTTGCGGTCGAAGTCGCCGCTGATCCGCCTCAGCATCTTCCGGATGCGCTCGCTGACTGCGAGCAACCTGTCGATGCTGCTCGTCGCGTCCGGCATGTTCTCGATGTTCTACTTCGCGTCGATCTACGTGCAGGAGATTCTCGGATACGGCCCGCTGAAGGCCGGGTTTGCGTTCCTTCCGTTCACCTTCGGGATCGTGATCGGCGCCGGCGCGGCACAGGCGCTGATCAGCCGCATCGGGATCCGCGCAGTGACTGCAGCCGGACTGACGATCGCGACGATCGGTCTCGCTCTCTTCACGCAGGTCTCGGTCACCGGCACCTACTGGAGCGAGATCTTCCCCGGCGTCGCCGTGATGTCGATCGGGATGGGCCTGACGTTCGTGCCGCTCACGCTGCTCGCGACGACGAACGTCTCGAACGCGGATGCCGGGCTCGCGTCCGGGATCTTCAACACGTCGCAGCAGATCGGCGGGGCGCTCGGTCTTGCCGTTCTCTCGACCCTCGCGGCGAGCCGCACCTCGCACCTCGCGGCCGCTGGGGTCGGTGGGGCAGAAGCGCTGACGCGCGGCTTCCATGTCGCGTTCGCCGTCGGGGCCGCGTTCCTCGCAGCCGGCCTGGTCGTGCTGCTCGTCGGGATCCGTAAGCGCCATGTCGAATCGATCGACGTCGAAGACCGCGGGCTCGTCGCGGAGCTCGCTGCGTGACGACCACGCTTCGCGCTGACGCTCAGCGGAACCTCGTGCGCGTGCTCGATGCCGCGCGCGAGGTCTTCGCTGAGCAGGGCATCGAAGCTCCGGTGACGGAGATCGCCGATCGTGCGGGCGTCGGCGTCGGGACGATCTTCCGGCGCTTCCCGACGAAAGACGACTTGGTCGTTGCCGTCGTGGAGCAGCGCACCGAGCAACTGATCGTCGCTGCCGACGTAGCGCTCGAGAGCGACGATCCGGGCGCCGCGCTCCGGAAGTTCATGGAGATCGCCGCGGCGATGCACATCAGCGACGTCTGCTGGTGCGATGCAGGCGACACGGATCTCTTCTCACGGGACCGCATCCGCGAACTGATCGACGTCCTGGTCGGGAAGATGGGCGAGCTGCTCACCCAGGCCCAGACCGCAGGACAGATTCGCTCCGATCTGCACGCGCTCGACTTGCCGGTGCTCCTGATGGCGGTCGCGAAATCAGGGCTGATGCTCGAGGAGGCCGTCCCCGGTGCATGGAAGCGCTACCTGGCGATCATCCTGGACGGGCTCAGGCCCGAAGCCGCCCACCCGTTGCCCCGGCGCTCGCTCAATCGGGGTCAATTCCAGGCCGCCCGCGAGCGCAAGCCAGCCTGAAAGCGACGCTTCCGGCTCTCCGGCTAGGCTGTTCGCCGGGTGCCTTCTCGCAACCGGACCGTCCGTTTCGCGGTCCTGGGCTCTTCGGTCCAGCGCGCCGCTTCTTCCGGCTACCCCTCGAGCCGCTCCAGCGCCCTGAAGCGCCGGATCGTCGTGGGTCTCCTAGTCCTGCTCTCGTTGGTGCTGATCACCGTCTCGTTCCGCTCGAGCGCCCTCGACGGCGCCCAGGGCACGGCGGCTGGGATCCTGCGGCCGTTCGAGGTCGCCGCCGACCGCGTTTCGCGGCCTTTCCGTGACGCCGTCAGCTGGGGCCGGGGCCTCGTTCACGCCAAGTCGGAGAACGAGCGGCTGCGGTCCCAGATCCAGACGCTGCGCCAACAGTTGAGCCTCGACGAAGGCGCCGTGCAGCAGAACGTGCAGCTCAGGGCCGCGTTGAAGACGCGCGACCTGCCGTCGATCGCCGACTTCAACAAGGTGCACGCGTCGGTCGCGGTCAATCCGCAAAGCGCGATCGACCAGTCCGTCGCGATCACCGCCGGCACGAACGACGGCGTCAGCGTCGGCAATGTCGTCGTCGACCCGGTGACCGGCGCTCTCGTCGGCATCGTCGACCGCTCTTTCAACAGCGTGTCGCACGTGACGTTGCTGACCGATCCGCAAAGCGCTGTGACGTCGGTCGACCTGACGAGCCCCACCGCCGTCGGAATCGTCCAGCCTGCGAGTGGCGGCAGCGACGCGCTCGCGCTCAACCTCGTTGCCAAGGCGAAGGTCATTCGCGTCGGCGACACGATCATCACCGCGGGGTCGCTCGGCAAGGGCGCGTTGCCGTCCATGTTCCCGCGCGGTATCGCCGTCGGGACCGTGACGAGCCAGAAGAATTCCGACATCAATCCCTTCAAGAACGTCCAGGTGAAGCCGTTGGCCGACTTCTCGTCGCTGCAATCGGTGATCGTCCTGGTCCCGATCCAGTGAGGCCCGACGTGAATTTCAGGCACTCGCGGCTGGTGGCTCAGACGCGGCGCAGCTCGCCCGGTTCGGGCTTGAACGTAGTCACCGCTATGCCCTGCGCCCGACCCGTGCGACCTGCTTGGTCTGCGCCATCCCCGCAAGCACCCAAATCCACATCGGACCTCAGCTGATGGACGGCGTCAAGGCCGCACTCGTGCTGTTCGTCGGCGCGCTGGTCCAGCTCTCCGTGCTGACGGAGTACCGCCAGTTCCGCACTGCGAGCATCGTGCTCGTCGCGTTGCTCTCGATCGCCTTGCTCCGCGGGTCGGTCTTCGGCGCGATCGCCGGCTTCGGCACCGGGCTGCTGCTCGACGTCGCGACGCTCGGCACCCTCGGCATCACCTCGTTGCTGATGACCGTCTTCGGGTTCTGGATCGGACGCTACGGCGAGACGACGGCGCGCGACCGCTTCCATGCCCCGTTCGTCTCCGTTGCGATGGTCACGGGCCTCTACGCGTTCGGCCTCGTCGGCCTGCAGTTCGTGCTCGGGCAATCGGCGCCGGCCGTCCTCGTCGCGCGCGGTCTGCCGCTGGCGCTGCTCCTGAACCTGGTGCTGACCGTGCCTGTCTACGCGCTGATTCGCCGGCTCTTCCCGCCGCTCGAGCTCGGCGACCGCGTACGTGAGGTGCGCCTGCTTGGCTAGCACCGCGCGTCCTGGCCGCTTCCTCCCGGGCGATCCGCGCGTCGAGGAGCCCTATCGCCTCACGCCCCAGCTCGCATTCCGCGTGGCGCTCCTCGCGTTCCTCGCACTCACGGTCTTCGCCGTGCTGTTCCTTCGCCTCTGGGCGCTCCAGGTGCTGTCGAGCGACAAGTATCTCGCGGTCGCGAACGACAACCGTGTGCGAACGCTTCGCCTCGAGGCGCCGCGCGGGCCGGTGCTCGACCGGAACGGGAATGTGCTGGTCGGCATCGTCCCGGGCTGGCGCGTCGAGCTCTGGCCCGCCGACCTGCCGAAGACGTGGCCTGCGCAACGCCGTGAGCTCCAGGCGTTGTCGAACATCACGGGCGTGACGATGAAGGAGATCCTGGCGCAGCTGAATCGACACGCAGGCGACCCGTTGACGCCGATCGTCATCCAGCGCGGCCTGCGGCAGGACCAGATCTTCTTCATCCAGGAGCACAACGCGCAATTCCCCGGTGTCCGTCTTGCCAACAGCTACCTCCGCAAGTACCCGTACCAGTCGCTCGGCGCGCAGGTGCTCGGCTACGTCGGCCAGATCAGCGCAGAGCAGTACAAGACGATGAAGAAGCGCGGGTACCAGCCGACCGACTCGATCGGCCAGGCGGGGATCGAGGCCACCTATGACACGTACTTGCGGGGCAAGGACGGCAAGGCGCAGCTGACCGTGGACTCGCGGGGCCGGCCGAAGGGAGCGGTCACCCAGATCACCGGCTTCACTCCGGGCCAGGCGTTGCGGTTGACGATCGACATCGGCCTGCAGCGTGCAGCCGAGCGCGCGCTCGTCTACGGGATCTCGCGCGCGCACGACGCGAGCTACCCGTACGCGAACGGAGGTGCGATCGTCGCGATGGACCCGCGCGACGGCGCGATCTTGGCCATGGCGTCGTATCCGACGTACAAGCCGTCGATCTTCGTGGGGCGCACTGACCCGAAGAAGCTCGCGCCGCTGCTCGACCGGAAGGCCGCCGACGCCGCGAATCACCCGGGCATCAACCGCGCGATCAACGCCGCGTATCCGCCGGGCTCGACGTTCAAGCCGGTGACCGCGCTGGCGGCGATGCAGGAACGCCTGATCACGCCGACCGCGCTGCTGCTCTGCTCGCCGGACTACATCGCGTACAAGCAGAAGTTCGACAACTGGACGAAGTTGATCAACCAGTGGATCGACCTGCCGACGGCGCTCGCGATGTCGTGCGACACCTACTTCTACGAGCTCGGCAAGCGCTTCTACCTGCTGCCGCCGGACCGCGGTCACCCGCTGCAGGGCTGGGCGAACCGGTTCGGCCTCGGCCAGAAGACGCTCATCGACGTCAGGCCCGAGGTCGCCGGCTTGATCCCGACGCCCGAGTGGCGGCGCAGCGCGTATCCGAAGAGCCAGGGATACGGAATCGTCGACCGCACCTGGAAGCCGGGGTATTCGATCCAGATGGCGATCGGCCAGGGCCAGATCCTGACGACGCCGCTCCAGATGACGCGGCTCTATGCGCTGATCGCGAACGGCGGCAAGCTCGTGACGCCGCACGTCGCGGACGACGTCGAGATCGCCGGTACGAAGGGCCAGCCGGTCCGCGTGCTCCGCCGCTTCGGCGCGCAGCCGCCCCAGGCGAGCGGCGTCGATCCGACTGCGCTGCGCTATGTGCAACAGGGCCTCGAGGAGGCATCGCACGCCTCGTTCGGCACCTCGTCGGGCGTCTTCGGCAGCTTCCCGATCGACATCGCCGGCAAGACGGGCAGCGCCGAGAAGAACGTCTCGCTGCCGGGCTTCCCGAACCCCTCGAACCAGACGCAGTCGTGGTGGTGCGGCTACGGGCCGTACAACCAGCCGACGATCGTCGTCTGCGCGCTGATCGAGAACGGCGGCCACGGCGGCACCTCCGCCGCGCCCGCCGCGCTGAAGGTGTTCGAGCACTACTTCGGCAAGAACGGTCAACTCACCAATCACATCTCAGACTGATGTCGATCGAAGCCATCGACCGGCGGGCACGCGGGCTGCGGACGCAGCACAGAGCCGAGGCAATCGGTATCGGCGGTGTGCTGCGCCGACTGGACTGGCTGCTGCTGGCTGCGCTCGCCGCGACGGCCGGGTACGGCCTGTGGGCGATCGACGGGATCACGATGCACGACGCGGGCGGCTCCGCGATGACGCGCCAGGCGCTCTACGTGTTCGTAGGCTCGCTGCTCTTCATCGGCGCGCTGTTCGTCGATCCCGCGACGTACAGGATGCTCCGGCGGCCCATCTACTTCGGGACGCTCGGGCTGATGGTGTTCGTGCTGGCGGCGGGGGCAGCGACGCGCGGTTCCAAGCGGTGGGTCGACGTCGGCTTCTTCAAGTTCCAGCCCTCGGAGTTCGGCAAGGTCCTGTTCGTCCTCGCTCTCGCCGGCTTTCTCGCGGAACGGTCCCGTTCGGTCAACTCGGCGCAAGCGACCCTCGGAGCGCTCGGGTACGGGCTCGCGCCGATCCTGCTCGTCTTCGTGCAGCCGGACATCGGCACGGCACTCGTCTACACCTCCGCCCTCGGCGCCGTGCTTTTCATCGCGGGTGTGCGGTGGTGGCACCTCGCCGCGCTGACCGGCGCGACCCTCGTCACCGTGCTCCTGGTGCTCTGGGTCCTGCCCTCGGCGGGCGTGCCCGTGCTCAAGCCGTACCAGACGGCGCGTCTCACCGGCTTCACGCACCCGAACAACGATCCGCGCAACGCGACCTACAACCTGCAGCAGTCGATCACCGCCGTCGGTGCCGGTGGGCTGCGCGGACGCGGCGTCCTCGGCGCCACTCAGACGCGCCTCAACTATCTGCCCGAGCACGCAACCGACTTTGCGTTCGCCTCGCTCGCCGAGGAGCGCGGCTTCTTCGGCGCGTCGATCCTTCTGCTGCTCTATCTGCTGATCGTCTGGCGCGCGCTGAAGATCGTCGCGAGCGCCCGTGACATGTACGCCGCGATCGTCGCGGGCGGGATCGCATTCATGTTCATGTTCCAGGTCTTCGTGAACGCCGCGATGACAATGGGGATCGCGCCGATCACCGGCATCCCGTTGCCGTTCGTATCGGTGGGCGGCTCGTCGATGATCACGAACTTCCTCGCAATCGGGGTCCTCCAGTCGATCCACCTGCGTCGGCCTGGAAGGAGGCGCTCGTGAGCAGCAAGCTCGGCCCGCTGGCATTGATCTCCCTGGTCCGCGAGGTACGTCGCGGCAGCGGCGACCAGCGCCCGCTCGCGGTCGCAGGCGCGCGCGAGCTGCTCCCGATCATCGCGAGGCAGCTCCGTGAGGGCGGGGATGCCTCGGCGGTCGTCGAGGGGCACCTGGAGAGCGTCGCCGCTCTGGTCTGGGTGGGGCCGCCGGACGAGGACGCGCTGCGCGCGGCCAACCGGGCCGGCGTTCCGATCGTCGCGGTGAGCGACGCGGACGAGATCCCGTACGTCCTCGCGACCGACATCGTCCGCGTGCCGCCGGGCCAGGGCTTCCCGATCGACGAGATCGCTCGTGCCGTCGCGCGCAGGCTCGGCGAGAACGGGACGGCGCTTGCTGCGCGCCTGCCGGTGCTCCGCCGCGCGGTATGCGACGAGCTGATCCGCTCGTTCTCGAAGAAGAACGCGATCGTCGCCGCGGCGATCTTCATCCCCGGCGTGGACATGCCGGTGCTGACCCTGAACCAGGCGCGCCTCGTCCTGCGCATCGCGCTCGCCTACGGCCAGGAGATCGACAAGGAACGCGCCGTCGAGCTGATCGGCGTCGTCGGCGCCGGCTTCGGCATGCGCGCGGTGGCGCGCGAACTGCTCGACTTCGTTCCGGTCGCGGGCTGGGCGATGAAGGGCGCGATCGCCTACGCGGGCACGAAAGCGATCGGCGAAGCCGCCGTGCGCTACTTCGACGCGCGCGCATAGGCCTGTGCGACCGCGGCTGCCGCGGTCACCGGATCGTCGGCCAGGTAGCGGGCGCCCACGCTGTCCGCGAGTTCGCCGCTTGCACCGTCGCCCGCGATCGCCAGCGGCGCCACGGCCGCAACGTCGGCCAGGCCCTGCTCGGCGCCGTCGAGCTGCCCGGGCAGCATCGCTGTCAGGACGACGACCGCCGGCTGCAGGAGGTGCGCCGTCTCGGCGATGCTCGAGAACGGCGTGTTCTGCCCGAGGAACGTGATCCGCCAGCCGTGGCTTCTGAGGGCGAGCCCGAAGCAGGTCAGGCCCAGGTCGTGCTGGTCGCCGGGGACGCACGCGAGGAGCGCCAGCGGGCCGCTGCCCCGTCCCCAGCCGCGGGCGAGTCCGAGCAGCCTGCCGCGCAGGAGGGCGCTTGCGAAGTGCTCCTGCGCGATCGAGACCTCGCCGTCGCGCCAGCGGCGACCGAGTTCGCGGAGGGACGGGAGCACCGCGTCGCGCAGCACCGTCTCGAGGGTGAAGGTCTGGAGCAGCCGGTCGAGCACGGCGTTCGACCGAGCCTCGTCGAACGCGTCGAGTGCCGCGCGGAGCGGGTCGAGCTCCGGGATCAGGAGCGACGCGTCGGGTGACGGTGCCCCGGTCACGTCGTCGCGGGTTTCTTCCGCGCCGGTCTCATCCTCGCTCAGGGCAAGGCGCGCGGCCTCGGCGGGCGACAGGCCCCCCTCGATGTGCCGGAGCATGCGGCGGATGCGCTGCTCGTCCACCGCGCCGTAGAGCCGGAAGCCGCCGCTCGTGCGCGTGGGCATCAGCACGGCGTATCGGCGCTCCCAGGCCCGGAGCAATTCGGCGTTGACGCCGACGCGCCGGCTCAGTTCCCCGATCCGCAGCTGTCCCGGCTCCTGGTGGGGGCGCGTCATCGCCCCATCGTACAGACCTTGAACAGAAGTTTGACAGATCTGGCCAATATCTGTACAGTCTCTGGACAAAGATAGAACACGCGGCCGTTGGCGGCCGCGGAAGGGTGGGAAGATGGCACAGCACCGCTCGCCGGCCGTTTTGCGTCTCGGGGCCGGCTCACATGTCACCACGGCGCGGAACCTGATCTTCGTGGCCGCGCTCGTCTCCTTCGTCCTCTCGATCTCGCTCTGGTTCGGTGGGAACCAGCTCCAGGGCATCTTCGTCGGGCTCTGGGTGCCGTCGATCCTCGCGCTCGGCGCGATCGTCGCCCCGCGGCGGGCCGGGCCGTGAGCAACGTCGGGCTCTTCGTGGTCGGGACGCTCGTCACGCTCCTCGTCGCCGCGGCGGTCGCGATCCTCGTCTACGGAGCGATTCTCGACGGCCGGGACGAAGCGGAGCGGCGGGAGGCCGATGCCGCTCCCGTTCCCGCGGCGCTGCACGCGCTGGACGCGGCATAGCCGCCCTGCAAGCACTCGAGGAACGGCAGCACCGGCGTCCCGGGCCGATGCGGCCGCGCGCGGGCCGGCCGCCGCTCGTCGCGGCACTCGAGGACGGTGGCGTCCTCGACGCGCTCCAAGCTGCGATCGTGCTCCGCCGCCGTCCCGCGGAGGGCCGAACCGCCGCCGCGCTGCTGCGGCTCGTCGACGAGGGCGACCCGCTCGCGCGGATCGCAGCCTGCTACGCCCTGGGCGCGATTCCCGGCCCGGTCGTCGATCGGGTGCTCCTGCGGCTGCTCGAAGGCCCCGACGCCGACCTGGGAGAGACCGCGGCGCTCGCCCTCGCAACGCGTCCTGCGTTCGCGCCTGCCCGGGCAGCGCTTCGCCGCACCGAGGGACAGAGGGGATTCGCCGGGATGCTCGCCGGGCTTGCGCTCGAGAACGGGCCGCGGACGGAGCGCCCGCTGCCCCTGCCGCGTGGGCAGCGCAGCGGAGGCCTGCGGATCGCGCAGGTGTTCCTTCAGGGCCGGATCGACGGCGCACTGCGCGACGCGGGGGCGGGCGACGGAGGCGGGCTCGCGACGCTCGTCGTGCATCTCGCCCGCGCGCTCGGACGCCGGCCCGAGATCGACCACGCGGTGACGATCACGCGCGCCTTCCACGACGAGCACGCGGTGGCGGCAAACGACGTCCTGCACGAGCCGCTCGGCGAGGGAGCGGCGATCGAGCGGATCGCATTCGGCCCCGAGGGCTACCTCGCGACCGCCGACATGTGGAAGCACCGTGCGGAGGCGGAGCGGGCCCTCGAGCGCTGCCTGCGGCGGCTCGGTCCGCTCGACGCCGTCCACCTCCGGTTTGCCGACGTGGGCACGCTCGCCGCTGCGCGGGTCTGTAGGCGGCTCGGGCTTCCCATCTGTTTCACGGTCGCGGCCGACCCCCACGCGCTCATCCGGGCGCGGGAGCGCTCCGGCGCGCTCGACCGAGCATCGTTTGCCGCCGCCAACCGCGACGAGCATCTGCTTTTCCGGATCCACCTCGTAGAGTCGATGCTCGGCGACGCGGCGGCGCTCGTTCGCTTCCCGCGCGCCGACGGCGAGCACGAGGTGGCGGGCCTCCTCGGCCTCCGGCCCGGCGATCCCGCAACTCGCCGGCTGCACACCGTGGCGGAAGGCATCTCGCTCGAGACGCTCGACGCCGCAGCCCGCGCGCGGCTTTCGCGCGTCCCGCGCGTCTCGCGCGACCTGCGCGCAGCGGTCGACCCGGGGCGGGCGGAGCTGCCACTGCTCCTCTCCGTCGGCCGCTTCCACCGCGTCAAGGGGTTCGACCGGCTGGCCGAGGCATGGGCAGGCGATCCGTGGCTCCGGGCGTCGTTCAATCTCGCGATCGTCGGCGGCAACCTGGCCCGGCCAACAGACGAGGAGCGCCAGGTGATGGCTGCGCTCGCCGGCGTCGTGGCCCGCCACCCCGAGGCCCGTGACGGCTTGCTGCTCCTCGGCCACCGCACCCATGCCGAGGTGGCGACGCTCCTGCACGACGCGCACGACGGCCTGTCCGCCTCGGTGGCGCCGAACGGTGTCTATGCCTGCGCCAGCGAGAAGGAGGAGTTCGGCCTGGCGCTGCTCGAGGCGCTCGCGGTCGGGCTTCCCGTCGTCGCGCCGCTCGCGGGCGGCCCCGCGACCTACGTCGAGGACGGCGAGACGGGGTTCCTCGTCGACACGACTTCGATCGCCGCGCTGCGGCGCGGTCTGCGTGCAGCGGCGAGCATTCGCACGGACGCCGCCCGCGCCGCCCGCTCGAGCACGACGATCAGGGCGCGGTTTTCGATCGACGCGATGGCGGCGGAGCTCGCGGCCGTCTACGGCGAGCTCGCAGCAGGAAACCGGCTGGCGCGCGTGGCATGAAGATCCTGGTCGTCAGCCCCGACTACGCGTCGCACTACTTCCCTCTGGCGGCGCTCGCCCGCGCGCTCGAGGTGCGGGGCCACGAGACCGTGTTCGCGACCGGCCCGGCGCTCGCCGGCCGGGTGCGCGGCGACGGCTTCGAGCACCACGAGCTCGTGCTCGGTCCCGGGAACAACCCCGGGCTGATCCGCGCCGATGCGCAGCCGGGCGATGAAGGCGCGCGGCTCGAGGCGTTTCTCGAGGCGACGCGTCGCGGGATGGTTGCGACGCTGTTCCACCAGGCGGAGGCGCGCGAGCGCGACCTGCTCTGGCGGCCGCATGAGGTGACCGAGCGCCTGGCCGGGATCCTCGACGATGTGCGTCCCGACGCCGTCGTCTCGGATCAGCTCGCCTTCGGCGCGACGCTCGCCCTCCGCGCGCTCCGCCGGCCCTTCGTGTCCTTCCATCCGGGTCATCCGAGCGCGATCCCCGGCCCGGGAGAGCTCTACGGGTTCCCCGACCATCGCCCGCCGGAGTTCACCGCCTCGTCCGGCGAGCTCGAACGGCTCCGCGAGCTCTGCGCGAGCGTTTCCCGGCGCTTCACGCAGGCGTTCAACGAGGCGCTGCTCGCGCTCGACCCTGCCGCGCCGCCGGTCGATGTTGCGATCGCGACGACGTCGGACGTGCTCACGCTGCTCAACTACCCGCGGGAGCTCGTCGTCGGCGGGCGGCGGTTCGTCCCACCCTCGGCGCGGTTCATCGGTGCGGCCGTGCGACCGTGGGTGACTGCGCCCGTTCCTCCGCTCGCCCCGCTGCCGCGGATCTACGTCTCACTCGGCAGCTTCCTCTCGGGGCGCTCGGACGTCCTGCGGCGGATCGTCGCCGCCTTTCGCGACCACCCCGTCGAACTCGTGATCGCGTCGGGAGTCACGCCGCCGTCGGAGCTCGGCGAGACGCCGCCGCACTGGCGCGTCGAGCCCTACCTGCCGCAGCCGCAGTTGCTCCGCAGCGTCGATCTCGTCGTCTGTCACGGTGGCAACAACACGGTCACCGAGGCGCTCTGGGCGGGCGTGCCGCTCCTCGTCGCCCCGTTCTCGACCGACCAGTTCGCAGGCGCCGAAGACGTCCGGCGGGGCCTCGTCGGCGACGTCTTCGACCCCAACGTGACACCACCGGAGGAGATCCGGGCGCGCGCGGGGCGCATCCTCGCGAGCCGGGCGCCCGCCCGCGCAGCCATGCTGGGGGAACGCCTGCGCGCAACCCACGGGGCCGCGCTCGGCGCGCGCCTGATCGAGGGGGCGGCCGGCAGATTGGCCCCCGGCCGCACTGCGCACATCGTGGGCCGACTGCGCACCTGATGCGCGGAGCGCGCACAGGCCGGTCATCGATCGCGCCGGAGGTCCGTCCGGTTCAGGACCTAGGCTCTTTCCATCGACTGGAGGTGACGCCCGCATGGCCCTGACCGGACACCAGGAAGCAACTGAGCTCTTGCTGATCGAGGAAGCGGACGCCTGGTTCGAGTACCTCGAGGCGACCCGCGGACAGTCCGCGCTCCGCTACGTCGAGGTCGAGCCCTGGGCCTGGGCGCGTCTCTCGCAGCGCCTTCGCGCGATCCGCACCCGGCGCTCGAAGCTCCGCCCGGCCGCCGAAGCGGCCTGAAAAACGCTGCTGTTAGCCGGACCCGCAACCGCTGATACCCTGCGGCAGGCCTATGCCAAGGCTTTTCATACACCCACGTGACGCGCGCCCGCTGACTACGGCGCGGCTGCGCGCGCACTCATCACAGGAGAGATCGTTTGCCACTGCCCTGGTTCCGGCGCAAGAAGCCGGAAGACATGGCGCCGCCTACGCGCGCGCCGGAGACACCCGAACGTAAACCGCTGACCGTCGACACGCCCGCCTCCGGGCAGGGCGACGATGGACAATCGAGCACCGGCACGTCCGCGAGCAAGCGCCGCCGCGGCACGCGCGGCGGTCGCAATCGCAAGAAGTCCACCGCAGCCGGCGGCACTGCAGGCGCGACCGCGCCGGCAGCCGAAGGCCGCGCACCCGCATCCAAGAAGACGGGCGAGCGCAAGACGCGCACCTCCTCGTCCTCGCAATCCCGCCGTCGCACGCCGCCCAAGCGGGCGCCGCTTCCGAAGGCGAAGCGCGAGCTCGTCATCTCGGTCGACGCCGGCGAGAAGCGCGTTGCCGTTCTCGAGGACGACCAGGTCGCCGAGGTCTATCTCGAGCGGCCGGAGCGCCTCTCGATCGCCGGGAACATCTACCTCGGCGTCGTCGACAACGTCCTGCCCGGCATGGAGGCCGCGTTCGTCGAGATCGGTCTGGAGAAGAACGGCTTCCTCTACGTCGATGAGATCATCGGCCCGGAGCTCGAGGGCGCGCGCAGCAAGTCGGCGCGGAAGATCACCGACCTGATCCAGCGCGGAGAGAAGATCCTCGTTCAGGCGGTCAAGGATCCGATGAAGACGAAGGGCGCGCGGCTCACCACGGAGATCTCGCTGCCCGGCCGCTTCGTCGTCTACGTCCCACAGGGCGAGGGCCTCGGCGTCTCGCGCCGGCTCGAAGACGACGAGCGCAACCGGCTCAAGGCGATCCTCAAGGAGCACTCTCCGAAGAAGGGCGGCGTGATTGTCCGCACCGCTGCGGAGGGCGCATCCGCCGAAGACATCGAGCGCGACCTCGACTTCCTCCAGCGTCTGTGGAAGTCGATCGAGGCGAAGGCCGAGACGGCGAAGCCGCCGTCGCTTGTCTACCAGGAGGCCGAGCTGCCGCTGCGCGTCGTGCGCGACCTGTTCACCGGTGACTTCGAGCGGCTCCTGGTCGACCACGACCGGACGCACAAGCGGATCGTCGGCTACCTGAAGAAGACCTCGCCGCACATGGCAGAGCGCGTCACCCGGTACAAGGAGCGCGAGCCGTTGATGGAGGCCTACGGCGTCGAGCAGCAGATCCGCTCGACGTTGAACCGCCGCGTCGATCTGCCGTCCGGTGGTTATCTGATCTTCGACTACGCCGAGGCGTTCACCGTGATCGACGTCAACACCGGCCGCTATGTCGGCTCACGCTCGAAGAAGTCGGGCGGACGTCTCGAGGACACGATCACGAAGAACAACCTCGAGGCGGTCAAGGAAGTCGTCCGTCAGCTGCGCCTGCGCGACATCGGCGGGATCATCGTCATCGACTTCATCGACATGGCGAGCCCCAAGAACCGCGCTGCGGTCGAGACGGCACTCGGCGAAGAGCTCGAGCGCGACCGCACGAAGACCTACGTGGTCGAGATCTCACCGCTCGGCCTCGTCGAGATGACGCGTCAGAACGTCACCGACGGACCGCGCGAGGTGATGACGAAGAAGTGCCCCACGTGCGGCGGCGACGGGATCGTCGTCTCCGAGCACACGGCGGCCATCGACATCGAGCGCCGCCTCCGCGCACTCGTCATGCCAGGCTCCCGCGACAAGGCCTTCAAGGTCGAGGTCGCGGCGAAGATCGCGAACCTGGTCGTCGGTCCCGGGGGCTCGCGCCTTCGCGAGCTCGAGGAGACGACCAAGCGCCGCTTCTTCCTTGCCGGCAAGGAAGGTGAGCACCTCGACCACTTCCGTGTGCTCGATCAGGGCACGCTCGAGAAGGTCGCGCCCAAGCTGCCGTTCGACGTCGGCGCCGAGATCGAGGTCAAGCTCGGTGAGGTCGGTCTCTACGACGGCCACGCCGGCCAGGGCAAGGTCGACGAGGTCGACGTGATCGTCGGCGACGCGGCCAAGCTCGTCGGCAAGAAGGTCCAGGTCCGCGTGACGGTCGTCACCGAGGGCACCGCGTGGGCAGAGCTGCTCACGCCTGTCGATCCGGTCGACGAGCCGCTCACCGCCGAGGGCGAGGCCGAGAAGCCGACCCGCGCCAAGCGCCCGTCGCCGCGGAAGAAGAGCGACGACGCCGAGGCGACCGAGCTCGACGACGACGCCGAGCTCGAAGACAACTACGAGGTCGACGAGCCGGATGAGCTCGAGGGCACGGAGCTCGAGGACATGGAGCTCGAGGACACGGTCGCGAAGGAGACGGACGAGGCGGCCGCCGACGGCGATGCGCCCGTGACGCCGAAGAAGCGCACCCGCCGCGGCTCGCGGGGCGGCCGCAACCGCAAGAAGAAGACGGCCACCGCGACCGGGACGGGCGGTGCGATCGCGGCGGCCTCCACCAATGGCGGCGAGCCGCAAGCGGTGTCTGACACCTCGGAGGCTCCGGCGGAGCCCGAGGACGCCGAAGCGTCGGTTGACGAGCCCGCCGGGCCGGTGATCCACGTGCCCGGCCGCGAGCTCGGCACCGAGGACGACGACGCGCCGGCCCCGGTGAAGAAGAAGACGCGCCGCGGCTCACGGGGTGGGAAGAACCGCAAGAAGAAGACCGCTGCAGCGGCCGGCGTCGGCGTGGCCCTCGCGGCGGTCGCGGACGCGCCCGCGGACGCGCCCGAAGAGGCCGAGCCGGAGGCGCCGCAGGTGCTGGAGACGCCTCAGGTCGAGGAAACGCAGGCCGACGAGGCGCCGGTCGAGGCCGAGGCCGAGGAGCCTGCTGCCCCGCCCGAGCGGGAGGAGCCCTCGCAGAACGGTGACGGTGACCCCGACTGGGGCTACACCCCGATGAGTCAGTGGGGACTGGACGACAAAGACTCGTAGGCGCTACACTTCCGGCGCTTCGCGGGCCTCTATGCCTGCGATTTTTCTCCGTATGGACTACGCAATCATCAAACTCGGTGGCAAGCAGTACCGCGTCCGCGAAGGCGAGTACATCGTCGTGGACCGGGTCAAGTTCGACGCGGGCGCGACGTTCAAGCCGGACGTCCTGCTCGGCGAGTCGGGCGTGACGGTCACCGCCAAGGTGCTCGAGCACGGGCGTGGCCCGAAGATCCGGATCGGGAAGTACAAGAAGCGCACCGGCTACAAGCGCCACAACGGTTTCCGCGCCGCGACGTCGCGTGTCGAGTTCTCACTTGGCGGAGCGAAAAAGAGCGCGGCGGCCAAGAAGACCGAGCCCGCAGCAGCGCCGAAGGCCGCGCCCAAGGCCGAGGCTCCGGCTGCCGAGGCTGCGGACGATCACGTCAAGGGCATGCCGAGCGGCTACGAGGAGCTGACGGTCGCGCAGGTCTCGGAGGGTGCGAAGACGTGGAACCGCCCGATGCTCGAGGCAGCTCGGTCCTACGAGCAGGCTCACGCCGCGCGCAAGGGCGCGCTCTCCGCGCTCGACTCGGCACTCAAGGCGAAGGAAGACTGAGTGCTCCTCCAGCAAATACCTGTCGGCTTCTCGCCCGCGATCACGCGGCGCGCTGCCGCGTCCTCGGTCGTGTCGATAGGAACCCCTATCGACTCGACCTGCGTCCTTGCATCGCTTGGTGCTCACGACCGAGAATCTCGACAACATTCACTGGAGAAGCACTAAATGGCACATAAGAAAGGCCTCGGCTCCTCGAAGAACGGCCGCGACTCGAACCCCAAGTACCTCGGGGTAAAGATGTTCGAGGGCCAGGCGGCGCAGCCGGGCAACATCATCGTCCGCCAGCGGGGGACGAAATTCCGCCCCGGGCCCGGTACGCTGATCGGCCGCGATCACACGATCTTCGCGATTCGCCCCGGCACGATCTTCTTCCGCAGGAGCGGCGAGCGCCGTTTCGTGTCGGTCGTGGACGAGCCGGCCCAGCAGCAGTCCGCGTAGCGCGCGCCGCGCGAGCGGCCAACGGCGCTACCGTTCGTGCGTGTTCAGCGATCGCGCGACCATTCACGTCCAGGCCGGCAAGGGCGGTGACGGAGGCATGAGCTTCCGCCGCGAGAAATTCGTGCCCAAGGGCGGCCCTGACGGAGGGGACGGCGGCAACGGCGGCGATGTCGTCCTGCTCGCCGATCCGTCCCTGCGCGACCTGTCGTCACTGCAGCGGCGCCGAGTGATCAAGGCGACGCGCGGCGGTAACGGCACGGGCACGCGCAAGCACGGGGCCGACGGCGACGACGTCGAGCTGTGCGTCCCTGTCGGCACGCAGGTCTTCACGGACGACGGCGACCTGATCGCCGACCTCGCACATTCCGGCGCGCGCGTGGTTCTCGCGAGGGGCGGCCGTGGCGGCCGCGGTAACACGCGCTTCGTCTCGTCGACGCGACAGGTGCCGCGCTTCGCCGAGGTGGGCCCGCCCGGCGAGGAGCGCGACATCGAGTTGCACCTGAAGCTGCTCGCGGACGCGGCGCTCGTCGGCCTCCCGAACGCGGGCAAGTCGTCGCTGCTCTCGCGGATCTCGAACGCGACGCCCAAGGTCGCCGACTACCCGTTCACGACGCTGCAACCGATCCTCGGCACGACCGAGGCTCCGGACGGTCGCCAGATGGTGATCGCCGACGTGCCGGGCCTGATCGAAGGCGCGAGCGAAGGGATCGGCCTCGGCCACGAGTTCCTCGCTCACCTCGAGCGCGCGCGCACGCTCGTGCACGTGATCGACGCGTCGCTGCCCGTCGAGGAGCAATGGCGCACGATTGACGCAGAGCTCGCTGCGTACGGCGCGGGCCTCGACGAGCTGCAGCAGGTCGTCGTGCTGAACAAGATCGACCTCGAGCCCGACCCGGAGTTCACGATCGACGACCTGCGCATCGTCGCCGTCTTCAAGCTCTCTTGCGCAACAGGCGAAGGGCTGAGCGACTTCCAGCGGCGCCTGTTCGCACTCGTGCCGGAGCCGGAGGTCGAGGAGCACGCGGACGACGACCTCGCGGACTTTCTCGTCTATCGCCCCGAGCCGAAGGGCCGGCGCTGGCGTCTGCTGCGCACCGAGGGCGGTTTCCGCGTGCTCGGCACACCCCCGTCGGAGGAGGAGCTGGAGCGCGCGCTGCGCGCCGCGGGTGCGAAGGACGGCGCGACGGTCGAGATCGGCGACGAGGAGTTCGAGCTCGCTTGACCCCGCCGCTCGGCCTGTTCGGCGGGTCGTTCGACCCACCGCACCGCGGCCACGTCGAGCTGGCACGCCGGGCGAAGGAAGAGCTCGGCCTCGGCCCGTTGCGCGTCCTCGTCTCGTCCGACCCGGGCCACAAGCACGTCGCGACGCCCGCCGACATCCGCCTCCGTCTTGCGCAAGCCGCGTTCCCGGACGACGAGGTGGTGCTCGACGAGCACGCGCGGACGGTCGACTTGCTGCGCACGCACCCGGAGTGGAGCGACCCCGTTTTCCTGATCGGCGCCGACCAGTTCAGGGACTTCCTCTTGTGGAAGGAGCCGGAGGAGGTGCTGCACCGCGCGCGGCTCGGCGTCGCGACCCGACCGGGGTATCCGCGTGAGGCGCTCGAGTCGGTGTTGGCGCAGTTCGAGCAGCCGGAGCGCGTCCTCTTCTTCGAGATCGAGCCGATCCCGGTCGCCTCCCGCGAGCTCCGCGAGCGGCTGGCTGTAGGGGGAGAACTGGGCTCCGAGGTGCCGGCCGCGGTGGGGGAGATCATCCGTTCCGAGGCCCTCTATCGCTCGTGAGGACGGCTACACTTCCCTTCGCTTGACTCCACTCGAACAAGCACGCCGGATCGCGGCGCTCGTCCAGGACAAGCTCGGCCGCGACGTCGTCATCCTCGATATGCAGCCCGTCTGCGCCTACACCGACTACTTCGTCGTGGTCACGGGTGGGAACGCGCGCCAGACGAAGGGCATCTTCGACGAGGTCCACGGCCGGATGAAGAAGGAGCATGACCTGCTCCCGCGCGCGGTCGACGGCGTCGCCGAGGCGACGTGGATCATCGCCGACTACAACGACGTCGTGCTGCACGTCTTCACCCCCGAGGCGCGGGAGTACTACCGCCTCGAGGAGCTGTGGGACGACGTCCCGCACGAGACGGTCGAAGCAGCCACGGCCTAAAGGGACATGTCGTCAGGACGGGCAACAGTCCGTCCGGTTGGACGCGTAGAATGTTGTCCATGTTGACGACGAATCAGAAGGGAACGATCGCCGAGGCGAAGTTCGCTGCGCGCGCAGTGGAGCTCGGCCTTGGCGTGGCACGACCGCTCGACGACGAGCGTTACGACCTGATCCTTGATCTACGGCCGCGATTGCTCCGCGTTCAGTGCAAGTGGTCGCGCCGAATTGGGGACGTCGTGGCCGCGAGGCTCTCCACGAGCCGTCGCGGCCCCGAGGGCCTGAGGAACCGCCGCTACAACCTCGGCGAGTTCGACTCGTTCGGTCTCTACTGCCCCGACAACGACCAGTGCTATTTGCTGCCCGCGAACGAATTTGTCGCGTTTGGGCGGGCCCACCTTCGGCTTGAGCCCTCGCGAAACAACCAAGCGCTTGGCATTCGATGGGCGCGGGAGTACGAGTTCGGGGCTACACTTCAACAGTTCCAGGGGCCCATAGCTCAGCTGGGAGAGCGCGCGCATGGCATGCGTGAGGTCGGCGGTTCGATCCCGCCTGGGTCCACCTGAAAGGCCTCCGCAAGGGGGCCTTTTTCTTCTCTCATCCTCACGGATGACACGCCCATCGTCCGCGCGGCCGATAGCTCCAACGCAGATCAAACGATCCCTCGTTCGGCATCAACTTCTCTCCGCCCGCGCCGTTTCACTCGCCGACACCACTCGACAGGAGGGCGCGTCTGGTCAGGCATCCGCCCTCCACTGAAAGGACAGGCGAATGCGGGCCAACAAGCTCGGTACCGCAGTCGTCGTGCTGCTTGCAGCTCTCTGCATGGTCAGCGCGGCAACTGCTCAAAAGGCCAAGACCGGCGGAACCCTCAACGTCGATCTCACGACGGACGTCGACTACACCGACCCGGCGCTCAGCTATCTCTCGACCGGCTGGGAACTGGAGTACGCGACGAGCCTCAAGCTCATGAACTACCCGGACGGCATCGGCCCGAAGACGAGCCAGCTCGTTCCCGAGGCAGCCGCCGGGTTCCCGAAGGTCTCGAACAACGGCAAGACCTATGACTTCACGGTCTCGACCGGCTTCACGAAGTTCTCCGACGGCACCAAGGTGACGGCGGCGTCCTTCAAGGCGGCCTTCGATCGCGTCGCCGATCCGAAGATGCAGTCGCCGGCCGGGGCATTCATGTCCGACGTCGTCGGTTCGGCGACGAGCCCGGTATCAGGCGTCAAGGCGAAGGGCAACCATCTCGTGGTGTCGCTGACGAAGGCGTCGCCCGACTTCCTGGCGCGCATTGCGATGCCGTTCTTCTGCGCGATCCCGGCGAACCTGGCGCACGATCCGAACGGCGTCCTCACGCCGGCCTCAGCAGGCCCGTACTACATCGCGGCTCGCACGCCGAACAAGTCGATCCTGCTCAAGACGAACCCGTACTACAAGGGCAAGCGGCCGCACAGCGCGTCGCAGATCAACTACACCGTCGGCAACTCGCTCGACGCGATCTACCTGCGCACGCAGCAGGGCGCGACCGACTACGCAGCGGCCGGCATTCCCCCGGGCGGCGTATGCGGAGGCGGCGCAGAAGTACGGCATCAACAAGGCCCAGTTCTGGGTCCAGCCGCTCCTGTC
>JBKJQL010000315.1:0-5524 GCA_046594035.1 Gaiellaceae bacterium
CGCTCGGTCCGCGGCTCTGGGGCGTGCGCCTCGACACCTCCGAGGCGCTCGTCGACCGCTCGCTGTGGGAGGAGATGGGCGACTTCAAGCCCAACGGCGTCAACCCGCGGCTCGTCCTGAAGGTGCGCGAGGCACTCGACCGCGAAGGCTTCGAGACGGTGCGCATCGTCGTCTCCGGCGGCTTCACGGTCGAGAAGATCCGCGAGTTCGAGGAGGACGACGTGCCGGTCGACGCGTACGGCGTCGGCTCGTCGCTGATCCGCGGCTCGAACGACTTCACCGCCGACATCGTGATCACCGACGGTGAGCCGTCGGCGAAGGTCGGGCGGCGCTACCGGCCGAATCCGCGGCTCGAGCTCGTCACGTGACGCGCGTCCTCTGGGACGTCGACACCCAGGTCGACTTCGTCTTCCCGCTCGGGAAGCTCTACGTTCCCGGCGCGGAGGAGGCGCTACCGGCGATGGGCAGGCTCGTCGAGGCCGCGCGCAATGCCGGAATCCCGCATGTCGCAAGCGCCGACGACCACGAGCTGAGCGACCCCGAGATCTCCGAGCACCCGGACTTCGAGACGCTCTGGCCACCCCACTGCCTGCGTGGGACCCCGGGCGCGCTGCGGCCCCCCGAGACCCTCCAGGCCGACCCGGTCGTCCTCGGCGAGACAGGGGTCGACCTCTCGTGGTTCCGCGGCCGGGAGTTTCTGCTCCTGAAGAAGGCCTACGACCCGTTCACGAACCCGAACGCCGACCGGCTGCTCGAGCTCCTGGATCCGCAAGAGATCGTGCTGTTCGGCGTCGCCACTGATGTGTGCAACGACGCGGCGATCCGGGGCCTCGTGGCCCGCGGCCGGGCGGTGACCTTCGTGGAGGACGCCTCGCGTGGCCTGGACGAGGGCCGCACGGCCGCCTGCCTGGCCGACTGGCGGGCCGACGGCGTGCGGTTTGCCACGACCGCCGAGGTGCTCGATGAGCTTTAGAGGTGGCCCGGTGGTGCCGATGGAGCACTGATGGTTGCCGCCGATGGCTCAGCTGTGTTCGCCGAGATCCTGCTCAATCACCGGGTCACGGTCACGACCGTTACAAAGGGCGTGAGCCCGATCACCGACACGCCCGTGCAAGTTGCGACCGTGCACGCACAGGGCTTTGACTTCAACTCCTTCGTCTCGAATTTCGCCTTGACCTGGCTGCCGGTCCTCTTCTTCGCGCTGATGTGCGTGGTCGTCTACCTGCTCTGGAAGACGGTCAAGCTGATGCCGCGCGTCAAGCCGATGGAGATCACGCCCGGGTCCTCGTCGGCCGTCACCTGGGCTGACGTCGCCGGCCTCGACGAGGCGAAGGAAGAGCTGCAGGAGATCGTCGACTTCCTCCGCGATCCGGACCGCTTCGAGGCGCTCGGCGCGCGCGTCCCGAAGGGCATCCTCTTCCACGGCCCTCCCGGCACCGGCAAGACGCTCGCCGCGAAGGCGGTCGCGAACGAGTCCGGCGCGCGCTTCTACGCGCAGAGTGCATCGGCGTTCGTCGAGATGTTCGCAGGCCTCGGCGCCGCGCGCATCCGCAAGCTCTTCGAGGAAGCGCGCAAGAACGCACCGGCGATCATCTTCATCGACGAGCTCGACGCCGTCGGCATGGCGCGCAGCGGCTCCGGCTTCAACCGCGAGCAGGATCAGACGCTGAACCAGCTGCTCGTCGAGCTCGACGGTTTCGGGCCGCGCGACCAGGTGGTCGTGATGGGCGCATCGAACCGGTTGCAGGATCTCGACCCGGCGCTCTTGCGCCCGGGTCGCTTCGACCGGCAGGTGCTGATCAACCCGCCCGACCTCAAGGGACGCCGCGCGATCCTCGACGTGCACACGCGGGGCAAGCCGCTCGCCGACGACGTCGACCTCGAAGGCGTGTCGCGTCAGACGGCGGGGCTGACGGGCGCCGACCTCCAGAACATCTGCAACGAGGCTGCGATCTCTGCCGGCCGGAACGACCGCGCGAAGCTGACGCACGCGGACTTCGACTACGCGCTCGAACGCGTCGTCGCGGGCCTGCAGCAGCGGCGCGTCGTCACCGACAAGGAGAAGCGCATCCTCGCCTACCACGAGGGAGGGCACGCTCTCATGTCACACCTCGTCGGTAACCAGCCCGAGAAGGCCACGATCATCGCGCGCGGTACCGCGCTCGGTTACGTCCTCCATCTTCCCGAAGAGGAGCGCTATCTCGAAACGCGCGAAGAGCTGCTCGACTGGATGGTCATGGCGCTCGCCGGCCGCGCCGCGGAGCAGATCGTCTTCGGGCGCGTGACGAACGGCGCGGCGAACGATCTCGAGAAGGTGACGCAGGTTGCACGAGCAATGGTCTTCGAGTGGGGTATGGGCGAGTCGGTCACGTCGCGCACGATGCGCGCCGACAACTACGCGCTCTCCGAAGAGACGAAGCGCTTGCGCGACACCGAGCAGGCGCTGCTGACCGACGCGGCCTACGCGGATGCGCTGCGGCTGCTGGCGAAGCATCGAGCCTCGCTCGATCGCATCGCGACGGCTCTGCTCGAGAAGGAGACGCTCGACCGAGAGGAGCTCACCGAGCTGTTCGTCGGCATCGAAGCCGAGTCGCGCTCGTCGGACTCGGTCGGCACCGTGCGCGCCCTCGGCGCAGACTCAACGGGGTAACGTCCGCTGCATGAAGCCCGACTGGCCGCTCGAGACCGAGCGCCTCGTTCTGCGCCCGTTCGAGGACGGAGACCTGCAGGCGATGTATGCGATCCACTCCGATGCGGAGTCGGCTCGCTGGCTCTACAACGAGCCGCGCACCCTGGATCAGACGAAGGCTCTCCTCGCGACGAAGAGCGCTGGAAGCCGCCTCCGCGACGAAGGAGACTGGCTCACCGCCGCGGTTGTCGCACGTGAGACCGGACAGTTCGTCGGTGATGTCTCGATGCAGTGGGTCAGCGAGCAGCACCGAAGCGGCGAGATCGGCTTCATCTTCGACCGCGCTCATCAGGGGCGCGGCTATGCGACCGAGGCCGCTCGTGCGTTTCTCGCCTTTGCGTTCGAGAGCCTGGGCCTTCACCGGGTGGTCGGACGCACAGAGGCGCGCAACACCGCCTCCGCACGGGTGCTCGAGAAGCTCGGGATGCGCCTCGAGGCCCACCTCGTCGAGAACGAGTGGGTCAAGAACGAATGGCAGAGCGAGCTCGTCTACGCGATGCTGGAGCACGAATGGCGACCGAGCATCCAATGACACGGGGCCTACACCACGTCGGGATCGCCGTCGCCGACCTGGACGCGGCGATCCTCGTCTACTCGGAGCTCTTCGGCGCCACCTTGGAGCACCGCGAGAGCGTCGAAGACCAGGGCGTCGAAGCCGCGTCGCTGCTCGTCGGCGGCTCCCGGATCGAGCTCCTGCAGCCGCTCGGCCCCGACACGCCCGTCGGGAGGTTCCTCGCGAAGCGCGGCCCGGGGATGCACCACGTGGCGTTCGAGGTCGAGGATCTGCCGTCCGAGCTGGCCCGGCTGAAGAGCCGCGACGTGCTCCTGATCGACGAGGAACCGCGCCCCGGGCTGTTCGGCCACCAGGTCGCGTTCGTCCATCCGGAGGCGACCGGCGGCGTTCTGGCAGAGTTTGTCTCTGATGACAGACACTGATCGCATCCGCATCGAGATCGCCTTCGAGGGCACCCAGGTGCTCAACGTTTACGTTCCGCTCGCCACGGCCGAGGATCTCGACCGCGCTCTGGCCGGCGCACACGACAGCCTCAGCTTCGAGGCAGAGGACGGCCGCTACACCGTTTCGATCCCGAAGATCGTCTACGTCAAGCGCTTTGGTCGCGAGAGCCGCGTCGGGTTCGGCGCTGCGGCATAGGTCCCTGGTTAGGCGCAAGGCGCGCCAGGGCAGCAGAATGAGTCGGGATGAGTGAAACCGAGGCCGCGGTCACAAAGAAGGAGAGCGAGACCAAGCGTGTGCGAGCGCTGGTCGATCGCGCCCAGAAGGGCGATCGCGGCGCGCTCGAAGAGCTCTACCTGATTCATTTCGACCGGATCTACAGCTACCTGCACGTCAGCGTCGGCAACCGGCACGACGCCGAGGACCTGACGACGCAGACGTTCCTGAAGATGCTCGAGGCGATCGGCAAGTTCCGTTGGCAGTCGGCGCCGTTCTCCGCGTGGCTGTTTCGCATCGCCCACAACCTGGCGATGGACCACTTCCGGGCGACCAAGCGCTGGCAGCCGGAGGAGGAGCCGCCGGAGCCCGACCCCGACGAGCACACCTCCGCCGAGCACGGGGCGCTCGAGTCGATCGGGCGCAAGTCGATGCTTGAGCTGATCGAGGACCTCTCACCCGAACAGCAGCAGGTGCTGACGCTGAAGTTCGTTTTCAACTTCGCGAACGCCGAGGCCGCAACGATCCTCGGAAAGACCGAAGGGGCGATCAAGTCGCTCCAGCACCGCGCGCTCGTCTCGCTGCAGAAGCAGCTCGAGAAGCGCGAAGCCGAAGGCTCCTAGCATCGTGGCACTCGAGGTGGGCATTGTCGGTCCGTCGGGCAGCGGGAAGACGTCGCTCTTCACCGCGCTGACGAAGACCGGCGGCGGCGAATACGGCAAGACGAACGTCGGCATGGCGCCGATCGCCGATGCGCGCCTCGCCGCGCTCGCCGAGATCGTGAAGGCGCGCAAGATCACGCCCGCGACGATCCGCGTGCAGGACGTCCCCGGCGCAGGCGAAGCGCAGCTCGGGAACCTGCGCCAGGTCGACGCCCTGCTCGTCGTGGTGCGCGGGTTCGGGGCTGACGCGACGCCCGACGACGATCTCGAGACGTTCAAGCTGGAGCTCCTCGTCGCCGACCGTGACCATGTCCAGCGTCGCCTGGAGCGCGTCGAGAAGCAGGCGAAGTCCGGGGACGCGAAGATGCGAACCGAAGTCGAGGAGCTGCAGAAGGTGCTCGCTCACGTCGACGCCGGTGGCTCGCTCGCCGACTACCCCGGCGACTTGCCCGGCGAGCTCGAGCCGTTGACCACGAAGCCGCTGATCGCGATCGTCAACGGGCCGGGCGGGATCGACCTGCAGCTCGAGGCCGAGCTCGCCGAGCTGCCCGACGACGAGGCCGCCGCCTATCGCGACGGAGGCGAGTCCGCGCTCGACGACATCGCCGGGCGTCTTGCGACCGCGCTCGACCTGATCACATTCTTCACGGCAGGCGAGCAGGACACCCGCGCCTGGACGCTGCGGGGCGGCGAGTCGGCACTCGACGCCGCGGGCGCGATCCACACCGACATCGCACGCGGCTTCATCCGCTGCGAGGTACTGAATTGGAAGGACCTCGTAGACCTCGGTTCCGCAGCCGAGGTGGCGAAGCAGGGTAAGCAAGGCCTCGAAGGCAAGACCTACGTGGTCAAGGACGGCGACGTGCTGAACATCCGCTTCAATGTCTAGAGGCTTGATGTGGAATTGCGTGCCTGCGGGGATGGCTCAGACCAAGCAGGTCGTTCGGGTCGGGCGTAGGGCATAGCGGGGTCTACGTTCAAGCCCGAACCGGGTCGAGCTGC
>JBKJQL010000247.1:0-6140 GCA_046594035.1 Gaiellaceae bacterium
TTCAGAGCGGGAGCGACGGGACTCGAACCCGCGACCCCCGGCGTGACAGGCCGGCGTTCTAACCAACTGAACTACGCCCCCGGTTCGGGGCGCAGTGTAGCGGCGGGGGGGGTCGCCTGAGCTTTAGAAGCTCTAACCAAATGGGGGTTATGTCGCCCGGCCGCGTTCGGCGGTGCGATGCTGTGTCCTTGGTTGCCCCGGTAGAACACCGCTACCGGGGCGCCCCTGCGTCCTTGCCTCGCACTCGCCGATCACAACCGGATCGACGAACCGCATTCAGTTAGAGCTTCTTAGCGCCGGCAGGCGACTGCGAGCCGCCGGACGAGGCGGACCGCGACCGTCGAGCGGGGCAGGCGGTGGCGGTGGCGAATCGTCATCCGGATCGAGCCGACGACGATCACCAGGATCCCGAGCAGGACAAAGACGTCGCCGAGCGTGAACGCGATGCCGCCCTCGGAGCTGCGGACGACGAACGAGTTCGAAACGACGAGGTGGTGGGTGAGCGCCCAGAGCAGGTTGCCGAGTGTCCCGCCCGCCTGCAGACCGCAGCCGAGTGCGAGCAGGCGCGAGGGCACCCGAGCGAGAAGTGCAGTGAAAACGAAGACCAGGAGCGACAGCGCGACCCAGCCGAGCGAGCGGTGATGGTCGAAGCCGGGGTTGTGGTGCGCGGCCCACTGCGCGACCGCGAGGTCGGCGCCGGCGAGGACCACGGCAAGGAGAACGATCGACCGCAGCCGTCCACGCATCTTCACCCCATCGGCGCGTCGCGGCATTTGGCCTGACCAGAACGAGGGACTGTGCAAATGCCCGCGACGGCAGGGATCAGCTGAGGCCCGGTTAAGTTGGCCGGGTGACCCGCGTCGACTGGATCGCGCTGGCGGTCGCGGGCCTCTCCGCGCTCTCCGGCCTCAAGCGGGGCCTCGTGGCCACCGCGCTCTCGCTGGCCGGGCTCGCGGCAGGCGCGGTGCTCGGCGCCCGGCTGGCGCCGCATTTCCTGAATAACGGCGCCGCGTCGCCGTACACGCCGCTCGTCGGGCTCGGCGGCGCCGTCGCCGGCGCGCTGCTGCTGCAGTCGGTTGCCTCGATGCTCGGCTCGTTCGCGCGCGGCGCGCTCGCGGTCATCCCGCCGCTCAAGCTGCTCGATTCGCTCGGCGGTCTGGCAGCCGGTGCGGCGCTCGGCCTCTCGATCGTCTGGGTCGCCGGCGCTGTGCTCTTGCAACTCCCCGGACAGACGAAGCTGCGCGCCGAGGTGCAGCAGTCGGTGATCCTCCAGCGCCTGAACACGATCGCGCCGCCGCGCACGGTCTTGCGTGCGTTCGCGCGCGTCGACCCGTTCCCACAGATCGCCGGCCCGGCTCCGCCCGACCTTCCGCCGGACACGCGCGTCCTCACCTCCGCTGCCGTCCAGCACGCTCGGTCGAGCGTCGTGCGCATCACCGCCACCGCCTGCGGGCTCGGCGTCGAAGGGTCGGGCTGGGTCGCGCGGCCGCACATCGTCGTCACCGCGGCGCACGTCGTCGCGGGAGCGAAGGGGATCGAGGCGAACGGCCACGCTGCGACCGCGCTCGTCGTCGACCGCAAGGAGGACATCGCGGTGCTGCGCGTCCCCGGGCTGACCGCCGCTCCGCTGCCCCTCGTCGATCCGACCGCCGGCAACCCGGTAGCGATCCTCGGCTACCCCGAGAACGGGCCGTTCGACGCGCGCCCCGGTCGTATCGGGTCAACGGCCGACGTGCTCGTCCGCGGGAACCTGCGCGAGGTCACTTCGCTCAGCGGGCTGATTCGCCACGGCAACTCCGGTGGCCCCGCCGTGAACGAGAGCGGCCAGGTCGAGGCGACGGTGTTCGCCGCGCGCATCGGCAGCAGCGGCGGCTACGGCGTGCCGGCCGCGCCGGCGCGCGCAGACCTCGCACGCGCGAAGCGCCCCGTCTCGACAGGCTCCTGTTAGAGAACGTCGAGGATGCCGAGCGGGCGGCGGAAGGGCGCGACGATGTACACGCCGGCCGCGACCTTGCGCGACTGCTCGATCAGCTCGTGCACGAGCTCGATCCCGACCTGCGGCGCGTCCGTGCCCGCTGCGCGGTAGCGCTCCTGCACGTGCTCCGGGACGACGATCCCCGGCGTCTCGTTGTGCACGCGCACCGCGAGCTCCAGCGAGCGGATCGGCCACACGCCCACAAGCAGCGGAATGGGCGACGGTCCGCCATAGAGCTCGAAGAAGCGGTGGAAGTACTCCAGGTCGAAGAGAATCTGCGTCATCGCGAACTGCGCGCCCGCCGCGATCTTGCGATGGAAGCGGTCGACTTCGAGCTCGAGGTCGTCCGCGGTCGGGTTGACCGCGACGCCCGGGAAGAACGCTGTCGGCGCGTCGATCGCGCGGCCGTGGAAATCCGTCCCTTCGTTCAGGCGCGTGATCAGCTCGACGAGCCCGATCGCGTCGACGTCGTACACCGACCCGGTTCCGGGATAATCGCCCGCCTCGGGCGCGTCGCCCGTAACGGCAAGGACGTTCCGCAGCCCTTCGGCGTGTGAGCCGAGCAACAGCGACTCGAGCCCCGCGATCGTCGAGTCGCGCGGCGTCAGATGCGGGATCACTTCGAGCCCGGCCTCGCGCTGGATCGCGGCGGAGGCGATCATCCCGCTCATCCGCGCGCGCGCCCGGGGGTTGTCGTTCACGTCGACGACGTGCGCCTTCCCGGACTCGCGGATCGTGCGCGCTGCGTCGATCAGGCCGGCGACACTCCCGCCGAGCGGCGGGTCGAGCTGCACCGAGACGACGAACTCGCCGGCGGCGAACAGCTGCGCGAGCTGAGTGGGCTCTTCGCTCGAGAGTGGCAGAGCGATCGCGTCGCGACCGCGTGCAGGCGTGGCGGCTCGCGCGGGGCGGTCTTCGTCGACGGCCTGCCGGATCGCCGCGATCTGCGCGGGCGTCGTCCCGCAGCAGCCGCCGATCAGCCGTGCGCCGAGTGAGCGCGCGCTCGCGGCGAAGTCTCCGAAATACTCGGGCGTCGCGTGGGGGAACGAGATGCGCGCGCCGGTCATCGTCGCGAGCCCGACGTTTGGCAGCGCGGCCAGCACGGCGCCGTCACCCGACATCTCCGCGAGCGCCGTCAGTGCGGCGGCCGGCCCGCGGCCATGGTTCGCTCCGAACGCCGCGAGGCCAAGCCCGCCGAGCCGCGTCGCCGCGTCGCGCGCCGTCACGCCGGCCATCGTCACCGCGTCGCTGTCGAAGCTCATCAGCGCCACGATCGGCAGTGCGGACACCGAACGAACCGCCTCGATTGCCTCCTCGAGCTCGTCCAGCTCGTAGAAGGTCTCGAGCATGAAGACGTCAGCGCCGCGCCCCTCGAGGATCCGCGCTTGCTCCGCGACCAACTCGCGGCCATCCGGGCCGACCGGCCCGATCGACCCGCCGATGAACACCTCCCGTCCGGAGATCTCCCGCGCGTCGCGGGCCAGCTTGACCGCCGTCGAGTTGATCCGCTCGAAGTCGTCCTCAAGAAAATGCTGGGCGAGCTTCCGCCGGTTCGCGCCGAAGGTGTTCGTCTCGATCAGGTCGGCGCCCGCGTTGATGAAGCTGACGTGGACGGCCGTGACCGCGTCCGGCGCCCGGAGATTCGCCTCCTCGGGCGCGCGCAGGCCCGGCACGGCCGCGGACAGGACGACGCCCAGGCCGCCGTCCGCGACGATCGGCGGCCCTTCGCGGAGCCGGGTCTCGAAGCTGCTCGCCATGCCTAGAGGCTTGATGGGGATTGGCGTGCTTGCGGGGATGGCTCAGACATCACAGCTCACCCGGGTCGGGCACGCATTTCTGAAAGAGCCGTGCATAGCGGTGGCTGCGTCAGATCCGACCCGGGCGAGCTGCGCCGCGTCTGAGCCACCATCCGTGAGTGCGTTAGATCCACATCAAGCCTCTATATGAGGGTAGTCAAGTGCCGCGGTCAACTACGAAACGGGTGATGGATCAAGCGCGGGCGGCGAGAGAGACTACGCCTGTCACCTGCACTCGGGCCCGTTGCGGCGCGGCCTGGACAAAGCGGGGGGCGGACACTCCATAGGAGGACGGCGTCGGCGGCGGCGCCGTCTTCATATTCAAGGACGGTTCGCAAACCGCCGATACGCAGGGAGAGATCCTCCCCGGGACTGACGGCAATCTTTCCTGCGGCGAGGTGAGCGGCCGGCGCAAGCCGGCCGCTTTCGTTTCTGTTTGGATGCGCGGTCATGGACGCGGATCGGCTGGACGGTTCCAACGATCTGACGTGGTCGCGCCGCGAGTTCGTCCGGCGGGCCGGAAGCGCAGCGGGTGCGCTGGTCGTCGGAGGCTCCCTCGGCTACGGCCTCCTCGATCCGGGAACGGCGGCGGGCTCCGAGCTCGTCATTCGCCCGGCGGACAGCGCCGGGAAGGGCGTGCGCGTCTTCCGCTCGCGACGCGATCTTCGGCCGGCGCTCTTGACGGTGTCGAAGAAGACGTCGCGCGCCGGAGACGGCTATCTGTTTCTCGCGCCGAACTCGGGCCCCGGCCAGCGGGGAGTGATGATCGTCGACGACGACGGCGAGCTCGTCTGGTTCAAGCGCACGTTCCCCGTGACCGCCATGAATTTCCGCACCGCTCTCTACAAGGGCGAGCCCGTCCTGACCTGGTGGGAGGGCAAGACCGACCGGGGGCTCGGGACCGGAGAGCACGTGATCCTCGACTCCTCCTACAAGGAGATCGCGCGGTTCCCGGCCGGCCGCGGCCGCAAGTCGGATCTGCACGAGCTGATCATCACGCCGCGCGGCACCGCCCTGATCACAAGCTGGGAAAGCCGCACCCGGGACCTCACCGCCCTCGGTGGCACGAGCCGGCACGAGGTGATCGGCGGCGTCGTGCAAGAGATCGAGATTCCGAGCACGCGCGTGCTCTACGAATGGCGGAGCCTCGACCACGTCGCGATCGACGAGTCGCACCAGGGCGTCGGCCCGTCGTTCGACTACTTCCACATCAACTCCGTGGACATCGACGATGACGGCAACTACCTGGTCTCGGCCCGCAACACCTGGGCGATTTACAAAATCCACAGTCGCACCGGCAAGGTGTTGTGGCGGCTCGGCGGGAAGAGGAGCGACTTCGCGATGGGTCCGGGTACGAGCTTCGCCTGGCAGCACGACGCACGGAACCTGGGGACGGGCGACCGCTTCATCAGCCTGTTCGACAACGGCGCTGCGCCCCCAGTCGAGCGACGTTCGCACGCGATGATCTTGCGGCTCGATCACAAGCGGAAGCGCGTGACGGTCGGTCGTGACTACCACCACGACAGCAAACAGCTGCTCGCGTTCGCGATGGGCAACGCCCAGCGTCTCGGGAACGGCAACCTGCTCGTCGGCTGGGGCACCGAGCCCCATCTGACCGAGTTCAGCATTGGCGGCGACGTCGTCTTCGACGCGAACCTGCCGCACGGAGGTCAGAACTACAGGACATTCCGCCTGCCGTGGGTTGGCCGGCCGAGCGATCGTCCGAGCCTGGTCGTGCGGCCGGGCCCCAGGCTCTACGTGAGCTGGAACGGGGCGACCGAGGTCGCAGCGTGGCAGCTGCTCGCCGGGAAAGTCGCGGGCGAGGTGTCCGTGCGGGCGACGGGCAAGAAGCGCGCGTTCGAGACGATGCTGACTGCGCCCGCCGGCGCGCGGTTCGCGGCGGTCGCGGCGCTCGACCGGCACGGCAAGGTGCTGGCGACATCGCGCGTCGTGCGCATCTAGCGCCGCCTCAGCGCAGTGTGAGGCGGGCGGAGTAGATCACCCAGCCGCGCAGGTAATGCACGTTGACGGTCAGGCCGCCGGCGCGCTGCGCCGTCCAGGTGACCTCGCGTCCGCGCGCGGTCGAACTCGTACGCCCGCCGCTCACGCTGACGGTCGCGTCGACGGTCTCGAACTTCAGCTCGACCCGCACAGGTGCGCCGCGGGAGACGACCACCCGCCGCGCGGTGTGGCCGAGAGGCGCCCCGCACCGCGTATCCCAGCACCAGGAGGTGATCGCGAGCGGCACGTGTGCGGTGCCGGTGTCGACGTACGCCGTGGGTGGACTTGCGGCGGCGAACAGCAGTGCGACGAGTGCGAGCATCGCCTCGAGTTTACGCCGCGCACAGGACCGCGTAGCACACATTTGC
>JBKJQL010000298.1:0-8884 GCA_046594035.1 Gaiellaceae bacterium
CGAGGCGATCCGCCAGTTCCGGCGTGAAGTCGGCCCCGAGAACGTGATCTACCTCCACGTCACGCTCGTGCCATACATCGGCACCGCGGGCGAGTTGAAGACGAAGCCGACGCAGCACTCGGTCAACGAGCTTCGGCGCATCGGCATCCATCCCGACGTTCTGGTGTGCCGCTCGACGGAATCGTTGCCGCGCGAGATCCGCGAGAAGATCGCACTCTTCGCCGACGTCGACGTCGACGCGGTGATCACGAACCCAGACGTCGCAGACGTCTACCTGGTGCCGCTCGCGCTGCAAGAGCAAGGGCTCGACGAGCTCGTCGTACGCAAGCTCGGGATCGACGCGCCGCCCGCCGAGCTCGGCGAATGGCTGAAGCTGACCGAGCGCATCAACCAACGCACGGAGTCGGTCGAGATCGCGCTCGTCGGCAAGTACGTGAAGCTGCACGACGCGTACCTCTCCGTGCACGAGGCGCTCAAGCATGCAGGGATCCACAACGGCGCTCGCGTCCACGTGCGGTGGGTCGACGCCGAGGACATGACGCTCGAAGAGGCTCGCGCCGAACTGGCGGGCGTGGACGGCGTGCTCGTGCCCGGCGGCTTCGGCTCCCGTGGGTGGGAGGGCAAGATCCTCGCCTGCCGCGTTGCGCGCGAGGATGAGATCCCGTACCTCGGCATCTGTCTCGGGATGCACGTTGCGGTCTCCGAGTTCGCGCGCCACATCTGCGACCTGGACGGTGCCAACTCGACCGAGATGGATCCCGAGACCCCGTTCCCCGTGATCGACCTGCTCCCGGAGCAGAAAGAGGTCGAAGACCTCGGCGGGACGATGCGCCTCGGGGCGCAGGCGGTCGAGCTCGCTGAAGGAACGCGCACGCGCGAGGTCTACGGCGAGTCCGTGATCTCCGAACGCCACCGCCACCGCTACGAGGTCAACAACGCCTACCGCCAGCAGCTCCTGGACGGCGGCCTCGTGATCAGTGGGACGTTCCAGGAAGGACGGCTGGTCGAGATCGTCGAGCTGCCTGACCATCCCTGGTTCGTCGCCTCGCAGTTCCACCCGGAGTTCAAGTCGCGCCCGACGCGCCCGGCGCCGCTCTTCCGCGAGTTCGTCGCCGCTGCGGTCGTGCGCTCCCGCGCCCGGTTGGGCTCCGGCGTCGAAGTCGGCTAGACGGCCGAGCCCACGGACACGAAGACCGGCATGCCGGCGACGAGGGTCGCGCCGGCGATGTAGCTGAACTCGACGACCGTCCCGTCTTTGCGCGTGAGAGCCGACGTGCCGATGCGCGTTCCGCTCTGCCTCATCTCGGCCCACTCATCGCGCGCCCCGTCGTATCGGGCGACGTCGTGGACGCGCAGGCCGAGCAGCTCCTCCCGCGTGTATCCGAGCATCAGGCAAGCCGCCGAGTTGACGGCCACGTACTTGCCGAGCTCGTCGGCGACGAAGACCACAGCAGGGCCGTTTTCGATCGCCTCGCCGAGGAGCGAGGTCTGGATCAGCGGCTCGGAGACTCCCATCTGGAGAACAAAGTTCAGCAGTTTTCAGATGTGTGTGCAACAGCGACCGGCGGATTCCGGGCGCGTCGCCCGCCGCGCGTAGGATCTCCGTCCGGTGCCGCCGGACGTCCTCGACCTGTTCACGGAGCTCGCCGCGGTCCCGAGCCCGCCGGGGGAGGAGCGCGCGGTCGCCGACCTCGTGCTGGGATACCTGCGCGATTGCGGCCTCGAAGCAGACGAGGACGGCGTCGGGCCGGAGATCGGTTCGACGATGGGGAACATCTACGCGCGGCTCGAGCCGACCGCCGCGGGCGAGCCGCTCTTCCTGTGCGCCCATCTCGACACCGTGCCGCCGACGGCGGCGATCGAGCCGGTCGTCGAAGACGGCATCGTGCGGAACGCGGCCGGGACGATTCTCGGCGCGGACAACAAGGCCGCCGTGGCAGCAATGCTCCATGCAACACGGCGCGTGCTCGCCGAACGACGGCCGCACGCGGGCATCGAGTTGCTCTTCACGCCGAAGGAAGAGGTCGGCCTCGTTGGGGCATACGCGTTCGACCACACGCGGCTCAAGGCGAACATGGGCTACGTCTACGACCAGGCCGCGCCGGTGGGCGTCGTGATCCTCGGAGCGCCGTTCTCGCAGTCGATAGAGGTGACGTTCCACGGCAAGGCCGCACACTCGGGCATGCATCCCGAGGACGGCCGTTCGGCAATCTTCGCTGCGGCGCGCGCGATCTCGGAGATGCGCCTCGGACGCGTGGACGAGGACTCGACCGCGAACGTCGGGACGATCCAGGGCGGGACTGCCACGAACATCGTCCCGGAGTGGTGCACGTTCATCGCCGAGGCACGGTCGCAGGACGAGCGGAAGCTGGCGGATCTCGTGCAGGAGATGCAAGACGCGGTCACGTTCGCCGCGGGGGTCGCCGAGTGCGACGTCGAGACGATCCTGCGCAAGAGCTATCGCGGGTATCGGTTCACGATGAGCGATCGCGCCGTCACGCTCGCCGCGATCGCGCTCGCGCGCTGCGGGCACGAGGTCTCCTACGATCTGTCGGGCGGGGCAGCCGACGCGAATGTCTTCAACGAGCGTGGGCTCGAGTGCGTCAACCTCGCGAACGGCATGACCGACATCCACACGCCGGCAGAGCACATCTCCGTCGCCGACCTCGAGGCGATGGTCGACGTGACGCTCGCGCTCTTCGACGTCGCCCTTTCCTAGTAGAAGACGGTTGTGCGCACGCGGCTGAGCAATTCGTCACCGCGCAGATAGCGGCGGAGATTCTCTGCGAACAGCTCGACGATCCGCTCGTTCTCGTGCCACGAGAGCGCCGCGGTGTGTGGGCTGATGATCACGTTCTCGAGCTCCCAGAGTGGGCTCTCCGCCGGCAGGGGCTCGACGGCGGTCACGTCGAGCGCAGCGCCCGCGAGCTTGCCCGAACGGAGCGCGTCGATCAGTGCTTCCTCGTCGACGACCTGGCCCCGCCCGACGTTGATGAAGATTGCGCCGTCGCGCATGCGCCCGATCGTCTCGCGGTCGATCAGCCCGCGCGTCTCGTCCGTGAGCGGGAGCGTGACGACGATTGCGTGGGCGTCGCGGACGAGCTCGCCGAGCTGCTCCGGCGGATGGAGCGAATCGACGTGGGGAAGCTCTCCGTCAACCTGTCGTTTCACGCCGAGGACCCGCATGCCGAACGCGCTCGCGAGGCGCGCGACCTCCAACCCGATCGCGCCGACTCCGACTACGAGGAGTGTCTGACCGCGGAGCTCCGTGGTCGGGTAGTGCGGCCAGTGCCGCGCCGCCGCGTCGCGGCGCAGCCGGGGAATGACCTTGGTGAATGCAAGCAGCCCGAACAGGCTCCACTCGGCGAGCGGGACCGCGTGAACCCCCGCCGTGCTCGAGATTGCGACCCGCTCCAATTCGGCAGCGGTCAACTCGGCGCGGTGCACCTGCTGGCCGGCGCCCGCAAATGTCCCCTGCACGAAACGCAGTCCGGGAGCGATCCGGACCGCCCAGGCGAGCCCTTCCGGCGTGTCGGCAGGGAGTCCGAAGAGCACCTCCGCCCCGGCGACGAGAGCGGTGAATCGCTGCTCTTGCTCGCGTGTCCGTGCGAAGCCCTCGTCGCCGCTGTGGTCCGAGGGGTAGCGAGGCGTGGGCAGGAGCTCGGGCTCGAACCGTACGTCGAGCCGGTCGTCGACGCCGCGTAGTCGCTTCACGAGCTCCGGCTCGAGCGGCGAGGCGATCACGACGGAAACGCGTTGCACGGCATCGTTGTATCCACCCGGGGAACAAGCCGCCGCATGAACCGGGAAGTCCTCTTCGACGGGAAGCTCATCCAGGTCGTCCCAAAGGACGGGATGGAGATCGTCGAGGACGGCAAGACGCTCGCCGGGCTCCTGGTGCTGCTCCGTGGGTAGGCTTGCGCCGCCATGAGGATCGGTGTCGCCAAGGAGATCAAGCCGGACGAGTACCGCGTCGCGTTGACGCCCGCCGGCGCACTCGAGCTAATCAACAACGGTCATGAGGTCGCGGTCGAGACCGGCGCCGGTATCGGGAGCTCGTTCCCGGACGAGGCCTACCAGCGTGTCGGCGCGCAGATCACGTCGGTCGACGAGGTCTGGGGCCGCTCGGACCTGGTCCTCAAGGTGAAGGAGCCGATCACGGAGGAGTACGCGCGGCTGCGCGACGGCCAGATCCTCTTCACGTATCTGCACATCGCGGCCGATGAGCCGCTGACGCGCGCGCTGATCGATTCGGGCATCACCGCTGTCGCGTACGAGACCGTCGAGCTGCGCGGTGGGCTGCCGCTGCTCGCGCCGATGTCAGAGGTCGCGGGTCGCCTCGCACCGCAGGCAGGCGCGTACTTCCTGGAGAAGCCCCTCGGTGGCCGTGGGCTGCTGCTCGGTGGGGTGCCGGGCGTCGCGCCGGGCAAGGTCGTGATCGTCGGCGGCGGTGTCGTCGGTTACAACTCGGCCGTGATCGCGCTCGGGCTCGGCGCCCAGGTGACGATCCTCGACCGTTCGATCGACCGCATGCGCCACCTCGAGGAGGTGCTGTCGGGTCGAGTGACGCTCCTGATGAGCTCGAGCCTGCAGATCGCTGCCTCGGTCGAGGACGCCGACCTCGTGATCGGAGCAGTGCTCGTCCCCGGAGCGCTGGCCCCGAAGCTCGTGACGCGCGAGATGATCGCCGGCATGAAGGAAGGCGCCGTCGTCGTCGACGTGGCGATCGACCAGGGCGGCTGTTTCGAGACCTCACACGCGACGACGCACGCCGATCCGGTCTACGTCGTCGACGGCGTCACGCACTACTGCGTCGCGAACATGCCGGGCGGCGTGCCCATTACATCGACGAAGGCGCTGACCAACGCAACGCTTCCGTACGTCGAGGCGATCGCGAACAAGGGCCTCCGCGCGGCGGTCGCCGCCGATCCGGCGCTTGCCCGCGGCGTGAACGTGATCGAGGGCAAGGTGACCTACGAAGCCGTGGCGCAGGCGCATCGCCTCGCCTACACGCCCCTCGAAGGCGTGCTCCCGCTCTCGACGGTCTGAGCGGTTAGAGGGCCGGGGTCTCGGCGGCTTCGGCGGCTTCGGCGGCCGCGGCCTTGCGCTGCTTCGCGCCCGGCTTGGGACTGATCCGGACGACAAGCCACGTCACGCTCGCGGCAAGTGCGATAACGCACACGATGAAGACCGCGATTCCGAACACACCAAGGATTTCGTCGACCACGGAAGTAGGATAGCCGCGTGGCTCGGGCGTGCGTCATCGTGCTGGACGCTGTCGGAGCGGGCGAACTACCGGATGCAGCTGAGTTCGGTGACGAGGGGTCGGACACCCTCGGGAACATCGCCCGCGCCGTCGGTGGCCTCGACCTGCCCACGATGGAGGCCCTCGGCCTCGGCAACGTCGAGCCGTTGGAGGGCTGCGCGCCACAACCGGGCGCCCCTGCGATCGCGGGACGGCTCCTCGAGCGATCGAAGGGCAAGGACACGACGACCGGCCACTGGGAGCTGATGGGAATAGTCACGCCGACGGCGATGCCGACGTATCCCTACGGCTTCCCCGACGACGTGATCGACCCGTTCATGAACCGCACGGGACGCGGTGTGATCGGCAACAAGCCGGCGAGCGGGACGGAGATCATCCAGGAGCTCGGCGAGGAGCATCAGCGAACGGGTAAGTGGATCGTCTACACGAGCGCGGATTCCGTGTTCCAGATCGCCGCGCACGAGCAGACCGTGCCGCTCGAGGAGCTCTACGACGCGTGCAGGACCGCGCGCGAGATTCTGACCGGCAAGCACGCCGTCGGAAGAGTGATCGCACGCCCCTTTCAGGGCGAGCCTGGCTCGTACGAGCGGACGCCCAACCGGCACGACTACTCACTCGAGCCGCGGCGTCCGAACTACCTCTCGCTCGTGCGGGACGCCGGCCACAAGGTCTACGGCGTCGGGAAGATCGGCGACATCTTCGCCCACCAGGACATCGACGAGGAGTTCGCAACCAAGTCCAACGTCGAAGGGATCCAGAAGACCGAGGAACTTTTGCGCACGGCGGAGTCGGGCCTGATCTTCACCAACCTCGTCGAGACCGACTCGCTGTGGGGCCACCGAAACGATCCCGTGAACTTTCACCGCTGTCTTCAGGACTTCGACCGGCGCCTGCCGGATCTGCTCGACGCACTGCGTCCGGATGACTTGCTGATCATCACGTCGGACCACGGCTGCGACCCCACGACGGCCTCCACCGACCATTCGCGGGAGCATGCGCTCCTGCTCGCCTACGTCGAAGGTCGCAACGCTGCCGGTCGCATCCACGAGGGCGGCGAGTTCGCAGACGTCGGCGCCACCGTCAGCGCGTGGCTCGGGGCGAAGTCCGCACCGCGCGGCGTGCCCGGCACACCAATCGTCGAAGCGTCCTGAGATGAGTGACGAAGAGTTCCAGCTTGACAACCCGATGCTCGTCCGGTGGGAGTTCGCCAGCGAAGAGCGGCTGGAGAAGCGCAACGCCCTCCACAAGCGGCTGGTCGAGGGAATCGACGCCGAAGAGATGCTGTTCGAGGCAGTCAAGGAGTTCGGACCGAAACGCGTGCTCGAAGTCGGCTGCGGCGCCGGAGCGATGGCTCAGCGCGTACGTGACGAACTTGGCGCAGAGGTGGTCGCGATCGATACCTCTGAGCGGATGATCGAGTTGACGCGCCAGCGAGAAGTGGAGGCGTACGTCGGGGACGCACAGGAGTTGCCCTTCGGTGACGGTGAGTTCGACTGCGTTTTTGCGGGCTGGGTGCTCTACCACGTGCTCGACCGCGAGCGGGCAATCCGCGAGTGCGCGCGGGTCCTCCGCCCAGGAGGGCGCTTCGTGACGGCGACACTTGCCGACGAGAACATCAGCGACCTCTGGAACTTTCTCGGCTCGCCGCGGATCCGTAATCTCGGTTTCTCCTCTGCAAACGGGGCGGAGCAGCTCGAGCGGCATTTCGCCCACGTCGAAGCGCGCGAGGCCGAAGGTGTCCTGGTGTTCCCGACCTCGGCCGAAATGAGCGAGTTCGTCGCGGCGAACATGACGCGTGCGCACCTAGCGGCAGCCGTTCCGGAGTTCGACCAGCCCGTTTCCGTACGAACGCATGACACGGTCTTCGTGGCCGACAGGGAATAGAACCGCCCGTGTCGCGGCTTGACGACCCGGCAACGGTCATGGAGCAGTACGCGCGTGAGGACAACTTGCACGCCCGCCGGCGACTGTGGGAGGAAACGACCGGACCGGATGTGCATGAGGTGCTCTGGCAAACGCTCGTCGAGTGGTCGCCGCGCCGTGTGCTCGAGGTCGGCGGCGGCCCGGGCGAGCTGGCCGAGCGCATGCAGAACGAGCTCGGCGCCGAGGTCGCGTTTCTTGACATCTCGCCGCGCATGGTCGAGCTGGCGCGCGGGCGTGGCGTGAACGCGGAAGTCGGCGACGTGCAAGCCTTGCCGTTCGGGGACGGCGTGTTCGACACGGTTGTCGCCGCCTGGATGCTCTACCACGTGCCCGATATCGATCGCGGTCTCGCCGAGATCGCACGCGTGTTGCGACCATGCGGTGCGCTGGTCGCCGTTACCACCTCGGTCCTCCACCTGATCGAGCTTCGTGAGTTGGTCGCGTACCCCGATGGGCACCAAGAGCCGTTCAACCGCGAGAACGGCGAGGAGTTCTTACGTAAGCACTTCGCCCACATCGAGCGGTTCGACCTCGAGGTCGAGGCCACGGTGCGCGACCGCCAGCAGCTCGTCGACTACCAACAGTCGATGTGTGTCCCGACCCAGCCGGTCCCGGAGGACGTGGAGCTGCCGTTCATCGTGCACGGGCGCATGACGATCTTCGTAGCGATGACGTGATCCGGCCAGCCGAGCTCATCCATCGCAAGCGCGACGGCGACGAGCTGTCCGACGACGAGATCTCGGAGCTCGTTCTCGGCTATGCGCGCGGTGAGGTGCCCGACTACCAGATGGCCGCGTTCTGCATGGCGGTCTTCTTCCGCGGCCTGTCGCCGGCGGAGACGTTCGCGCTCACCGACGCGATGGTTCGCAGCGGCGAGACGATCGACCTCGGCGCAGCACTCGGGCGCAAGGTCGTGGACAAACACTCGACCGGCGGCGTCGGCGACAAGACGTCACTCTCGGTTGCGCCGATCGTCGCCGCGTGCGGTGTGCCACTCGGGAAGATGAGCGGCCGCGGGCTCGGGCACACCGGCGGGACGCTCGACAAGCTCGAGTCGATTCCCGGCTTCCGGACCGAATTGACGCTGGACGAGTACGTCGCGCAGGTGCGCGAGGTGGGTGTGGCGATCATCGGCCAGACCGGCGACCTGGTTCCCGCCGACAAGCTGCTCTACGGGCTGCGCGACGTGACCGCGACCGTCGACCAGCGCTCGCTGATCGCGGCGTCGATCATGTCGAAGAAGCTCGCCGGAGGCGCACAGGCGATCGTGCTCGACGTGAAGGTCGGGAACGGCGCCTTCATGCAGACGATCGAGGCCGCGCGCGAGCTCGCCGAGACGATGATCGAGCTCGGCGAGCGGGCCGGACGTGAGGTCGTGTGCCTGCTCACCGACATGGACCAGCCGCTCGGTGCAGCCGTCGGAAACGCGCTTGAGGTGCGCGAGGCACTCGACACGGTGCGTGGCCGCGGGCCTGCCGACTTCACGGAGCTCGTGCTCGGCGCCTGCGCCAAGCTGCTCTCCCTCTCCGATCTCGGGATCGACGAGGCCGAGGGCCGCCGCCGTGCAGAGGCGGCCGTCGCTGATGGCAGCGCCGAGGCCACCTGGCGGCGCTGGATCGAGGCGCAGGGCGGAACGGCGGACGAGTCCGCGCTTCCGACCGCGCCGGTGGTCCGCGAGCTGGCCTCGCCCGTCGC
>JBKJQL010000078.1:0-3126 GCA_046594035.1 Gaiellaceae bacterium
CCGCGTCCCGCTCACGCTCGCGCGGCTCGCCCCAGCCGCCGCCGCCCGCCATCCGGTGGTGGAAGACGTCGCCCGGTTGCAGGGTCGTCACGAACATCGGCGGCATCCGCTCGATCGTGCCACCTGCGCGGAAGATCAGATTCGAGGACGCCGCACCCTCGCCACCCCCGGCCAACCCGTAGGGCCGGTGCACCTGCCGGTCGGAGCGCACGTGCAGGAGCGTGTCCGGAGCCACGCAACGCCATACCCGCTCGACGGCGAGCCCGCCCCGAAACCGTCCGGTGCCGCCCGAGTCGGTGACGAGCCCATACCGCTCTACGACGATCGGCCACTCGCTCTCGGCGACCTCGATCGGCACGTTCGCCATCGACGCGCAGGGATTTGCGAGGCCGTCGTTCCCGTCGGAGACCGGCCGGCCGCCCCAGGTGCCGACGACGAGCTCGTTGTAGACGAACGGCTCGCCGTCCGGGCGCCGCCCGGCGAACCACGCGAGCGTCGAGCCGCCCTCCCCGGCCGCAGGGACACGCTCCGGGATCAGCTGCGCGAGCGCGCCGTTCATCACGTCCGAGAGCCGGTACCCCGTGACGCCGCGCATCGACGAGGCACCCGGCATCACGACGTGCGTCACCGTGCCGGGCTTCGTCACGACGGTGATCGGGCGCGTTGCGCCCGCGGTGCGTGGGATGTCAGTCGCGGACGCGGCCATGATCGTGTGGAAGACGCTCGCCTCCGCGAACGACGGCGTGCAGTTCAACGCGCCGCGAACCATCGGAGCCGAGTCGGAGAAATCCGCGACGACCTCGTCGCCCGCGATCGTCAGGTGGACGGTGATCGGCACCTCGCAGACGTCGATGCCGTCGGAGTCCAGGTAGTCGGTGAAGGTGGCAACGCCGTCCGGCCAGCTCGCGATCTCGGCGCGAAGCAGCCGCTCGCTGTGGTCGAGCAGGCCCCCCATCAGCACGACGAGGCCGTCTGCGCCGTGGCGTGCCGCGAGCTCTTGCAGCCCGCGGTCGCCGATGTGACACGCGGCGACCTGTGCGGCGAGGTCGCCGAGGAGCTCGCGCGGCAGCCGAACGTTCGCGCGCAGGATCTCGTAGAGCGCGTCGACTGGCTCGCCGCCGTCGTGCAGCTTGAGCCACGGCAGGCGCAGCCCTTCCTGGAAGACCTCGGTGCTGTCGCACGCGATCGTTCCCGGTACGCGCCCGCCGAGGTCGCCGTGGTGCGCGATCGTGACCGCGAAGCCCACGAGCGTCTCGCCGGCGAAGGACGGCTTGACGAGGAAGATGTCGGGCGTGTGACTCCCGCCGTCGAATGGATCGTTGACGATGTAGACGTCCCCGGGCGCGAACGAGCCTCCGAATCGGTTGAGCAGCGTCGCCATTGCCTGCGGGATCGAGCCGAGCTGCAGCGGGATCGTCACCGCTTGCGCCACCGTCTCGCCGCTCGGGCCACAGAGCGCGGCCGAGAAGTCCATCGCGTCGCGCACGACCGACGAATGCGCCGTGCGGAAGATCGTCGTCGCCATCTCGTCCGCGAGCGTCTCGAGCGCGTTGGCGAGGATCTGCCGCGCGATCGCAGGATCGTGCTCGCGCCGCTCGTGGGCGACCGCGACGTGGTCAAGGACGAGCGCACCGGTGCCCGCGTCGAGCCGCGCGCGCCAGCCGGGCGGAACGACGACGGTCGTGTCGTACTCGTCCACGAGCAACGGCCCGTCGGCGGGCTCATGCTCGAGCGAGGCGCGCGAGCGCACCGCCACCTCGACCAGTCCGTCGCCGAAGTCGGCCAACCGCGTGACAGGGATGGTCGCGTCGGGCGACACGGTGCCAGCCGGCCGGGTGAGCGCCACAGGAACCGGCCCGAACGAGATCCGGCGGACCGCACGGACGTCCACCGGAGAGCCCTGCTCGAGCCGGATGCCGTACAGGCGTTCGTGCTCGGCTTCGAAGCCGTCGACGAGCCGGGCGAGGGCCGGCTCGTCGAGCTCGCCCGGCAGGTCGATCTGGACGCTCCAGCTCTGGCCGCGATAGCGCACGTCCGCGACGCGCTGCCACTCATGCGCGTCGGTGTGCATCTCCGCGTCCAGCCGCCGCAGCTCGTCGAGGTCGGGTGCACGCGCGTCGATCCGGCAGAAGCGGACGTCGTGGCGCTCGGACCGAGCGACGAGCAGGCCGGCGGCCGAGAAGAGGCCGGCGAGCGGCGGGACGATTGCGGTGTGGACGCCGAGCTCGCCGGCGAGTGCGGCGGCGTGCACCGGCCCGGAGCCTCCGTACGCGATCAGAGCGAAGTCGGCGGGATCGCGTCCCTTCTCGGTCGAGACCGCGCGGAGCGCGCGCATCATCGTCGCGTTCGCGAGATCGTGCACGCCGCGCGCTGTCTCGAGCGCTGTCAGCCCCAGCGGCTCGCCGACACGCTCGAGCGACGCTTCGGCGAGGTCGCGCGAGATCGAGATCTGCCCGTCCGCGACGGGGCCCGTCGGCACGTAGCCGAGGAAGACGTTCGCGTCGGTCACCGTCGGCTCGGCGCCACCCCGTCCGTAGCACGCAGGGCCTGGCGCGGCACCCGCGCTGCGTGGCCCGACGTGCAGGCCGGCCGCCGCGTCGAGCCAGGCGAGCGAGCCGCCACCCGCGCCGACCTCGGCGATGTCGATCGTCGGGATCCGGATCAGCTCGCCGCTCCCGCGCAACAAGCGGCTGCCCGCGGAGAGCGAGGCACCGACCTCGTACTCCTGGCTGATCGCGCTTCGCCCACCCTCGACGAGCGACGCCTTGGCGGTCGTGCCCCCCATGTCGAAGGCGATCGCGTTCTCGTGGCCAAGCCGGCCGGCGAGCGCGAGCGCAGCCACGACCCCAGCGGCCGGGCCCGACTCGAGGGCGTAGACGGGCCGCTCGGCCGCGTCCGCGGCACTCATCGTGCCGCCTGAGGACTGCATGATCGTGAGCGGCGGGCCGACACCCTCGGCGATCGCGGCGAGGTAGTCCTCCATCAGCGGTCGCACGTACGCATTCACCACCGTGGTCGCGGTGCGCTCGTACTCCTGCTGCTCGCGCAGGATCTCGCTCGAGAGCGAGACCGGCACGCCCGGAAGCTCGGCGCGGAGGATGCGACCGAGGCGCTGCTCGTGCTCGG
>JBKJQL010000106.1:0-3465 GCA_046594035.1 Gaiellaceae bacterium
GGGCGATCTTCTCGGCGAGCCGGACGGCCGCCGCCTCGTCGTCGCCCTCCGCGACCCCCAGCAGGACGCAGACGCCCGGCCCGATCGAGCCTCCCGGCTGACACGAAGCCCTGGAAACACGCTGAATAACCCCCCTCATGCCAGTCGTAACTTATGCCGATACCGAGACCCGGCGTGGAACTCCGGCAACTCCCCGATCCCCTGCCAACTGCTCTCGATCGGCGAGGTCGCGAGATCGGCGCTCTGCTCGTTGCCGCGGGAGCCTTGACGACGGACCAGCTCGACGCTGCGCTCCTCGAGCAAGCCGCGAGCGGCCGCCGCCTCGGCGAAGTCGTCGCCGACCGCGGCTGGACCTCGGCACGCGCCGTTGCGCAGGCGCTGGCGGAACAGTCCGGCCTGCCGTTCCTCGACCTCCAGTCGGTTGAGGTCGACCCGAAGGCCGCGACGCTTCTTCCAGAGAAGCTCGCGCGGCGTTACGGCGCCCTCCCACTTCGCTTTGTCGAGAGCCACGCGGTCCTCGTCGCGGTCTCCGATCCGACCGACGTCGTCGGCGGAGACGATCTTCGGCTTGCAATCGGCCACGACGTCGAACTCGTCGTCGTCGAGCGCCAAGACCTCGAAGCGGCAATCGGGCACGCGTATCGCGGCCAGGAAGAGCTCGTCGAACCGCTCCCGGTCAACGGCAAGCAGTTCGTGACGGCGATTGGCGACATCAAGGACTCTGGCGCACATGCGCCTGCGATCCAGCTCGTCAACCAGATCCTCACCGCAGCGATCAGCCAGGGAGCGTCCGACTTGCATTTCGAGCCGCAGGAAGGCGGGCTCGTCGTCCGCGCACGCGTCGACGGCGTCACGCGCCGCGTCACGCTGATCCCCGAAGAGATGCAGCCCGCGGTCATCTCGCGCCTCAAGATCATGGGCGCCCTCGACATCGCCGAGCGCCGAGCGCCGCAGGACGGCCGCATCACGATCCGCTACGGCACGCAGCCGATGGACCTCAGGATCGCGGTCCTGCCGACGACCTACGGCGAACAGATCGTGCTCCGCATCCTTCATCGCGCAGCCGGCCGCATCGAGCTGGACTCGCTCGGCATGTCGCCCGCCGCCGCGGAAGCGTTCATGCGCGCGATCCACCAGCCATACGGCGCGGTGATCGCCGTGGGGCCGACCGGGTCGGGCAAGACGACCACGCTGTACGCCGGGCTAGATCTGCTGAACGACGAAGGACGCGTCCTGCAGACGATCGAGGACCCGGTCGAGTGGCAGATCCCGGGTGTCAACCAGGTCGAGGTGAACGTCCGCGCGGGGCTCACGTTCGCGCAGGGCCTGCGCACGCTCCTCCGCTCCGATCCCGACGTCCTGCTGGTGGGCGAGATTCGCGACGAGGAGACGGCACGCATCGCCATCCAGGCCGCAATGACCGGGCATCTCGTGCTGACCTCGCTCCACACCCACAACGCCGCTGCGTCGATCGCACGGTTGAAGGAAATGGGCGTCGAAGCTTCGCTGCTCGCGACGGCGATCAACTGCATCGTGGCCCAGCGGCTTGCGCGTCGGCTCTGCGTCGAGTGCCGCCAGCCCTACGAGCCGGAAGAGCTCGAGCGCGCGGAGCTCGGCCTGCCCGACAGCGGCGTGCTCTACCGCGCGGTCGGATGCGATCTGTGCGGCGGCACGGGATACCGCGGCCGCGTCGCGCTGTACGAGGTGATGCCGATTCACGGCCGCATCCGTAAGCTCGTCGAGGCATCATCGTCGGTCGACGAGATCCGCCGGGTCACCGGCGACCGCCTCGCCTAGCCGGTGTCGATGTCGATGTCGGGCTCGAGGTCTTTGACCCGCTCCGCGTAGGTCTCCGAACCGGGCTTCATCGAGCGAGCGAGCTTGTAGTGCCCGTTCGCCTCGGCCTGCCGCCCCTGCTTCGCGAGCGCGCGGCCGAGCGCGTAGTGCGCGTAGTCGTCCGTCGGTTCGAGCTCCTCGACGATCGTCCGGAACTCCGCCTCCGCCTCCTTCCACCGTGCGAGACGGAAGTAGGCGATGCCGAGCGCTTCGCGGATCGACGCCTGCTCCGGCTCCAGCTTCTTGGCCTTCTCGAGCAGGACCGTCGCCTGGGCGGTCAGCCCCTTGCGGAGCCGCCTCTGGCCTTCGCGGAAGTGTCGGTACGCGTCGCTCACGTTTCTTGTTCGCCTCCGTCGACCCTACGGCGCAAGTACGGGAAGTTCTGGCGCACCAGATCCGCGGGCCCCGTGAGGTCGCGAGTGCGCCCCACCTGGATAGCAGACACCCGCGCGCCGGCGTCGACGGCATTCGCGAAGACGTGCTGCAACTCGTAGGGCGCTTTGCCGGGGAGGGGATCGAGGAACCGGTGCACCCGTTCGCCGATCAGCCAGAGCGGCGGCCGCACCGCACCATGGACGGCGAACGCCCCGTCGAGCCCGGCTCCCTCGCGGGCGAAACGCTCGAGGTCTCCCTCGGCGAAGACGTTGTCCGCCGCGACCACCAGGTAGGGCGGCGTCGCCTGTGCGCGCAACACGGCGTCGGCCGAGCCCTGTCCTCGGGGCTGGCGGACGAAGCGGATCTCGTAGGGCAGCGGCTCGAGCAGCGCCTCGACCTGCTCTGCGAGATGGCCGGTCACGACGACGATCCGCTCGCAGCCCGCCGCTGCGAGGTCGTGGACGAGCGTGACGACGACGGGCCTTCCGTCGATCGGCAGCACCGGCTTCGGCCAGTGCTCCGTGATCGGCCGAAGGCGCTTCCCCTCGCCGGCGGCCATGATGACTCCTTCTAGAACAGGAGCCTCTCGACCTCGTCCAGGATCGCGGCGGCGACGGCCGCCTTGGCCGCCTTCGGCACCGTGCGCTCGCGGTCGCGGGAGATCAACACGACCTCGTTGTCCGCGCTGTCGAACGCGATGTCCGAGCGGCCGACGTCGTTGAAGACGACCAGGTCGGCGTTCTTCGTCTCGAGCATCGCGCGCTTGCGCTCCAGCCCGTCCTCGCCGTGCTCGGCGCCGAATGCGACCAGCACCTGGCCTGCCCGCTTACGTTCGCCGAGAGCCTTGGCGATGTCATCGGTCGGCTGCAGGTCGATCGTCCACGTCTGGTCGTCCTTGGAGCGTTTGCTGGCGAGCGCTTCGGCCGGCCGGTAGTCCGCCACAGCGGCTGCGAGGAGCAGCACGTCGACATCCGGGAGCGCGAGGGCGGCGTCGCGCATCGCCTCGGCGGTCGGCGTCGGAATCGTCTCGATGCCGTAAGGAACTTCGACAGACAGGTTCGCGGCGAGGACGATCACCTCGGCACCGCGTCGCCGTGCCTCTTCCGCCAGCGCGACGCCCATGCGACCGGACGAGCGGTTGCCGACGAAGCGCACGCTGTCCATCGGCTCACGCGTGCCACCGGCGGTGATCAGGATGCGGCGGCCCGCGAGCGAGCCCGGCGAGAGCAGCTGCTCGATGCGGGCTGCGATCTC
>JBKJQL010000218.1:0-33098 GCA_046594035.1 Gaiellaceae bacterium
TGCTCGTCGACGAGTACGACACGACCGTCGTCGTCCGCAGCGGCTGGACGGCGCGGCGCGACGACGAGACGGAGACGTTGATCCTGGAGCGGGCCTCGTGACGCAGGTGGCGCTCGACCCGATTACCCAGCAGATCGTCGGGAACGCGCTGGCGTCGATCGCCGACGAGATGGCGACGACGATCTTTCGGACCGCCCACTCGACGGTCGTGCGGGACGGCATGGACTTCTCCGCCGCGCTCTGCGACGCGAGCGGCGAGACGGTTGCGCAGGCCGTGACGGTGCCTTTCCACCTCGGCTCGGTGCCCCACGCCATGTCATGCCTGCTCGCGAAGTGGGGCGACGACCTGCGGCCCGGCGACGTCTTCGTGATGAACGACCCGTTCGACGGCGGCATCCACCTGCAGGACATCTTCGTCTTCAAGCCTGTCTTCGCCGACGAGACGCTGATCGGCTTCGCGACGACCACCGCGCATCACGGGGACGTCGGGGGACGCCTCCCCGGATCCGCCGCCTGCGACAACACCGAGATCTTCCAGGAGGGCATTCGTCTGCCGTGGCTGCGGCTCTACGACCGCGGCGAGCCGGTGCAGGCGATCTTCGAGGTGATCCGCGCCAACGTGCGGATCCCGCGGATGACGCTCGGCGACCTGTCGGCGCAGGTCGCGGCGACCTCCGTCGCCGAGCGCGAGCTACAGGCGCTCGCAAAGCGCTACGGCGTCGAGCGGCTCGCCGCGCTGATGACGGGGCTCGTCGAGCACACCGAGCGTCTCGTCCGTCAGGAGATCGCCGGGTGGCCCGACGGGAGCGCGACCTTCACCGACTACCTGGACTCCGACGGGATCGAGCGCCGAGACGTGCGGATCACCGCGACAGTGACGATCGAGGGCGACGAGCTGACTGCCGACCTCACCGACTGCGCGCCGATGGTCGCCGGCGCGCTCAACTCGACGCGTTCGTTCATCCAGGCGTGTGTGTACCAGGCCGTGCGCTCCGCGCTCACGGTCGAGATCCCGAACACGTCGGGTGCCTTCCGGCCGATCCACGTTCTGACGAAGCCGGGCACGATCGCGGAGGTCGTGATGCCCGGCGCCTCGTCGATGCGCGGCGTGACGGGATTCCGCGCGCTCGACGCGATCCAGGGTGCGCTCGCGCAGCTCGTCCCGTCGCGCGTCGGCGCCGCGGGCGAAGGCGGCAACACGCTGGCCGTCTTCGGGTCCGACCGTCCCGACGGCACCGGCCGCTTCATCTTTTACGAGCTCGTCGTCGGCACGTGGGGCGGGACGCCGGAGGACGACGGCAACGACGGGCTGACGAACCCCGCGAGCCTCGCGGCGAACATCCCGGTCGAGGTGGCGGAGTCCGAGTTCCCGATCATCATCGAGCGTTACGGGCTCGTGCCCGACTCGGGCGGAGCCGGACAGCACCGCGGTGGGCTCGCCGTCGAACGGGTCTGGCGGTGCCTGACCCCGGACACCTCGTTGATCGTCCGTTCCGACCGGGCGGCGCACCCGCCGTATGGGCTCCAGGGCGGCCTGCCCGGCGCGGTCTCGTCGAACGTCCTGATCCACGCGGACGGAACCGAGGAGGAGCTGCCGTCGATGTTCTCGCGGACGATCGACGAGGGCGATGTCTACGTCCATCGCACGGCGGGTGGCGGGGGGTGGGGCGACCCGCGCCAGCGAGATCCACAGCGGGTCGCCGACGACGTCGCCGACGGCAAAGTGACGGCAGAAGCGGCGCGCAAGGACTACGGGTGGGACGCATGACCACGCCCGCAGGCCGGCCGGAGCAAACCGAGCTGGCGGATCCGATCGCCTTCGAGGTGATTCGCAACGCCCTGGTCGCCGCGACCGAGGAGATGGTGCTCGCGCTCCGGCGGAGCGCCTACTCGACGAACATCAAGACGCGCTCGGACTTCTCCTGCGCGTTCTTCGACACGCAACTGCGCTCGGTCGCGCAGGGATTCACGCAACCGGTCCACCTCGGCTCGATGGTCGAGCAGGTGCCGCGTGCCGTGCGCGACTACGGGCCGGAGAACCTCGGCCCCGGTGACGTGATCATCACGAACGACCCGTTTCCGAGCGGCGTCCACCTGAATGACGTCTCGCTCGTCTCGCCCGTGCACGCGGACGGTGAGCTGATCGGTTACGTCGCGAACCTCGCCCACCACGTCGACGTGGGCGGGGGTGCTCCCGCATCGATCGGCGCCTTCCGCGAGGTGTTCCAGGAAGGGGTGATCATCCCGCCGGTCAAGGTCGTCGAGGCGGGGCGGATCGTCGACGACGTCTTCCTGCTGATCCTCGCGCAGATCCGTTCCAAGCGCGAGACAGCCGGCGACTTTCGCGCGCAGATCGCCGCGAACGCGACCGGCGTCCGCCGACTGCAGGCGCTCGTCGCGCGCCACGGACGCGAGACGATCGTCGCCACGATGTCCGAGCTCCTCGACTACACCGAGCGCCGGGCACGGGCGGAGATCGCGGCGTTGCCGGCAGGCGTATACGAAGCCGACGGCTCCGTCGATACCGACGGTTACACCGACCAGCCGGTGAAGTTGAGGGCGCGCGTAGAGATCAGCACAGACGGCGTCCGGTTCGACCTGACGGGCTCCGACCCCCAACGCCGGGCGCCCGTCAACTCGACGTTCGCGCAGACGTTCTCCGCGTGCGCCTACGCGGTGAAATGCCTGATCGACCCGGATTTGCCGGTGAACGACGGCTTCTATCGCCTGATCACGGTCGACGCACCCGCGGGCACGGTGACGAACTGCACGTGGCCCGCGCCCGTCGTCGGCGGCTGGGAGACCCAGACCCGGCTCGTCGACGTGATCTTTCGCGCACTCCTCCCCGCCCTGCCGGAGCGGCTGCCCGCGGGAACGAAAGCGATGATGTGTCACGCGGGGTTCGGCGGCATCGACCCGGAGAGCGGCGAGTACTACTGCTTCCTCGAGACGTTCGGCGGCGGCTACGGCGGCCGCCTCACGAGCGACGGCCCCGACGCGGTGCAGACGCACGGACAGAACACGGAGAACGCGCCCGTCGAGGAGACCGAGCTCAACTACCCGGTGCGCGTGACGCGGCTCGCCCTCGTCGAGGACTCCGAGGGCGCGGGCCGCTTTCGGGGCGGCCTCGGCTTGCGGAAGGATTTCCTGTTCGACCGCCCGACGACGTTCACGGTGCTGGCCGACCGCACGTTGTCGGGACCTCTCGGCGCCTTCGGCGGCCTCGCTGGGAAGGTCGCGGAGTACGTGCTGATCCGCGACGGCGTCGATCACGTCCTGCCGGCCAAGACGACGGTCGAACTTCGTGCGGGCGACACCATCAGCTATCGCACCTGCGGTGGCGGCGGGTACGGCCCTCCGCTGGAGCGCGACCGCGAGCGCGTGGCCCGCGACGTAGCTGAGGGCAAGGTCAGCGCCGCGCGCGCCCAGGAGGTGTACGGGTGGCAGGCGTAGACCGGATCCTGTTCGAGGTGATCCGCAACGCGCTCGTCGCCGCGACCGACGAGATGGCGCTCGCGCTCAAGCGCAGCGCGTACTCGACGAACATCAAGACCCGCTCCGACTTCTCCTGCGCGTTCTTCGACGCACAGCTGCGTTCGGTCGCGCAGGGGTTCGCCCAGCCGGTGCACCTCGGCTCGATGGTCGAGCAGGTTCCGAAGGCCGTGCTCGCCTACGGCGCGGAGAATCTCGGCCCGGGCGACGTGATCGTGACGAACGACCCGCATCCGAGCGGCGTGCATCTGAACGACCTCTCGCTCGTCTCGCCCGTCCACTACGAAGGGGAGCTCCTCGGCTATGTGGCGAACCTCGCCCACCACGTCGACGTCGGAGGCGGCGCCCCCGCATCGATCGGCGCGTTCCGCGAGGTCTTCCAGGAAGGCGTGATCATCCCGCCCGTGAAGCTCGTTGCCGCCGGGCGGATCGTCCCGGACATCTTCCGCCTGCTGCTCGCGCAGATCCGCTCGAAGCACGAGACCGCGGGCGACCTACGTGCGCAGATCGCCGCGAACGCGACCGGTGTCCGCCGCGTCCAGGCGCTCGTCGCGCGTCACGGACGCGAGACGATCGTCGCCACGATGGCCGAACTCCTCGACTACACCGAGCGGCGCACGCGCGCCGAGCTCGCGCAACTGCCGCACGGCATCTACGAAGCGTCGGGCTCGGTCGACACCGACGGGTACACCGACGAACCGGTGCAGCTGCGGGCGCGGATCGAGCTCACAGCAGAAGGCGTCCGGTTCGACATGACGGGCTCCGACCCCCAGCGACGTGCACCGGTGAACTCGACCTACGCGATGACGTTCTCGGCGTGCGCGTACGCGCTCAAGTGCCTCGTCGATCCCGATCTCCCGGTGAACGACGGCTTCTACCGCCTGATCACGGTCGACGCACCTGCAGGCTCGGTGACGAACTGCACGTGGCCGGCGCCCGTCGTCGGCGGCTGGGAGACCCAGACCCGACTCGTCGACGTGATCTTCCGCGCGCTCCTCCCCGCGTTCCCCGACCGCTTGCCGGCGGGGACGAAGGCGATGATGTGCCAGGCGGGCTTCGGGAGCCTCGACGTCGCGTCCGGCACCTACACCTGCTTCTACGACACCTTCGCCGGCGGCTACGGCGGCCGCCTGAGAAGCGACGGCCCGGACGCAGTGCAGGCGCACGGCCAGAACACCGAGAACGCGCCCGTCGAGGAGACCGAGCTGAATTACCCGGTGCGGATCGAGCGCCTGGCGCTCGTCGAGGACTCGGAAGGCCCCGGCCGCCACCGCGGTGGGCTCGGCCTGCGGAAGGATTACCGCTTCGACCTCTACACAACGTTCACCGTGCTCGCCGACCGCGACAAGGCGGGGCCGGCCGGCGCGTTCGGCGGCCATGACGGGAAGGTCGCCGAGTACGCGTTGATCCGCGACGGCGTGGAGACGCGACTGTCGTCCAAGACGACGCTCGACCTCGTTCCGGGCGACGTGATCAGCGTCCGCACCTGCGGTGGCGGCGGCTACGGCGCGCCCGAAGAACGTGACCCGGAGCGCGTGTTGCGCGACGTGCTCGAAGGAAAGGTCAGCGCGGCGCGCGCCCGCTCGCTGTACCGCGTGGCGGTCGAAGGCGGCGTAATCGACGAGGCCACAACTGTCTCACTGAGGGGAGCTAGATGAGCGTCCGGGTTGCGGTCGACATCGGTGGAACGTTCACCGACGCGACCTTGATCGACGAGGTAACGGGCAACGTGGCGATCGCCAAGGTGCTGACAACCCCGTCCGATCCGTCGGAGGGATTCATGCGCGCGCTCGAGCGCGCGCTCGCCGAAGGTGGCGTCGAGGCGGCGCAGGTCGGGCTCGTCGTGCACGCAACGACGGTCGCGACGAACGCGATCATCGAGGGGAAGATCGCGCGGAGCGGCTTCGTCACCACGGACGGCTTCCGCGACCTGCTCGAGATCGCCCGCCAGGTGCGGCCGACGCTCTACGACCCGCAGTTCGAAAAACCCGCGCCGCTGGTGCCGCGCGACCGCGCGGTGGTCGTGCGTGAGCGCCTCGGGCCGGCGGGCGAGGTGCTCGTGCCCCTCGACGACGACTCCGTGCGCGAGGCTGCCGCGATCCTGCGCCGGGAGGCGGTCGAGTCGGTCGCCGTCTGCCTCCTGCACGCCTACGTCAACCCGGTGCATGAGCAGCGGGTTGGCGCGATCCTCGCCGAGGAGCTTCCCGGCGTGCCCGTGTCGCTCTCGGCCGAGGTCGCACCGGAGTTCCGCGAGTACCTCCGCGCGTCGACGACGGTGATCAATGCCGCGATCCGCCCGGTCGTCGAGCGCTATCTCGAGCGGATCGAGGCGCGGCTCACCGCAGCCGGCATCGACGCGAAGTTGCTCGTCATGCAATCGAGCGGCGGCGTCTTCAGCTCGGAAGCCGCGCGCCGTCGGCCGGTCTTCATGGTCGAGTCCGGCCCCGCCGCCGGCGTGATCGCGTCGGCGTACCTCGGCGAGACGATCGGCTGCGCCGACATCCTCTTGTTCGACATGGGCGGCACGACGGCGAAGGTCGGGCTGATCCAGGACGGGCGGCCGTCGGTCACGAAGGACTACAACGTCGGCGGCCACGCGGGTGCGGGCATCGGCGGCATGTCGCTGTCGGGCTATCCGGTGCGCACACCGGTCGTCGACCTCGTCGAGATCGGCGCGGGCGGAGGGTCGATCGCCTGGGTCGACTCCGGCGGCCTGCTCCGCGTCGGCCCGCAAAGCGCGGGCGCCGACCCAGGCCCGGTCTGTTACCGCGGCGGCGGCACCGAACCGACGGTGACCGACGCGAACGTCGTCCTCGGGCGCCTCAACCCGGCGTACTTCCTCGGCGGCGAGATCGGCCTCGACGTCGAAGGCGCGCGCCGGGCGATCGAGGAACGGTGCGCGAAGCCGCTGGGCCTCGACGTCACCACCGCAGCGAACGGCATCGTCGAGATCGCAAACGCTGCGATGGTGAATGCCCTCCACCTGATCTCCGTGCAGCGCGGCTACGACCCGCGCGACTTCGTCCTTATCGGCTTCGGCGGCGCAGGCCCGGTGCACGCAAACGCACTCGCACGCGACGCCGAGATGCGAACCGTGCTGATCCCGCGCAGCCCGGGGATCTTCTCCGCCACCGGCCTGCTGACGACGGACATCAAACGCGACGCCGCGACGACGCTGATGCGCGCGCTCGACGAGCTCGACGCTGCCGAGCTCGAGGCGCGGTTCGCCGAGTTGGAGCAGGCCGGGACCGCAGAGCTCACGCGCGAAGGAATCGCCGGCGACGCGATCGAGTTTCTCCGCCAGGTCGACCTGCGCTACGTCGGCCAGAGCTTCGAGCTGACGATCCCGGCAGGCGAGGGCATGGTCGAGCGCTTCCACGCCGAGCACGACCGCACCTACGGGTTCAGCGCGCCCGCCGAGCCGGTGGAGTGCGTCAGCCTTCGCCTGACGAGCATCGGGCGCATCGCCAAGCCGCCGCCGCGGCCACTCGACGCGAACGGACGGGCCGAGCCGAAGGAACACCGGCAGGTGTTCTACGCGGAGGCCGGCGGCTACGTCGACTGTCCGATCTACGACCGTTATGCATTGCCTGCCGGTGCAGCCTTCGACGGTCCAGCGGTGATCGAAGAGTTCGACTCGACCACCGTCGTCCACCCCGGCTACGGCGTCCGCGTCGACGAGACCGGGAACCTGCTGATCGAGAAGGGAGACGCATGAGCTACGGGATCGTCGTCTCGAAGGACGTGATGGTGCCGATGCGGGACGGGATCCGCCTCGCGACCGACCTGCACCGGCCAGGGCGCGAGGGCGAGCCGGCCGCGGGGCGCTTCCCCACGATCGTCTGCTTGACGCCCTACGACAAGACCGAGCGGCGGTACACCGAGATCGCCGACTTTTTCGTTCCCCGCGGATATGCGGTCGTCCTCCAGGACATCCGCGATCGCCACCGCTCGGAAGGGACGAAGGAGTACTTCCACAGCGCGACGCCACATACGGGAACCGACGGCTACGACACGATCGAGTGGATCGCGACGCAACCTTGGTCGAACGGCCGCACAGGCATGGTCGGCAGCTCCTACGCGGCGATCACGCAGATCCGAACCGCGCTCGAGGCGCCACCGCACTTGACGGCGATCTGGCCCGACGTCGCCCCGACCTCGACGTTCCACCACCAGACGCGCGAGGGCGGTGCGATGCAGCTGCACATGTTCTGGGCGCTCTACATCCACGCCGCCGACGCGCAGGAGGTGCAGCGCGATCCCGCGAAGCAGGAGGACGTCTGGAGCGACCTACGCAACCTCCGGCGGCTCTTCTGGGAGTGGCCGTGGCACAAGGGCGAGCTCGCGCTCCGCCACGTGCCGACGCTCGACCAGACGCTCGAGGACTACTGCACGCGCGGCGCCTACGACGCGTTTTGGTCGGCCAAGGTGAACGACTTCACGCACTTCTGGCACGAGCACGCTGACATCCCGGCGACGATGACAACCGGCTGGTACGACGGCTTCCCGCACGCCGACACCGAGTACTTCGCGGCGATGAGCGCGAAGAACGCGTCGCCGCAACGACTGATCGTCGGTCCGTGGAGCCACGTCGGCATGCGGGGAGACGCCACGTGGACGCTCGACGTCGACTTCGGGGCCGACTCGCGCTGGGGACCGCAGCGGTACTTCGAGGAGCAGCTCGCATTCTTCGAGCGTTGGCTGCCGGACGGCGCGTCCGGCCAGCCCGCGGACGAGGCGCCGGTCAAGATCTTCGTGATGGGCGGCGGCAGCGGCCGAAAGACCGAGCACGGCAAGCTCGACCACGGCGGCCGCTGGCGCGACGAGCACGAGTGGCCACTTGCGCGCACGCGCGAGCAGACCCTCTGGCTCTCGGGCGACGCGCTGAACAAGAGCGAGAGCGTCACCGAGCCCCGGACGTTCACCTACGACCCGGCCGACCCCGTGCCGACGATCGGCGGCAACTACTGCGCGGTCGGCGAGCTCCCGCCCGAGGGCGAGGGGATGGAGCAGATGTGGATGCGTCTGCTCAACCCGGCGCTCCTGCTGCGGAACATCATGACCCCCGGACCTGCCGACCAGAAAGAGTCGAGTGAGTTCTTCACCGCACGCGAGCCCTACCAACGACTCTCCGAGCGCTCGGACGTGCTCGTCTACCGGTCCGAGCCGCTCGCCGAGCCGGTCGAGGTGACGGGACGCGCGGTCGTCCACCTGCGGATCTCCTCGTCTGCAGTCGATACCGACTTCACCGCCAAGCTGATCGACGTCTACCCGCCGAGCGAGGACTATCCGGAGGGCTACGACATGCTGATCAACGACTCGATCATCCGCTGCCGCTACCGCGCGGGCTTCGAGCAGGAGGTTCTGATCGAGCCGGGGAAGCAGTACGACGTCTCGATCCCACTGCCGCCGACGTCGAATCTCTTTGCGGCCGGGCACCGGATCCGCGTCGACGTCTCGTCGTCGAACTTCCCGCGCCTCGAGCGGAACCCGAACACCGGGGAGCCGATCGGCCGGCACACGCGGATGGTCTCCGCCGAGAACACCGTCCACTCGGGCCGCCTCGTCCTGCCGGTGATCGCGTGAGCGTCTCGGCGGATCGCGTCCGCGACCTCACGCTGGAGCTCGTCGAGATCGAGAGCCCGACGGGCGCCACGGCCGAGGTCGCGCGGCTGTACGCGCGCCGGCTGGAGGAGATCGGCATGGAGGTCGAAGTGCTCGACGAACGGTTCCCGAGGACGCCGATCGTGATCGGACGGCTGCGCGGGACGGAGCCCGGCCCGACGATCGTCCTGAACGGGCACCTCGACACCGTTCCGATCCCGCACGACCCGCCCCGCATCGAGGGGGGCTCGATCTACGGGCGCGGCTCGGCCGACATGAAAGGTGCGTGCGCCGCCGCAGCCGAGGCCGTGCGCGTCTTCGCCGACGCCGGGCCGTTCCGGGGCGAGGTCGTTGTCGTCGCGATCGGGCTCCACGAGGCACCTGGGGGGCGCGGCGAGGATTTGACCTACCTGCTCCACGAGCACGGCTTCACCGCCGACCTGGCCGTCGTGTGCGAGCTCTCCGGTGACGGCGAAGTCGCGGTCGCGCACATGGGACAGGCGACCGCCGAGATCACGATCTCGCGCCCCGGCATGCCGACGCACGAGCTGAAGACCGCCGAGGGGACGCCGAACCCGCTGATGGCGGCGGCGAAGGTGCTCGACGCGATCGGGCAACGCACCGAGGAACTGGCGGGCGACGAGCACCCCTGGGTCGGTGCCGAGACGTACTTCGTCGGCGAGGTGCACGGCGGCGACTTCTACAACCGCTTCCCGACGACGTGCCGCATCGTCGGGACCCGCCGTTGGATGCCCGGGAACACCCTCGAGGCGGTCGACGCGGAGTACCGCGAACTGCTCGCGGGGGTTGCCGGGGAGACGGGCTGCCGGATCGACCTCGACCTGAAGCTCGTCCGCGGCGCGTACGAGATCGACGGGGATCACGAGCTGCTGGGTGCGCTCGAGGCCGCGTACGAGGAGGTGACCGGCAGACGGCTCGAGCGGGTCGGCGTCAAGGTCGTCGCCGACGGTGCGGTGTTCGCCGGCGCCGGGATCCCGACCGTCTACCACGGTCCCGTCGGCTCGGGCGCACACGCCGACGTCGAGTTCATGCCGGTCGACGAGCTCGTGCGCGCGGCGAACGTCTACGTCGCGCTGCTCCGGCGGCTGCTGGCATGAGCTCGATGCCGTCCCGCGAACTCGGAGAGCGCTGGCCGAACCTGCTCGCGGTCGGCGGCCATCCCGCGGTCGACATGCCACCCCACGTCGTCGAAGCCGCAACCCGCGCCGCGACGCGCACGCCGTACGCGCCGACGCGGGGTCTGCCGGCGCTCCGCGAGGCGATCGCCGCCGAGTGGAACGTCGACCCCGAACGCAATGTGATCGTCACGCTCGGGGGCATGCAGGGGCTGTACCTCGCGGCGCGTGCCTTCGGCGCGCACGCAGTGACGCATGCGCCGTCGTTCTTCTTCCGACAGCTCGTGGAGGCGGCGGGCGGACGGTGCGCGGTCGCCTACGGCTGGGACGAGTACGCGGCCGCGATCGGGCCCGACACGACACTTGCGATCGTGAACACGCCCGTCAACCCGACGGGTTACGTGTTTCGACACGCCGACCTCGACGCGATCGCGGAGGCGCTACGGCGGAGCGATGCGCTGTTGCTGAGCGACGAGGCGTACGTCGGCCTCCTCTACGACGGGCACGAGCACGTCTCCCCGGCCTCTCACCCCGAGCTCGCCGACCGGACGCTCGTGCTGCGCAGCTGCTCGAAGACACTCGCCATGGCCGCGTGGCGGGTCGGCTACGCGGTGGGGCCCTCGCAGGCGATCGACGCGCTGGCACGCGAGCTCCAGTGGCAGGCGCTCGCGATCGACGGCGTCGCGCAGGCTGCGGCACTCGCCGCGATCACCGGCCCACGCGACTGGATCGAGGCCGCGATCGCCGAGCTCGCCGAGATGCGACCGCGCGCGATCGAAGCTGCGAACGCCGGCGGCCGTCTGCGTGCCAGGCTGCCGGAGGCGTGCGCGTTCATCTGGGCCGCAATCGACGGCGACGAGGACGAGGCGAGCGACGAGCTGGCGCGCGACTACGGCATCCCCGCGGTCGCCGGCCGTCACTTCGGCGCGCGCACCCCTCACCTGCGCATTCCGTTCGGCGGCCGGCCCGCGGCGCGCGAGGCTCTGCTCGATGCGCTCGCTACGTACGGAGCACGCCGCCCGGGCGAGCGCCCGTCGTCCGCCCGTCTCTGACGACGGCCTCGCCCGCGACCCAGACGCCACGCACGCCTTCCGGGCTCTGCTTCGGATCGTCGTAGGTCGCGTTGTCCACGTAGAGCTCCGGGTCGAGCAGAACGAGATCCGCGCGCCGGCCAACCTCGATCCGGCCGCGGTCGGTGAGACCGAGCCGGTCGGCTGCGCGGGAGGTGAGTCGCGCGAGCGCCTCCTCCACCGAAAGCAGCCCTTCGCGCAGGACGAAGCGGCCGAGGAAGCGCGGCGCAGTGCCGTAGAGCCGCGGGTGCGGTCGCGCGCCGAAGATCCCGTCCGACCCGACGAGCTGGCGCGGGTGCCGGGCGATCGCCTTCACGGCCTCGTCGCTCGCGTAGTGGAGGATCATTGTCGCCCCAAGCTCTGTCTCGAGCAGCAGGTCGAGCACCGTCTCGACCGGGTGGCCGCCGCGGTCGGCGATCGACACGCCGTCGACGACGATGCGCTCTGGCCCCAGTGTTCCGAGCTGGTTCTCCCAACCCGGCAGGCCGGCGTCGATCTCTGCGGCAATCCGCTCCCGCAACTGCGGGTCGGCGGCGCGCGCGAGTGTCGCCTCGGCGCCACCCTCCTGCGCCCACCCCGGCAACAACCCGGCGAGCAGCGTCGAGCCCGCCCCGTACGGATACTGGTCGAAGGTCGCTCCGGCGGAGGAGACGAGCTCCAGCAGCGGCTCGATCAGCGCCTCGTCGGCGAGTGACTTTAGGTGGGAGAGGTGGAGCGGCGCACCCGATCGCTCCGACACCTCGACCAGCTCGCGCACCGCGTCGAGCACGCCGTGTCCTTCGTTGCGGACGTGTGGGACGAGCGGGGCGCCGAACTCGGCCGCAACTTCGGCGACCGCAACCAGCTCTTCCGTGTCGGCATAGGCGCCCGGGATGTAGACGAGCCCGAACGACAGCATGCGCGCGCCCGCCTCGAACCCAAGCCGCACCTCGCCGCGCATCGCGTCGAGTTGCTCGCGCGTCGGCGCTGTCTTGCTGCCGCCGACCACGTACTCGCGCACCGACCCGTGACCGACCGACGGCACGAGCGTCAGCGCGGGCCGCGTCTGCTCGAGCGCGTCGAGATACTCCGCGAAGCTTGTCCACGGCCACTCCGGTGGGCCGTTCCCCTCGAGCGCGCGCAGGTACGCCTGCCGCGCGCGCCAATCGGCGACCGGAGCGGGTGCGAGCCCGTCGGGGCAGATCACCTCCGTCGTGAAGCCCTGGAGGATCTTCGGCGAGAGCAGCGGGTCGTCGAACGATGCGAGCGCCGAGTGCGCGTGCAGGTCGACGAAGCCGGGGCAGAGCAGGCCGCCCGTGCAGTCGACCACCTCGCCTTCGAGCGACTCGCCGACCGCCGCGATCTTTCCGTCGGCGACGCCGACGTCCGCGCGGAACGACGGGCCGTTGCCGGGATGGACGTCGGCGCCACGGAAGACGAGCATCAGACGACCTACCGCGCGAGCGACAAGGAATGGCTCACGACGGGACGATCGGCAGCACGACGTGCGACGGGTAGCGATCGGTGTGCAGGATCGTCTGCCGCGCGATCTCCATCCGCGTCCCCGTGCCGACATCCTCGCCCGTGTTCAGGTTGCGCGAGAACCGCGGGAAGCTCGAGCTCGTGACGTCGATCCGGATGCAGTGCCCCGCGAGGAACGTCGTCCCGGTCGGGTAGAGCCGGATCCGGTACTCGGCCACCTCGCCCGGCTCGAGCAACTCGGTGGAGTCGCCCTCGTGCGAGTTGCGGTACCGGGCTCGGAGGATCCCTTCGGTGACGAAGATCGAGCGCCCATCAGGGTGGACGTCGCACAAGCGGACGATGAAGTCGGTGTCCTTCGCGCTCGACGCGGCGTACAGCACCATTTCGACAGGGCCGATCACCTCGAGGTCGCGCTCGACCGGCTCGCTTGTGTAGCAGAGCACGTCGTTGCGGGCCTCGAGCACCCGCTGGTCGAGCGGGCCTGGGCGGACCGGCGTCTGCGCGCCCTGCGTCATCGTCAGCACCGAGCTGACGCCGCCGATCGTCGGGACCGGGTCGGCGGGGTCGTACGCGTACCGGTCGGCAGGCTCGTCGCTGCGCGGCTCCGACCGGTCGAGCGCATTTCCTGCGCGCAGGTACCACGGCTGGAACTCGGTGCCCGGCAGCGGCCACTCCCGCTCGCCGCGCCAGCGATTCGAGCCGAGCACGAAGAGCTCGAGCGGCGGCCGGTCGTCCCAGTCGTTCCCCTCGTCGCGAAGGTGTCGTTCGTAGAAGGCGAGCTCGTGGTCGCGCACGACCGTCACCCCGGCGCTCAGGTCGACGTCGCCGCGGAAGCTCTCGACCTCCTCCTCGTGCGACCAGGGCCCCATCAAGACGCGGTTCGGGAGGCGGTCGCCGATCGCGGCGAAGCTACGAAGGTGCGAGCCGCAGTACGGGTCGAACCAACCGCCCTGCTGGAAGATCGGCACGTCGAGCTGCTCGGGGCGGTGGTGGAACTGGTGCCAGTACTCGTCGTTTACCTGGTGCTCCCACCACGTCCGCCAGTAGTCGACTTTCCGCCCGATCGTCACCTCGTCGAGCTCGATCAGCGGCAGATGGCCCATCACGCGGTCGCTCAGGACAAGATCCGCGGCGCTCGAGCCGGTGATCAGGCCGAGCGCGCTCGACCAGAGCGCGGCGGCGCCCAGCGTCAATGCGAGCTGGAAGGCGCCGCCCGTCCAGTAGCCGTCCCAGAAATAATCATCGTGGATCACCTGCGGTGCGATACACGCCAGGTTCGGGTGGCCGAGCTGCGCGAGCTGCCACTGCACGAGCCCGCCATAGCTCCGCCCCCACGTACCGATCCGGCCGTTGCACCACTGCTCGTCCGCGGCCCACGTCAGCGTGTCGTGCGCATCGCGCCCGTCGTATTCCCACGCGGTGAAGTGGCCGTCGGACTCGTAACGACCGCGGACGTCGACGACCACGGCGGCGTAACCGTGACGCGCGAACCACACCCCCCACGCGATGAAGCGCTCCCGCGTCGACTCGTACGGTGTCCACTGGACGATCGTCGGGAGCGCCGAGCCACCGAGCGGGAGGTACACGTCCGCGGAGAGTGTGATCCCGTCGCGGGTCGGGACCCGCTGGTCGTGGAGGAGCCTGACGTCCGTCAAGCGGGCTCGGCCGTGCCGTGCGGGTGCTTGAAGGGCTCGGGAATCAGCGTGCCCGCGAAGTGACACGCAGCGAGATGCCCGGCGCCGTGCGGCTCGAGCGGCGGCTCGACCTCGGCGCAGATCGGCTGGGCGAGCGGGCAACGCGTCCGGAAGCGGCAGCCGCTCGGCGGGTTCATCGGGCTCGGTACGTCTCCACGCAGGACGATCCGCTGCCGTTGCCGGCCGACCTCGGTGGTCGGGATCGCCGAGAGGAGCGCCTGCGTGTAGGGATGAAGCGGACGCGCGAAGAGGTCGGCGGTATCGGCGAACTCCACGACCTTCCCGAGGTACATCACTGCGACCCGGTCGGAGATGTAGCCGACGACCGCCATGTCGTGCGCGACGAAGAGGTAGGTCAGGCCGAACTGCTGCTTCAACTCGACGAGGAGGTTCAGTACCTGCGACTGGATCGAGACGTCGAGCGCCGAGACGGGCTCGTCGGCGACGATCAGCTTCGGCTGCAGCACGAGAGCGCGCGCGATGCCGATCCGCTGCCGCTGCCCGCCGCTGAACTGGTGGGGATAGCGGCCGAGCGTGTACGACGGCAGGCCGACCCGCTCGAGTGTGTCCTGCACACGCTCGGCACGTTCCCGGCGCTTGACGCCGTGAATGGCAAGGCCCTCTCCGACGAGCTCGCGCACGCGCATGCGCGGGTCGAGGGAGCCCACCGAGTCCTGAAAGATGATCTGCATGTCGCTGCGCTGCTCCTTCAACTCGCGCCGCGACAACTGGGTCACGTCGACGCCGTCGAAGACGATCGAGCCCTCGGTCGGCTCGATCAAACGCAGCAGTGTCCGGCCGAGCGTCGACTTGCCACAGCCGGACTCGCCGACGAGGCCGATCGTCTCGCCCCGTCGTACCTGCAGGTCGACCCCGTCGACCGCCTGGACGTTCCCGGCCGCGCGCCGCAGCAGGCCGTGGCGCACCGGAAAGTACTTCTTGATCCCGCGCGCTTCCAGCAGGAGGTCGTCGCCCGGGGTGCCGTTCGTATCGCTCATGCCTCGACCGCCCGGGGAGCGGGCACCACGCGCCGGCCGTGCTCGCAGAGCCAGCACGCGGATTCCTGGTTGTCGACGGCGAAGAGCGGCGGATGCTCCTCGACGCAGCGGTCGAACGCGTAGTCGCACCGCGGCTCGAACCGGCAGCCCTTCGGCCAGTCGAACGGGCTCGGGACCGTCCCGCGAATCACGCGCAGCGGATCCTTTTGCGTCATCCCGAGCAACGGGATCGACTGCAGAAGCGCCTCGGTATACGGGTGCTGCGGCGACGTGAAGACGTCGTTGACAGGGCCGCGCTCGACGACGCGCCCCGCGTACATGACGACGACGTCGTCGCACATCTCCGCAACCACCCCGAGGTCGTGGGTGATCAGGAGGATCGCCATCCCGAGGCGCTCACGGAGATCGCCCATCAGCTCGAGGATCTGCGCCTGGATGGTCACGTCGAGCGCGGTCGTCGGCTCGTCCGCGATCAGCAGCTTCGGGTTGCACGCGAGCGCGATCCCGATCATCACCCGCTGGCGCATGCCGCCCGACATCTGGTGCGGGTAATCCTTCGCACGGCGGGCTGCTTCGGGGATCCCCACGAGCTCGAGCATCTCGACCGCGCGCGCCTGCGCTTCCTTCGCCCCCACGTTCTCGTGCGTGCGCACCACCTCGGCGATCTGCTCGGAGACGGTGTACACGGGGTTGAGCGACGTCATCGGCTCCTGGAAGATCATCGAGATGTCCTTGCCTCGAATGCGCTCCATCGCCTTGTCGTCCAGGTCGGCAAGGTTGTGCCCGTCGAAGACGATCCGGCTGTCCTCGGAGATGTGACCGGGCTCGTCGACGAGCCCCATCACCGAGAGGGCGGTGACCGACTTCCCGCTGCCTGACTCGCCGACGACGCCGAGCGTACGACCCGGCGCGAGCTCGAAGTCGACTCCGTCGACGGCGCGGATCGCGCCCCGGTCGGAGTCGAACCACGTGTACAGGTTTTCCACCTGCAGCAGGGGCGCGCTCATGTCGGGCCCGGAGCCCCGACCGCGATGTGCGCCTCGAGTGCGGTGATGATCGTCGCGCGGTCGCGCGTCTGGAGCGCGCTCAGCAGGTCCTGGTGCTCGTCGGCGATCCGCTCGAGGTTCCCGATGCGGCCGTAGCGATAGAAGTAGGCGCGGATCCGCGGCGCGATCGAGCCCCACACCTGCAACGTATGGGGCTGCTGCGCGCGTTCGAGCATCAGCTCGTGGAATCGCAGGTCGGCCTCCACCGAGCGGGCGACTTCGGTCGTCCGGGCCGCCTCGCGCATCTGCCAGATCTCCTTCGCCAGCTCGGCGAAATCGTCGTCGCTCATCAGCTCGGCTGCGATCGGGAAGGTGTACTTCTCGAGCACGAGCCGGACCGGGATCAGAACCTGCTGGACCTCCTCGTCGGAGACGCCGAGCACGACGGCGCCGCGGTAGGGGTAGGAGACGGCAAATCCCTCGTGTACGAGCTGGCGGAGCGCTTCGCGGACCGGCCCGCGACTCGTCCGGAGCTCGCGCGCGATCCGGTCCTCGATCAGGCGCTCACCGTCCACGAGCTCGCCGCTCATGATCGCCTCGCGCAGCGCTTCCACGACCGCCTCGCGCCGGGGCGCACGGCGATCCCCGGAGCCGTCCAAGCCGCCGGACGGTGGATTGGTTTGGCTGCTGCCGGTCCTCATTGTTGACAATTTCCGGATGGTTGACAATCCTTTGGAGGGGGCCTAGTCTACAGTCCTTCTTGCGGATCTCAAGGGTTGAAAGCACGGCGGTTCGGGTTCCTCTTCAGGAGCCGCTCAAGTGGACCGGAGGGATCCGCGAGTCTGCATCCGGGCTGATCGTCGAGCTCCACACGGACGAGGGGCTCGTCGGTGTCGGCGAGGCGCCGGGGCCGACCCTGCCGGTGATCCAGGCGGTGATCGACCGGGAGCTCACGCAGTTCCTCGTCGGCCAGGATCCGCTGCGGATCGAATGGCTCGTCCACCGGATGGAGGAGTATTCGCGTAACTGGGCGGGCGTCGCCGCCTACGCGATCGCGGGCCTCGAAATGGCGCTGTGGGACCTGAAGGGAAAGATTCTCGGGGCGTCGGTCGCCGAGCTCCTCGGCGGGTACTGCCGCGAGGAGGTGCCGGTGATCGGCTACCTCTTCATCGACGAGCCGGAGGCGGCCGCGCAAAAGGCGGCGGACTTCGTCGAGGCGGGCCACACCGAGCTGAAGCTCAAGGTCGGGCGCAGTCTCAGCCAGGACTACGACACCCTCGCGGCGATTCGCGACCGCGTCGGCTTCGACGTCAAGATCAGGATCGACGCGAACATGAACTGGAGCGTTCCCGCCGCGATCAAGTGGATTCGCGAGCTCGAGCGCTTCGACCTGCAGTACGTGGAGCAACCGGTTCCGGACTTCGATCTCGAAGGGATGGCGCAGGTGCGGCGCGCCGTTTCCGTCCCGATCGCTGCGGACGAGTCGTGCACGTCGGTCCGCTCGGCGCTGCAGTTGATCAAGGCCGAGGCATGCGACGTGTTCGTCGTCTACCCCTCGGAGGCCGGCGGTCTCACCCGCGCTGCGCAGATCGCAGCGCTCGCTGCCGCCGCCGGCAAATGGTGCGCGATCGGCAGTTGGGCCGAGCTCGGCGTTGCGACGACGGCGAATGCGCACCTCGTCGCGTCGAGCTCCTGCTTTGCCTTCGCGAGCGATACCCACTATCCATTGCAACTCGAGGACGTCCTACAGGAGGCAGTCTCGATCGAAAACGGCGTGATCGCAGTCGGCCACGATCCAGGCCTAGGAATCACGCTCGACCGGGACTCGATGGCGTCACTCGCGGCGCTCGAGCTTCGGGAATCACCGTTCTACGACGACATCCACGGCGATGCCCCCAGCGTCGGCCAGATCCTCTAGTAACCCCGTAGGCAAGGAGGGAAGGTCAATGTCAGAGAAGTCGAACGAAGATTCGATGTTCGAAGGCCAGATCAACCGTCGCGATCTGCTCAAGAAGGGCGGCGCGCTCGGTGCGGCCGCAGTCGCGGCAGGCGCGCTCGGCGGTACGGCCAAAGCAGCGGCGGACCGCGTCTCGCGCAAGAGCGCAGGGCCGAAGAAGGGCGGCAAGGTGACGTGGGCGCTGGAGCAGGATCCAGGCCACATCGCCCCGTACGGCGGGATCCTCACCATGACCCGCACCGCGCAGGAGCCGATGTACGAGTCGCTGCTCCAGTGGGACAAGCGCCTCAATCTCCAGCCCGCCCTGGCGACGAGCTGGGACATCAAGGACGCGCGGACGATCGACTTCCACCTGCGCAAGGGCGTCAAATTCCACAACGGCCAGGAGATGACGGCCGACGACTGTGTGTACTCCTTCGAGCAGCAGCTGAATCCGCCGCTGCCGGGCAGCGTGTCCGTGCTCGGACAGGTGCCCGCGATCGCCAGCACGGAAGCCCGAGGCAAGTATCTGCTTCGGATGCATCTCAAGGCTCCGGATGCCCGGGTCTTCGGCTATCTCGCCTGGCAGCGGTACTCGGCGATCGTGCCGCGCGACATGTACAAGCAGGTCAACGCGGCCAGGGAGGGGATCGGAACCGGCCCGTACAAGCTCAACGGCCCCTACGTCCCGAACGACCACGTGAACTACACGCGGCACACGGACTACTGGAACAAGAGCCTGCCGTACCTCGACGAGATCAACTACCGGATCATCACCGACGAGCAGGCACGCATCGCAGCCCTGCGCGCAGGTGCGATCGACGGTGCGACGGTCTCGGTCGACAGCGCGGCGTCGCTCAACGGCCAAGGCAACCTGCAGGTCCTGAACGGGCTCACCGCAGCGTTCCGTGAGCTCCAGTTCACGATCAAGGCGGGCGAGACCAAGCCGTGGCACGACCGGCGTGTCCGCCAGGCGGTCAACTTCGCAATCAACCGTCACGACATCATCGAGAAGGTCTACAACGGCAGAGGCCAGTTCAGCGGCCACGTCGCAGCGGGCTACGGCCCCTGGGTGATCCCACAGAAAGAACTGCAGGCGAAGTGGGAGAAGTACGACCTGCCGAAGGCCAAGAAGCTGATGGCCGCTGCCGGCTACGCGAAGGGATTCGACGTCACGCTGTCGACCTTCTCGACGCCGCTCGACTTCCCGGCGATCGCTGCGCTGATCAAGAGCCAGCTCTCGCAGATCGGGATCAACGTGACGATCGCGGCACAGGACCCTGCGACGTTCGCGGGCAACAACGGCAAGGGCAACTTCGAATGGGACCTGACGGCTCGCGGCATGCGCGGCGACGTCGACGGTTACGTCTCCGAGTTCAACCCGACCGGCGCGTTCGGAAAGACGGTGTTCAACACCTGGTTCAGCGGTTACAAGAACATCCGGATGTGGCGTCTCGTCGGCAACGGGCGGATCCAACTCGACACGAAGAAGCGTTTGCCGATGTACCACGAGCTCGATCGGATCCTGATGACCGAGCTGCTCGAGGTGCCGCTCGTGTCGGTCAACAAGTGGCAAGTCGTGAACAAGAACCTGAAAGACATGTACGTCGCGTTCACCGACTTCAACACGGGCCTCGTCAGAAACGCCTACCTGGGCTAACGAGCGACCGCGGGGCGGGGCTGCAACGCGCAGCCCCGCCCCGCTCTTCTCCGGCGGTGCAACGCTTTCTCATCCATCGGTTCGCGTCGATGCTCGGGACGATCTTCACCGTCTCGATCGTCATCTTCTTCATGGTCCGGCTCCTCCCCGGCAACGTCATCGACCTGATGTTCGGCGGCGACGCCCAGGCGAGCCCGGATGCGAAAGCCGCAGCCGCCAAGCAACTCGGGATCGACGGTTCGTATCCCCACCAGTACTGGAAGTGGGTCAGCGGCATCTTCCAAGGCGACCTGGGCAACTCGCTCCTCTCCCAGCGCCCGATCGCGGAGATCTTCACCAGCGCGCTACCGATCACGATCGAGTTGATCATCCTCGGGCTGCTGATCGCCGTCGTGATCGGGATCCCGCTCGGCGTGATCTCCGCAGTCCGGCGCAACAGCGCCAGTGACTATGCCTCCCGCGTCGGCGGGCTGATCGGCATCTCGATCCCGGGCTTCTGGCTCGCCACCCTGCTGCTGATCTTCTTCTCGCGCGTCTTCCACTGGGTGCCCCCCCTTCAATACGTCTCGTTCTTCGACGACCCGTGGAAGAACCTGCAGGAGTTCTTCATGCCGGCGATTGCGATTTCGGTCTTCACGCTCGCGATCGTGATGCGGATGGTGCGCGCGACGATGCTCGAAGTGCTGAGCCTCGACTACGTGCGCACGGCGCGCGCCAAGGGCGTGCCGCGCCGACAGGTGCTTCGCAAGCACGCGCTGCGCAACGCGCTCATCCCGGTCATCACGGTGATCGGGTTCGAGGTCGGTGTGCTGATCGGCGGGGCCGCGATCGTCGAGATCATCTTCGGCCTGCCCGGTGTCGGCTACACGCTGCTGAATGCGATCTCCCAGCGGGACTATCCGTTGATCCAGAACGCGACGTTGCTGATCGCGGCGGTCTTCGTGTCCGTCAACATGCTGGTCGATTTGGCCTACGGGTTCCTCGACCCGAGGATCAGCGTCTCGTGAGCGCCACCGCGGTCGCCGCCTGGGAAGCCGTGCCGCGCCGTCACTGGCTGCCGGCGCGCTGGCGGAACCCGATCGGGATCGTCGGCGCCGGGATCGTCGGCTTCTGCATCCTGACCGCGCTGGTCGGCCGCTTCATCTGGACGAAGGATCCGAACGACCCGATCGCAACCCGGTTGCAGGGCCCGAGCTGGGCGCACCCGTTCGGCACCGACGACCTGGGCCGCGACACGCTGGCGCGGATCATCCACGGAGCACAGGTGTCGCTCGAGGTCGGCCTCGTCGCGATCACGATCGCACTCGTCGCCGGGACGCTGATCGGCTTGCTCTCCGGCTATTTCGGCGGCATCGTCGACCTGCTCCTGATGCGGTTGATCGACATCCTGTTCGCCTTCCCCGGGATCGTGCTCGCGATCGTGATCGCCGGGCTCCTGGGTGCGAATCGCCGGAACGCGATGATCGCGATCGGGATCGTGATCGTTCCGGCGTTCGCTCGCGTCGTGCGGGCAGCCGTGCTCGAGGTAATGGGCTTCCCGTTCATCGAGTCGGCGCGCGCACTCGGCGGCGGGCATCTGCGCATCATGCTGCGCCACGTGCTTCCGAACATCGTGCCGCCGCTGATCGTGCTGACCACCGTCTATTTTTCCACCGCGATCCTCAGCGAGGCGACGCTGTCGTTCCTCGGACTCGGGACGCAGCCGCCGGAGGCGGCGTGGGGCAACATGCTCTCGACCGCCCGCAGCTACATCGACCAGAGCATCTGGATGTCGATCTTCCCGGGCGTCGCGATCATGGTCGTCGTGATGGGCTTCAACTTCCTCGGCGACGGGCTGCGCGACGTGCTCGACCCGCGGGGCATCGGCCGCGACATCGTCGCGAAGAAATGACAGGCAACCAGTGACCGACGTGCTGATCCGTGACGGCTGGATCGTCGACGGGAACGGCAACGCACCATTCCGCGGCGACGTCGCGATCGACGACGGCCGCATCACCCACGTCGGGCCCGTGAACGGGCATCGCGCCGACCGCGTGGTCGAAGCGGCGGGCCGCGTCGTCTGCCCCGGGTTCGTCGACCCGCACAGCCATTCCGACTGGTCGATCCTCGCGAACCCGACCGCGGAGAGCACGATCCGCCAGGGAGTGACAACGGAGGTCGTCGGCAACTGCGGCTGGACGTACGCCCCCGTCTCCGAGGCATCGCGGCATTTCATCGAGGCCCGGATGCGCACGTTCGCCTACGACGGCCCCATCGAGTGGGCGTCGTTCGCCGACCACCTCTCCTGGCTCTCGCGGCAGCGGCACACGCAGAACCTCGCGTGGTTCGTCGGCCACAACACGGTGCGCTACGCAGCGGGTGTCTTCTCACCGATCGCGACCGAGCCGGAGCTGCGCGCGATGGAGGATTTCGTCCGCGAGGCGATGCACGCGGGCGCGCTCGGCCTCTCGACGGGCCTCGAGTTCAACCCGGGCCGCATGGCTCCGACAGAGGAGCTCGTGCGCCTGAACCGCGTCGTCGGCGAGTACGACGGCTACTACACGAGCCACATTCGTAACCGCGACTCGGCGCTGCAGGAGTCGATCGAAGAGTTCCTGACGATCGTCCGTCTGGGCGGGACCCACGGCGAGATCTCGCACCTGAACGTTCGCAACCGGACGGGCGCCGCGCCGGGAGCGTGGCAGCGCGCCGTCGACACGATGCAGATCGCGCGCGAGGTCGAGGGCCTGGACGTGCTCGCCGACACGACGCCGTTCCGCGACGGGCTCGGCCAGATGGCCGGGATCCTCCCGCAGTGGGTGATGGAGGGCGGGCCGGAGAAGGCCTGCGCGCGGCTGCGCGACGAAGCGGTTCGTGAACGCCTACGCAACGAGTGCGACCGCTACTGGCGCTTCATCCATCGCGGCGAATGGCACCGCGCGCGCCTGCAGTCCTCACAGGAGTTCCCGGAGTTCGAGGGCAAGGACTTCAACGAGATCGCCGCACTGATGGGGAAGGATCAGTGGGACGCGTACTTCGACATCCTCGCGGCCTCGGGTGAGGCGCTCGAGAGCATCCTCCTGGTCGGCGAGCTCTTCACGGACGAGCACCTGACGGAGATGATCACCCACCCCCTGATCTCACTCGGTGTCGACGGGTTCACGAGCGCGCTCAACTCCCCGCTCGCCGCCGTCACCGCACACCCGGTGTGTTTCGCAGGCCACGTCCACTATCTGACCCGGCACGTCGGGGAGCTTCAGTCGCTCGCACTCGAAGAGGCGATCCGCAAGATGACCTCGATGCCGGCCGACCACTTCGGCCTGCGCGACCGCGGCCGCCTCGCGAAGGGCTACGCGGCCGACCTGGTCGTCCTCGACCTCGATCGGCTCGAGGACGGCTCGACCCTGCACGACCCCTTGAACTACGTGCGCGGCGTCGACCACGTCTACGTGAACGGGACACCGGTCGTCGCCGACGGCGAGCACACGGGCGCCCGCCCTGGGCGGCACCTGTCGCACGGCCACAAGCTCGACGGGTCTCCGTGATCGATCTCCGTTCGGACTGGGTGACGCAGCCCACCGAGCGGATGTGGGAGGCGATGAGAGCCGCGGAGCCCGACGCGCTGCCGCGCCTCGAGGCGCAGGCGGCGGAACTGCTGGGCAAGGAAGCCGCCGTCTGGACCCCGACGTGCAGCGCAGCGAACCTCGCCGCGCTCCTGACCCTCGCGCGGCCGGGCGACCGCGTGGCGCTGCAGCCGGACGCGCACATCCTGACGACCGAAGGGATGGGGATCGCGCACGTCGCGCAGCTCAAACCGGTCGGGCTCGAGGAGGCAGAGGGGGCGGCACTCGTGTGTCTGGAGAACACGCACACGCGCTCCGGCGGCACGCTGTCGTCGGTCGAGGAGTCGGGACGCATCGCCGCGCTCGCCCCACGCGCGCATCTCGACGGCGCGCGCCTGCCGAATGCGGCGGCCGCCCTCGGGGCATCGCTCGCCGAACTCGCCGCTCCGGCCGACACCGTCGCGCTGAGCCTCAACAAGGGGCTCGGTGCCCCGCTCGGCGCCATGCTCGCGGGCGCGGAGCCGGTGATCGAGGAGGCGCGCGTCCACCTGCGCCGGATCGGCGCCGCCAGCGTCCATCAGGCTTACATCGCCGCCGCCGCGGGCCGCGTGGCCCTCGACCAGCTCGGGCAGATCGCGGACGACAACCGACGTGCCCGCGAGCTCGCGGAGCGGCTCGCGCGCATCGACGGCCTTACGGTGTCCGAACCTGCGACGAACCTCGTCTTCTTCTCGCTCGCCGATGTCGATGCGCCGACGGTGCTCGACCGGCTCGCACACGCGGGGGTGCTCGGCTTGCTCGTCGACGAACGGCGCGTCCGATTCGTGACCCATCACGAGATCGACGACGGGGCCGTCGAACGAGTTGCGGCCGCGGTCGCAACCGTGCGCTGACGGAGCTCTAGGCGAGCGCGGCGCGGTCGATCGGCTGGCCGATCACGATCACGTTGTCGCCCTGCGACGTCTGCGAGATCGCGCGGATGCACGCGCAGACACCGTCGAGCGGGCTCTCCACCACCTCGGGGGCGCGGTCGGGACGCTCGATGAAGTGGATCAGCCCGACGGGCTGGCCCGCCGAGACTTCGTCTCCTGCGTCGACAAGTGACTCGAACAGGCCCGACTCCGGCGCGAGCAGGTAATTGCGCGGGTCGCGGCCGTCGAGAATCACCGCGTCGTCGCGCCGAACGACCTCGCCTTCGAGGACGCCGCTCCAGCGCAGCACGTTCGCAAGACCGCTCTGGGCCAGCCGGTGCGTGCGCGCGAGAACATGACCGCCGCCGCCGAGCTCCGTCGTGACGACGATCTTCCCCTGGTTCTCCGCCTCGACCGGTAGCAGGCCGGTCCCTGCGATGTCGATGTAGAGGTAGTGCCAGTCGGAGTTCCACGCGAGCATCCCCTCGAGCATCTGCGCCCGCTGCTTCGGGTCGTCGACCACGTGCATGTGCGAGCACGGTAGGAAAACCGCCGTGCGACCGCCGCTGTGCATGTCGATCACATAGTCCGACGGCGGGAACAAGACGCGCGTGAAGTAGTCGGCGAGCTGCTCGTTCGCCTGGCCGTCGACCGAGCCCGGGAAGGAGCGGTTGAAGTTCGCACCGCTCGGCCAGAGCCGCGTCCCGGCCTTCGACGCTTCCATCGAGACCACGGGAATCACGATCACGCGGCCCGAGACGTGCTCCGGCTGCAGCGTCCGCGCGAGGTGCAGGGCCGCAACCTGTCCCTCGTACTCGTCGCCGTGGTTGCCGCCGAGCACGAGCACCGTCGGACCGGAGCCGTTCGCGACACTTACGATCGGCACCCACGTCGAGGCCCAGCCCGCGGTGTTCGCCGAGCGCGGAACCTGCAGCCGGCCGACCTGGCGGCCGTCTGCCGCGAGGTCGATCGTGCACGCGATCGGTGAGTCGCTCACGCGCGCGCCTGCAGCACAGAGCCCACCGCGACCTCGGTCGCCTCGAGCAGCCGGTCGACGTCCTCATCCGTGTGCGCGTAGGAGAAGTGGCTTCGCTTCAGGTTCAGCGGCAGCTCGAAGATCCCGTGCTCCATCAGGGCGCGGCGATACCCGACGAACAGCTCGACGTCGTTCGCGAGCAGGTCGTCGTAGCTCTCGACCTTCCCTTCCAGGAAATACGTGACGAAGACGGAGCCGAAGCCCGCGACGACGACCGGCACACCGAGCCGTCCGTAGAGATCCTGCAGGCCGGCGCGAGCGCGGGCTCCGAGCGCGAAGACGTGCTCGTGCACGGGCTCGTTGCGCAGCTTGTCGATCGTCGCGACCGCGGCAGCCACCGTCGGGGGGTGCCCGTTGAACGTGCCGGCGAAGAGCGCGGGCCGGCCCGGCGTGGTCGAGAACATCTCCATCAACTCCGCCTTGCCGCCGAGCGCGGAGATCGGCCAGCCGTTCCCCATCGCCTTCCCCATCGTCGTCAGATCCGGCGTGACACCGCAGACGGCCTGGTACCCGCCGAGATCGTGGCGGAAGCCCGTGATCACCTCGTCGAAGATCAGCACGGTGCCGTGCTTGGAGGCGAGCGCGCGGAGGCCTTCGAGGAAGCCCGGCTTCGGCAGAACGCAGCCGATGTTGTGGGCGATCGGCTCGATGATGATCGCTGCGACATCGTGGTCGGTCATGGCCTGTTCGACCTGCGCGAGGTCGTTGAGGCGACAGACGATCGTGGCGTCGAGCACCTCGGGGAAGATCCCCTGCGACATCGGGTCCTGGTGGCCGACCTTGTCCGCCGGCGAGATCACGTTCATCGCAACGGAGTCGTGCCAGCCGTGGTAGCAGCCCTGGAACTTGATGATGTGGCGCCGGCTCGTGGCGGCGCGTGAGACGCGGATCGCGTGGAACGTCGCCTCGCTGCCCGTCTCGGTCAGCAGCACCTTCTCGACCGACGGTACGAGCTCGACGATGCGCTCGGCGAGGTCGACCTCGATCTGCGTCACTCCGACGCCCATCAGCCCGACGTTGCGCGCAGTCTCGGCGACCGCTGCATCGACGTCGGGGTTGTTGTGGCCGAGGAGCGGCGGGCCGAATGCCGAGTGGTAGTCGGTGTACACCTTGCCCTCGCCGTCGGTGAACGTGGAGCCGGAGGTCGCCGCGATCACCAGCCCTTCGAGACCGTCGATCCGGCGCTGGCCGCTGTTCACGCCACCGGGGATGACGCGCGTTGCCCGTTCGGCCAACGTGCGCTGATCGATGCTCGCCATCAGTTCACCCTCAATTCTTCGAGAACGTCTTCGTTCAGTGTCACGCCGAGACCCGGCGCGGTGGGCACGGCGACGTGACCGTCGCCCTCGATCGGCAGCAACTCGTTCGTGAGCCGCGTGTTGATCGGCGTGTCTGCAACGCAGTACTCCTGGAAGAGCGCGTCGGGCAGCACGGCGTTCACATGCAGTGAGGCGGCCTTGATGATCCCACTCTTCCAGGCGTGCGGCACCGTCTTCAAGCCGCGCTCGGCCCCGAGCTTGGCGATGCGCAGCGTCTCGGTGATTCCGCCACAGCGCGTCACGTCCGGCTGGAGAATGTCCACGTGACCGCGGTCGATCAGCTCGCGGAAGCCCCACACGGTCACGTCCTGCTCGCCGGCGGCAATCGGGATCTCGACGCCGTCGGCCAGCTCGGCGTAGGCCTCGTACTCGTCGGGCTCGAACGGTTCCTCGAGCCAGTAGATCTCGAGCTGCTCGAGCTCGCGCGCGACCCTGGTCGCTGCGGCCGCGTCGGCGCCGTAGCCGAGGCCGGCGTCGATCAGGATCTCGACGTCGTCGCCCGCGGCCTCCTTTGCCGCGCGCGCGAGCCGGACATCGTGCTCCGGGTCCTGCCCGAGCGGCCCCCACCCCAGCTTGATCGCCGTGAAGTGCTGCTCCTTCAGCTCGTTGACGGCGTCGGTGACCTCCTGCGGCGTGTCCGGCATGAGCCGGGAGGCATACGCGCGGATCCGACTATGGACGGGCGTCCCGAGGAGTTCGCAGACCGGCTTCCCGGCCGCCTTGCCCTTGAGGTCCCAGAGCGCGATGTCGATGCCGCTGATCGCGTGGATTGCCGCACCGCGCCGCCCGTAGAAGATGACGCCGCGATACATCTTGTCCCACAGGCGCTCGATGTCGGCCGGGTCCTCCCCGATCAGCAGCTCCCGGAGGCCGAGCGCGATCTTGTGGGATCCACGCGCGTCGACGATCGCCTTGCACACCTCGGGCGAGGAGTCGACCTCGCCGATCCCGACGATCCCTTCGTCCGTCTGGACACGAATCACGAGGTCGTCCTGGCTCCCGTCGGCGATCCCCTCGTTGATCACGGGCTGCCTGAGGACGATCGCTTCGACGTCGGTGATCTTCACGCGCTTGTCAACAATAACGAAATTGTCGACAATCGAGAAGGTGAGCAAGAATCTGACCGTCTCCCCCGGCTCCTCGGTCTCGACCACGGTCGATCTCGACGCCCCGGGCAAGCACCTCGGGCACATCCGGGTCCCGCGCCAGTCGAACCTCGGCGGGAACGCGAGCCTCGTGCTGCCGCTCGGCGTGGTCGGCGGCAGCGAGGGGCCGACGGCGCTTGTGATCGGCGGCGTCCACGGAGACGAGCCCGAGGGGCAGGTGGCTGCGCTCAACCTCTTGCGCGCCCTGCGTCCGGAAGACGTGACGGGACGCGTGCTGGTCGCCCCCTGCCTCTCGATCGAGGCTTCGCAGGCCTACACACGGCTCTGGCCGTCCGGGGCGAACCTCAACCGGTCGTTCCCGGGCTCGCCCGACGGGACGGCCGACGAGCGGCTGGCGGACTTCGTCACGCGCGAGCTGATCGCACGCGCGGACATCGTCGTCGACATCCACAGCGGCGGGCGCAGCGGGCTCTGTCTGCCGTGGTCGGAGATGCACTGGGTCGACGATGCGGCCCAGCGCGGCGCGATGGTGGACGGGATGCTCGCCTGGGGTACGGACTGGTGCGTCGTCTACATCGACATCGCCGGCGGCGGCCTGCTCGTCGGCGAGGCCGAGCGGCAGGGGAAGACCGTCGTCTCGACGGAGCTCGGCGGCGGGGGCCACGTCACTGCAGCGATCCACCGTCTCGCGCGGAGCGGGCTCGAGAACGTCCTGCGCACCTTCGGCGTCCTCGAGGGTGAGCCGCAGCCACGTCGGGCCAAGGCGCGGATCATCATGGCGACCGACCTCGCGGACTACGTGCTCGCGCCCGAATCGGGGCTCTTCGAGGCACTGGTCGACCTGGGAGACAGCGTGCAGGCAGGGCAGCCCGTCGGCCGCATGCACTTCCTCGAGCGGCCCGATCGCGACCCGATCGAGATCGTCGCCGACTCGGGCGGTACGGTCTGCGTCGTGCGTGCAATTGCAACGACGCAGCAAGGCGACAACGTCATCGTGATCGGACGCGAGGTCGCGCGGGAGGAACTGTTGTGAAAGCCGGCGTCGCACGCGTCGACATCACGCCGCCGCTCGGGTTGCCGATCGGGTGTTGGGCTGGGCGCGCGTGTCTCGCCCAGGGCGTCCGCGAGCCGCTCGTCGCACAAGCGCTCGTCGTAACTGACGGCGAGCGCACAGCCGCGATCGTCACGACCGATCTCGTCTTCGCCGGCCGCGATCTGACGGACGCCGTTCGCTCGCGCGTGCAGGAGCTGTGCGGCCTGGCACCGGACAGCGTCGTGATCCACGCAACCCACAACCACAGCGCCCCCAGCCTCTCGCGCGGCAGCGGCGTCGCAGGGCTCCGCGATTCCCCGGGGTTCGAGGGATACGTCGCGGTGCTTCCCGACCTCCTGGCGGGCTGCGTCTTCGCGGCCTGGAAGCGCATGCAGCCGGCGCGTGTCGGCTCGGCCGTCGGGCCGGCGCCCGGGATGAGCGTCAACCGCGTGCGCCACGAACTGCCGGTCGACGACGCGCTCGCGGTGATCCGCATCGACACCGCAGACGGATCTCCGCTGGCAGCTCTCATCAACTTCACGGCGCATCCGATCTCGGTCGGCGGGATCACCAGCCAGTGGGACGCCGAATACCCGGGACCGCTGCGCGGCGCCTTCGAGCAGGCCGTGCCTGGGGTCGAGTGCATGTTCCTCCAGGGTTGCGCAGGCGATGTCGCACCGTTCACCGACTGGTGGTTCGGCAACACCGCCGCGAGCCGCCACTCCTACGAGGCCCGCGACGCGCTCGGCCAGGCACTCGGAGAGCGTGCAGCGGAGCTCTTCGGTTCCGTCACGACAACGGAGGACGCGCGTGTCGCCGCCGCGAGCGATTGGCTCGAGCTTCACCGTCGCCGCCCCGGCTACGCGGCCGACGAGCTGCGCGCAGTGCTCGACGAGATCGGCGAGCGTCCCGAGCCCGATCTGCCGGAGACGTGGCCGGCGAGTGTGCACACGATGACGTCGGCGCAGCAGTTTCCGCAGACATATATGCAGGGGGCGGTCGCGATGTACCTGCACATGCTCGAGCTCGCCGAGACGCCGGTTCGGACGGAGATCCAGGCGGTCGCCCTCGGCGACGCGGCGGTCGTCACGAACTCGTTCGAGCTCTTCAACGGGCTCGGGGCCCGAATCAAGGCAGCGAGCCCGTTCCCGACGACGGTCACCGCGGCCTACACGAACGACTACCTCGGCTACCTCCCCGCGAGCGAGGATCTCGATCTCGTCGCGGACGTCCCGCTCCGCGAGATCCTCGACCAGGATCGCTACCGGTGGGCGTACGGCATCACGAACTCGAACATCGAACGCGGCGAGGTCGACCGGCTCGTCTCCGCCTCGGCGGAACTGTTGCAGCAGCTCCGCGACTGACCCATCGCGTCAGGCCGCGAGTGACCGCACGGCCGCGACGATCTCGGCCGAGCCCGGCAGTGTCGCCGCCTCCAGATCCTTTTGGTACGGCATCGGGTGCGACGGCGCGCCGACGCGGACGACGGGCGCGTCGAGATCCCAGAAACAATGTTGCGCCACGTGCGCCGCGATCTCGGAGCCGAAGCCGCAGAACTGGACGGCCTCATGTGCGACGACGAGGCGATGCGTCTTCGCGACCGACGCCGCGATCACGTCGGTGTCGAGCGGCACGAGCGTGCGCGGGTCGACCACCTCGACACTGACGCCGTCCCGCTCGAGCTCCTGCGCTGCGCGAAGTGCCTGCGGCACGAGTGCGCCCAGAGCGACGACCGTCACGTCGGTGCCTTCGCGCGCGACGCAACCGATGCCGAGCTCGATTCCGTAGCGCTCCTCCGGGACGGGCGCGGGCTCGCCGAAGAAGAGCAGCTTCTGCTCGAGGAAGATCACCGGGTTGTCCCCGCGGATCGCCGCGGAGAGCAGGCCCTTGGCGTCGAACGGGTTCGATGGCATCGCGACGAGCAGCCCGGGGATGTGAGCGAAGAGCGCCTCGAGGCTCTGGGAATGCTGGGCGCCGAGCCGGACGCCGCCGCCCGAGACCATCCGGATCACGAGCGGGATGCTGGGCGTACCGCCCATCATGAAACGGAGCTTGGCGGCCTGGTTCATGATCTGGTCGAAGGCGACGCCCGCGAAGTCGGAGAACTGCAGCTCGACGACCGGTCGCAGCCCGGTGAGCGCGGCCCCGATCCCGCAGCCGACGAAGCCGCTCTCGGTCAGCGGCGTGTCGCGGATCCGCTCGGCCCCGTAGCGCTCGTAGAACCCTTCGGTGGCGCGGAAGAGCCCGCCCACCTTGCCGATGTCCTCGCCGATCAGGATCACGTTCGGGTCGGCTGCGAGCTCGAGGTCGAGCGCCTCCCGAACGGCAGGCACGAAGCCGAGCCTCCGTTCCTGTTCGGCGGCAGGCGCCGGGTAGCTTCGCTGGGGGCCGAGTACCGCGGGCAGCAGGTCGTCGGCGTTCGCGTCCTCGTCGGCGAGCGCCGTCTCGATCGCGCGCTCGACCTGGCCCTCGACGTCGCGCATCAGTTCCTCGACGCGACCGTCGTCGAGCTCTCCGAGGTCGCGCAGCAGCCGCTCGAAACGCGGGAGCGGGTCTTTTGCCTCCCAGGCCTCGACGAGGACCGGATCGCGCACGTCCGGAAGGTTCGCTCGCATCGAGTGCTGCATCCGCCGGAACGTCTTCAGCTCGAGCAGTGTCGGGCCGTCGCCCGCGCGCGCACGGACGAGCGCCCGTGCGGTAGCCTCCTCGACCGCCAGCAGGTCGTTGCCGTCCACGATCTCCCCGGGCATCCCGTAGCCCGCGGCGCGGTCGGCGAGATCTTCGACGGCGCGCTGCGCCCGCCAGTCGGCGGAGAGCGCGAACTGGTTGTTCTCGCAGATGAACACGACGGGAAGCGTCCAGGTGGCGGCGAGGTTCATGCCTTCGTGCACTGCCCCCTGGCCGGCCGCTCCGTCGCCGAAGAACGCGACCGCGGCCTGCTCCGTGCCGCGCACTTTCGCGGTCAGGGCTGCGCCGCACGCGTGCGGGATCCCGGCGCCGACGATTCCGTTGCAGCCGAGGATGTCGAGCGAGAGGTCGGCGATGTGCATCGAGCCACCGAGCCCCTTGCAATAGCCCGTTCGCTTCCCGAACATCTCCGCCATCATCCGCCGGAGGTCTGCGCCGGCCGCGATCAGGTGCCCGTGCGAGCGGTGATGGCCGACGAGGTAGTCCGTTTCGCGCATCACGCCCGCAGCGCCGACGGCGATCGCCTCCTGCCCGACGCAGCTGTGCGCCGTCCCGAAGATCACGCCCTGCTGGAAGAGCTCGGCGGCTCGATCCTCGAAGCGGCGGATCAGCGCCATCAGCCGGTACTGCTCGAGGAGCGGCGGGCGGTCGGAGGAGCGCTCCGCGACGACGGTCGTCTCGACGCTCATCTCGGCGGCCGCTGGTGGAACTCGAAGATGTACCCGTCGGGGTCGAGGCCGTAAAGGCTCTTCCCGCCGGCGTTCGGCCCGGCCGTCATCTCGACGGGGCCGTCCGAGCGGAAGGAGATTCCGCGCCCGGCGAGCTCCTCGTAGAGCGCGTCGATCCCCGTCACGAAGACGCAGAAGTGACCCGTGCCGTAATCGCACGGCCGCCCGCTACCGGAATGCCGTTCGCAGCCCTTGTACTCGAGCAGTTCGACGTCGAAGTCGCTCCCGGGCACGCGGAGCATCGCGATCTCGATTCCCGTCGCCTCCGGGACACCGACGATTCGGTTGATCACCGGCTCCTCGTAGAGACGCCGCCAGAGCAGTTCGAGGCCGACGAGGCCGCAGTAGAACTCGAGCGAGCGGTCGAGGTCTGACACGGTGATCCCCGCGTGGCGAGGCCCGGTGATCGTCCACTCGTTCATGTGGTTAACGTACTTCGGAGGAGGGTCGGATGCTGGAGAACCGAGTTGCGCTCGTTACGGGTGCCGCGAGTGGGATCGGCCGTGAGATCGCCGTGCGCATCGCGCGCGAGTGTGCGCGCGTGACAGGGTTCGACCTCGCGGGCGATGCCGCAATTCACGGCGATGTTCGCTCTCCCGCCGATGTCGAGCGCGCCGTCGAGCAGGTCGTAGCGGCCGAGGGGCGCATCGACGTCCTCGTCAACAGCGCCGGTGTGCGCGAGATCGGCGATGTGTACA